>NZ_WUUU01000028.1 GCF_009831555.1 Halobacterium bonnevillei | reverse complement strand
ACCGCTGCTGTCCGCACCGCCGCCGCCGCCGTCGGCTTCCGCCCCGGGCGAGTCGGTCGGGGGTTCGGCGCTGGCGGTTTCCGCAGTGGCGGGTTCGGCGCTCGTGTCCGACTGGTCGTCCTCGCCGTCGACGTCGTCCGCCGGCTCTGCTTCCGTCGTCGCTTCCCCCGCTTCGGTCTCGCCGCCGGCGTAGTCGTCCAGCGCCTGCTGGTCGCCGCCGAGGTCGGTCTCGAGTTCGTCTGCCACGTCCTTCAGCGACCGCAGTTCGTCCTCCATCTCCTGTTCGCGGCGCCGCGAGATCCAGAAGTACGCCTCGTCGCGGGTGTCCTCGGCCATCAACACGATCACGCGCCCCTCGGTCTGGCGGCCCGTCCGGCCCTTCCGCTGGACCGAGCGGATGGCGGTCGGCACCGGTTCGAAGAACAACACCAGGTCGACCTCGGGGACGTCCAGACCCTCCTCGGCGACGCTCGTCGACACCAGCACCTCGAACTCGCCGTCGCGGAACTCCTCGAGGGTCTCGCGTTGCTCCGTCTGGGTCATCCCGTCGCTGCCGTCGGCGTCCCCCTGCCCGACGAACCGCCGCGTGTCGAAGTGGCCGCCGAGGAACTCCGTCAACGCCTCCGCTGTGTCCCGGGACTCGGTGAACACGATGACGCGCTCGCCGCCCTTGATGCCGAGCGTCTCCGCCAGCAGCATGCGCGCGCGCCGGAACTTCGGGTGGAGGCCGTCGAAGTCGTCGGCCTTCCGCATCGCCTCCTTGACCTTGGGTTCGGAGACGAGGCGCTGGCTGGCCTTCGAGGCGCCCGAGGAGTTGGCGGCGTTGCGCTGGCGCTCGAAGTACCGTCGCACGGACTCCACGCTCTGGGTCTCGACGAGCTCGACGGCGCGCCGTAGCTTCATCACCTCGGCGTGCACCGACATCCCCTGGTAGCCCTCGCTCTGGTCGTTGTCGATGAGCTCCTGGAGCTTCGCTCGGATCTTGTTCAGGTCCTTCTGGGAGACGTCCGGGCTCGACACGCGCGTCACGCCGAGTTCGCGGAGTTTCTCCAGGCGGTCCTCGATGACCTCGTTGATCGCGTCCCGCACCGCGATGATCTCGTCGGGGAGTTCGATGCGCTCCCACTGGACGTCCGTGTCGTACGTGTGCTCGCCGACGTCGGCGTCGTCCTCGGTCATCACCTCGACGTTCGACACGCCGAGGTTCTCGCAGACCGTCCGGATGTCCTCCTCGTTGCCGCCCGGGGACGCCGACATCGCCGTCACGAGGGGGTTCGCGGCGTCGGCGTGGTAGCGCTCCGCGATGTACGTGTACGCGTAGTCGCCGGTCGCGCGGTGGCACTCGTCGAACGTGCAGTGGACGACGTCCCGCAGGCTCACGCGCCCGCCCACGAGGTCGTTCTCCACGACCTGCGGCGTTGCCACGACCACGCGCGCGTCGTTCCACATCTCGGCGCGGTCCTCCGGCCGCGTCTCACCCGTGAACACGACGATTTCGTCGTCGGGAATCGTCAACGCCTCCCGGTAGAACGCGGCGTGCTGTTCGACTAGCGGCTTCGTCGGCGCGAGCAGCAGCGACTTCCCGCCCGCGTCGTCGGCCAGCCGGTACGCCGTCACCAGCAGGCTCACCGTCGTCTTCCCCAGCCCGGTCGGCAGGCAGACGAGCGTGTGCGCACCGCGGGCGGCCGCCGCCAGCTTGAGCTGGTACTGTCGGGCCTCGATGACGCCGTCTGTCAGCATCGGGTGGTCGACGTGCGCGGACTCCGGCATTCGCACCGAGGTACGTCGCTCTCGCGGTTAAGGGTTCGCGTATCGGGGTGAAAGTGAACGTTCGTGGTCGCTGTCTCCTGTGGTTGTTCCCGTCGAAAGCGTGCCGGGGCTTCCAGCCCCACCCGTTACCGGGTGAGTGCTCTGGCGGGGGCGCGACCGCCGAGCGGATACAGCGTCAAAACAGGAGCCCCCCGGACTCAGCCGAGCGTCGTGACCAGCCACATCGCCGCGGCGGCGCCGAGGGGAATCGTCGCGTTGTCGTCGATGACGTACCCCCTGATGATGGGCGTGGCGCCGTCCGCGATTGTCGCAGCGAGCGCGCCCGCGGCGGCCGCGCCCGGGGGGACGTCCAGCAGGGTCGCGATGGCCAGACAGACGCCGAACGTCGCGACCAGCACCCAGGTTCGTTTCCGGCCGAGGCCGCCCTTCGAGAGGTAGCCGCTGAACGGGTCCGCGAGCGCCAGCATCAACACCGCGGGCACGGCTATCGCGGGGTCGAACACCCACACGGTTGCGGCGTACGAGAGCACGTACAGCGCGTACCCCGCGGGGTTGTTCTGCTCGTACTCGCGGGTGAGGCGGTCGTAGATCCACCACGACACGTACCCGGACAGCCGCAGCGCTTCGAGCACGACGACGACCACGCTGCACGCGACGAGCAACCACTGCACCGCCGCCCACGGCACGACGTCCGCGACGTACGCCAGTGGCGGGATGGCGCCGCTCGCGTGGACGAGCCGTCGGCTGAGTTCGCTCACAGGTCCTCGAAGTCGCGGTCGCCCCCGGTGAGCGAAGGCAGCACGTCCGCGAGGTCGTCGACGTCGACGCGGACCTGGTCGGTGGAGTCGCGGTCCCGCAGCGTCACCGTGTCGTCCTCGAGGGACTCGTAGTCGACGGTGACGCAGTACGGCGTCCCGACCTCGTCCTGGCGGCGGTACCGCCGGCCGATGTTCCCGGAGTCGTCGTACGTCACCGAGAGGCCGGCCTCGCGGAGGTCAGCCGCGACGTCCTGCGCGCGCTCGCCGAGGCCGTCCTTGTCCATCAGCGGGAACACGCCGACGGTAGTGGGTGCGACTTCCGGCGGCAGGCGGAGGACGCTGCGCGTCTCGCCCTCGACTTCGTCCTCGTGGTAGTTGTGCGCGAGCACCGTGTAGACGGCGCGTCCGACGCCGAACGCCGGTTCGACGACGTGGGGCACGACGTGGCGGCCGGACTCCGTGACTTCCTCCACCGAGAACCCCGTCTTCTCGGTCGGGACGGTGTACTCCTCGCCCTCGACCTCGACGGTCACCTGGTCTTCTCGCGGCGTCTCGCCGCTCGAACTGTCCGCGGAGCGTTGCTCCGCGCTCCCGTCGAACGCCGCCCGGTCGCGCTCGGCCAGCGCTTCGAGGGCGTCGGCGACGTCGGCCGCGTCGCCGCCGAACTCCGGCCCGAGGTACGACATGTCGGGGTCGACGGTCGCGCGCTCGACGGTTTTCGGTTCGTCGTACTGCTTGAACACGGTGAACGTGTCGTCGGCGTGCTCGGCGTGCTTCGAGAGGTCGTAGTCCGTCCGCGACGCGACGCCCTCCAGTTCCACCCAGCCGCCGTCGATCTCGCTCTCGGCGTCCCAGCAGTCCGACGCGTAGTGCGCGAGTTCGCCGGGCAGGTGCTGGCGGAACCGGAACCGCTCCATGTCCACGCCCACGCGCTCGAACCACTCCTTGGAGCGCGCGAGGAAGTACGCCACCCACTCGCCGCGCACGACGCCCTCCTCGAGGGCTTCCCGTGGCGTGAGGTGCACGTACTCCTCGCCGTCGGCCGCCTGGGCGTCCGCCGGGTACAGCGGCAGGTCGACGTCCGCCACGCGGTCGAGGTCCGGGCCCTCGCCCTCGGGGTCGACGAAGTACTCCAGTTCCGCCATCGTGAACTCGCGAGCGCGCACGAGCGCGTTCCGCGGGCTGATCTCGTTGCGGTAACCCGCGCCGATCTGCGCGACGCCGAACGGCAACTGCTCGCGGGCGTACTCCTTGAGGCGCGGGAACTCCGTGAACATCCCCTGGGCGGTCTCCGGGCGCAGGTAGCCGGGCTGGCCCGACCCCGGGCCGATGGTCGTGTCGAACATCAGGTTGAACTCCTCGACCGGCTGGCCGGCCAGCGGGGCGCCACACGACGGACACGCCAGGTCGTGGTCGGCGATGATGTCCGCGACCTTCTCCGTGGGGTAGGTCTCGGCGTCCTCGATGTCCGTCTCGTCCTCGACGACGTGGTCGGCGCGGTGGCTCTCGCCGCACTCCGCGCACTCCACGAGCATGTCGTCGAAGCCGTCGAGGTGGCCCGACGCAACGAACACGGGCTCGGGGGTCACGGTCGGCGAGTCGATCTCCATGTTCCCCTCGCGGGTGACGAAGCGGTCCCGCCACGCGTCCTCGACGTTGCGCTTCAGCGCAGCGCCCTCCGGCCCGTACGTGTAGAACCCGGAGACGCCGCCGTAGGCCTCGTTCGCCTGGAAGAAGAAGCCGCGTCGGCGCGCGAGTTCCCGCAGCTGTTCAGTCATCGATGAGCCCTGCCAGCAGGTCGACGTCCCGCACGATGCCGACGAGGCTGTCGCCGGACACCAGCGGCACCTGTTCGACGTCGTTGGTGAGCATCGTCTGTGCGACCTCGCGGGCGTTCCGGCGACCAGTCACCGACACCACGTCGCTGGTCATGAACTCCCGCACGGGCGCAGCCGGAATCTCGACGTTCCGCGTCGGCAGGTACCGCGATCCGATCGCCTTGATGGACTCCCACTTCCAGTCGTCGTCGTCGTCCGCGATGGAGTCTCCGGTCTCGTCCTCGCCCTCGACGACCCGCGCCACCTCGATGATGTCGACCTCGGTGAGCACGCCGTCCATGTCGCCGTCGTCGCCGAGAACGAGCGCGTACGGTACGTTCGCGTACGAGATCTCTCGTTCCGCGACCGTCAGCGGCGCTCCCGCCCAGACCGTGTTGACGTCCGCTCTCGCGAGCTGGTCGACGTCCGTGTCGCCGTCCTTCTCGCCGTCTGCGATGGCGCGCACCACGTCGGTCACGGTGATGATGCCCTCGAGGCGGCCGTCCTCGACGACCGGGACGCGGCGGGTTCCCCCCTCGAGCATCAGCCTGGTGACGTCCTTGACGGAGGCGTCCGTCGTCGTCGTCGGTACGTCCCGCATCAGCATCGCGAGCTGGTCCTCCTCGGGGTGTTCGATGAGGTCGTCCCGCGAGATGAGTCCGCGGTACTGTTCGCCGTCGGCGGACGGTTTCACAACGGGTACAGAGGAGAACGCCCGCTCCTGGATGTACTCGAGAATGTCGTCCCGCGTCCCCGGCAGTTCTACCGACACCACGTCTGCACGGGGCGTCATCGCGTCAGCGACGTTCATGTACCCCGATTACTTTCCCCACGCATTTGTAGGCTACGACACCGCGTTATCGGCTCACAGGCCTCAAATGTGCTTTACCTGTGCGGGGTCGTCGGGCAGCTCGTCGGCTCGCGGGAAGAACTTCCGGTACCCCTCGTGGTGGAACGCGCCGTACCGCGTCCCGTCCAGCGTGCGGACGTACGTGTACATCTCGCCCTCTTCGCGGGCAGCGTACGCGCACATGGTTTCGTCCCGTAGCGGGTACGCGCCCGCCAGCAGGATCGTGCGCTCGGCGTCGGGGTCGTTCAGTTCGAGGACGACGAACGCGTCCGAGGCCGCCTCCCCGCGATAGATGTCGTACTCGGGGTAGTCGCCCGCCTCGAAGGCCGCCTGGAACTCCTCGACGTGGTTGTCCGCGATGACGAACTCCATGCCGTACTCGCCGTCCGGGTCGTTCGTGTCCCGGCCGATTGGGCCGGCGTCAACGGCGGCGATGGCGGTCACGTCCGTCCCGTCCTCGCGGTGTTTCTCGGCGAGGGCGTCGAGGTCGTCGAGGGTCTGCTGCCAGGCGTCTTTCTTCAATTGCGAGTTGGCGGCGTACTGCTCGGCTCGCTCCTCAGTGTCGCGTGCGGCCTCCTCCTCCGGCGGGAGTTCTTCGTCGCTCCCGGTGTCGCTGAGGTCGTCTTCCATACTACCGCGTTGTCCACTCTCACTCAAGAGCCTTCTGTAGCCGACCGCTCGAAAGCGGGTCCAGCCGTCTCTGGAGGCGCCTGCTCCCCGGCACGTCAAGACGTAACCGACCCCGGCCCCGGAGGCGACCGGTGCGTCGGCAGCGCGAGCGGCGATCCGAACGCTATCGTCGCAAAACGGTGGGGCGGGACGCGTACCGTGAACGCGCGAGTCCGCTCCTTACGGGCCGACGCCGAACGCCTGCTCGAGGACGATGGACGTCGCCAGCATCACGACGGCCGCGAAGAACACTCGCGCACCGGTGGAGAGGCGTTCTTCGTCCGGGAGCTGGCGGAAGCGTGCCGGCGGCAGGCGCTGGGCGAGCCGCTGGAACTTCGTGTCCGGGCGCTTCGACGGCGAGTCCACCAGGGCGTCGAACATCTTCGACTCCTTCTGTTCCTTCCAGGCGGCCTTCGGCCACAGCATCACCGTCCCGTACCCGAACGCCAGCCACCCGAACACGAACAGGCCGTACTTCACGGCGGGCGCCACCGCCGACCCGACCGCGAGGCCGACGACGGCCGACACGCCGGCGAACAGGACCGTCGTGGCGACTGCGTACGACACCGCGTCGAACAGCTGCCCGACCCTGTCGGGGTCGGTCTCCGTGGCGCCCGACGTCCCGGACTGACTCCGCGGGTCCGGCATCCCCACGGAGTCGGATTCGTCGGGTTCGTCCGGTGCCGAGGGGTCGAGCATCGTCAGCGCTCGTAGCCGTGGCTCTCGATGTAGTCGAGGGTTCCCTCGTGCTCGTCGCGGTGCCGGTGGCAGTGGCTCGTCCGGCCGGTGTCACCGACGGGGAGGTTCTCCGGGACCTCCTGTTCGCAGACGCTGCCGAACTCCGTCTCGAGTTCCTCCTGGGCGGACTGCAGGTCGTCGCGCCGGACGTGCTCGACTGCGCTGTCGATGTGCTGCTGGACGTCACTCGGGACGTCGAGTTCGCCGAAGGACTCCTCGAGGACCTCCTCGATGTCCATCCCGCGCGTCTCCAGGCCGAGCAGGTCGCGGAGGCGCTGCCGGACGCTCTTGGAGAGGTCGCCGCGGTCCCGCAGCACCGCCCGGAAGATCTCGATGCCCTCCCAGACGTCGTCGTCGAGGTCCTCGTACTGCTCGGGGCGGATCTTCAACGGACACCGCGTGCTGAACACGCACCCGGATGGCGGGTCGCGGGGGCTCGGCGGCGTCCCGCGCAGCGTCATCCGGCTCTTCTCGAGGGTCGGGTCCGGTTCGGGAATCGCGGACAACAGCGAGTTCGTGTACGGGTTCGCGGGCTCGTCGAAGATGGCGTCCGTCGGCCCGAGCTCCATGATGTTCCCGAGGTACATCACCGCCACGCGGTCGCAGATGTGCTCGACGACCGAGAGGTCGTGGGCGATGATGAGGTAGGTCAGTCCGAACTCCTCCTGGAGGTCGTTCAGGAGGTTCAGGATCTTCGCCTGCACGGAGACGTCCAGCGCGGACACCGGCTCGTCCAGCACGAGGAAGTCCGGCTCGAGCGCGAGCGCGCGGGCGATGCCGACGCGCTGGCGCTGCCCGCCGGAGAACTGGAACGGGTACCGGTAGTAGTGGTCCTCCTTCAGGCCGACGATGTCCAGTAGTTCGCGGGCGCGCTGGCGGCGCTCCGTCGGCGTCTTCCAGTTGTGGACGTTCAGCGGCTCCTTGATGATCTCGCCGACCGTCATCCGGTCGTTGAGGCTGCCGTCCGGGTCCTGGAACACCATCTGGACGTTCTGGCGCCACTCCTTGAGTTCCTTGCCGGACAGCGTCGTGATGTCGGTGCCGTCGTAGCGGACTTCCCCTGCAGTAGCGGACTCCAGTTGCATCAGCGTCCGCCCGAGCGTGGACTTCCCGCAGCCGGACTCGCCGACCAGACCGAGGGTCTCGCCGCGGTGGATGTCGAAGCTCACGCCGTCGACTGCCTTCACCGGGTTGCCGCCGAGCAGACCGCCCTCGGACCCGTAGTAGGTCTTCAGGTCGTCGACTTCCACGAGCACTTCGCCAGTCGGTTCGGCTACGACGCCGTCTCGGCTTTCCTGGTAGAGAGACATTACTCAGACACCTCCGACCCAGCCTGCTCGTCGCGGGACTGGTGTAGCTTCACGGCCTCGTTCTGCGGGACGTCCTCGGGGTACAGCAGGCAGGCTGCCTGATGGTCCGGGGTCTGTTCGTCCACGTCGACCTGCACCGGGTGCACCTGCTCGCAGTCGTCGAAGGCCTTCGGGCACCGCGGCGCGAACCGGCAGTACGTCGCGGGCTCGTTCGGCGTCGGCACCTCGCCCTCGATGGTCGCGAGGTCCGTCCCGCGTTCGTTCCGACTCGGGATGCTCTCGAGCAGCCCCTCCGTGTAGGGGTGTTTCGGGTTCGCGAACAGCTCCTCGACGGGCGCGGACTCGACCATCTCGCCCGCGTACATCACGTTCACGCGGTCGCTGATCTCGGCGATGACGCCCATGTCGTGGGTGATGAACATGATGCCGAGGTCGCGTTCGGTCTTCAGGTTCTCGAGCAGTTCGAGAATCTGCGCCTGGATGGTCACGTCCAGGGCCGTCGTCGGCTCGTCGCAGATGAGCAGGTCGGGGTCGCAGGCCAGCGCCACGGCGATGACCGCGCGCTGGCGCATCCCACCGGAGAACTGGTGGGGGTACTCTTTGAGCCGTCGCGGCGCGTCCGGGATGCCGACGTCCTCGAGGAGGTTGATCGCCTCCTGCGTGGCTTCCCGGCCGCGCATGCCCTGGTGGAGTCGCAGCGACTCCTTGATCTGGTTCCCGATGGTGTAGACGGGGTTCAGCGACGACAGCGGGTCCTGGAACACCATCGCGATCTCGCCGCCGCGGTACTGGCGCCACTGCTCGTCGGACTTCCCGACGAGGTCTTCGCCCTTGTACCGGATCGACCCGCCGACGATGCGGCCTGGCGTCTCCACCAGCCCCATGATGGAGCGGGCGGTCACGGACTTCCCGGAGCCGGACTCGCCGACGATGCCGACTGATTCGCCGCGGTCGATCGCGAAGCTCACGCCGTCGACGGCGCGAATCGTCTCCTTGTCGGTGAAGAACGCTGTCTGGAGGTTGTCGACCTCCAGCAGGACTTGCTGGCCGGTGCGCTGGTCGTCTGCGTACTCGGGCTGGCTCATCAGCCACCACCCCCGGCGGCAGCGGCTTCACCAGCCGCGTCGTCGCCGCCGGTCTTCGGGTCGATGGCGTCGCGGATGCCGTCGCCGAGCGCATTGAAGCCGAGCACGAGCGCGCTGATCATCAGGCCCGGGATGATGGAGATGTGCCAGGACTGGGTGGTGACCAGTGACTGGCCGGCGGCGATGAGCCGCCCCATCTCCGGGGTCGGCGCGGTGACGCCGAGTCCCAGGAACGCCAGACCAGCAGCGCCGATGATGTACCCGCCCAGGGACATCGAGAGGTAGATGAGCAGGTAGCCGATGACGTACGGTGCCACGTGTTTCTTCACGATGCGCCACGGGCGCTCACCGAACCCTTTCGAGGCCATGACCCACTCGTTCTCGACGATCTGGAACGCTGGGCCACGCACGGCGCGCCACAGCCCCATCCACCCCCATATGCCGAACAGGAAGGCGATGATGAACCCGCCGCTGTAGATGTTCGCGACCCAGTGGTCCGCAAGCACGGTCACGAGCATGATCAGCACCAGCAGCCGGGGCATCGCCATGAACGCGTCGCTGGCGACGACTGTCGCGAGGTCGACGATGCCCTTGTAGTAGGCGGTCAGCAGCGCCAGCGACAGCGCGATGCCGCCTGCCAGCGCGGACGCGAAGACGCCGATGAAGAGGGATATCCGCGCTCCGTACGCGGTGAGGGTGAACATGTCCTTGCCATTGGTGAACGTCCCTGTCGGGTGGAACCTGTCGTACTCGTCGTACGACCAGAGGCCGAAGTTCCGCTGCACGCCCTTAGAGGACGACAGCAGGTTCGCCTGCCCGACGGACGTTTCCATCACCTGGCCGGCGTCGTCGTTGTAGTACTCGATGTTGTGGCTGTACGGGTCCATGATGTTCTGCTCCTGGGTCGTCGGGCTGATGGTCGGCGCAAACATCGCCATGACCACGAACGCCATCACGAGCACCAGGCCGAATTTGCCCCAGTTGTGGCCGCGGAACCGGTCGATCATGTCGTCGGCGGGCGTCCAGTCGGCGTAGCGGTAGTGGCGACGGAACACCATGTAGCCGCGCCAGACCCAGTAGAACGTGAACATCGCGTACGCGTACACGACGGCGACGCGAATCACCCAGGCGTAGGCGGGTTCCAGGCCGAGGAACGTCCCCTCCCAGCCGCCGCCGGGAACGCGGTGGCCCTGGTTGGGAATCCACTCGCGTGAGAGCAGCGTCGGGAGGTCGGCCAGCCACGCGCCGGCGTCCGCGAAGACGGACGCGATGCCGGCGACTGCGCCGCCGATGGCGCCCGGGAGGACGCCCGTGAGGAGGCCCATTGGCGTGTCCCACGGCAGGGCCATGATGCCCCCCCAGAGGGCGCCGAATTCGACGATGACGAGGACGGCCATCACTGCAGCCCAGCGGGCGGCCGGCGCGGGATTCTCTCGAATCCGTCGAGCGATACTGTCGCTTTTCGTATCTTCGATAGCCATTGTCAGTTACTCTCGAATCCGACTCGGGGGTCGATGATGGTGTACAGGAAGTCCTGGAGGATGTTCAGGCCAACCAGCAGTAGGATGAACAGGAACATGAGCGCTGCGGCCAGCGGCAGGTCGCCGGACGTCATCGCGGTGAAGAACAGCCACCCGATGCCGTTGATGCCGAAGACAGTCTCGACCAGCACCGACCCGCCGACGAGGACGCCCGCTTCTGCCGTGATGACGGGGACCAGCGGGATGAGCGCGTTCCTGAAGATGTGCTTCCAGACGATGCTGCGGCCGGGGAGCCCTTTCGCGCGAGCCATCTCCACGTAGTTCGAGTTCCGCGCCTCGAGGAACGCCGTGCGGCCGATGCGCATCTCGTTGCCCATCGATGCCGAGCCCAGCACCATCGCGCCGGGGATGACGACTTTCGAGGCCCGCAGGAAGTTCTCGAAATTCCAAATGTTCTCCATGTCCGGCGCGCCCGCGACGGGCGTGCTGTAGATGAACGACTCCCAACTGAAGCCGAAGAGGAACTCCTCGGACCGCGAGAGTACCAGCAACAGTAGGACTGCCAGCCAGAAGTTCGGCATCGCACGCCAGATGATGCCGCCGAAGGAGGCGGTGTAGTCACCGAGCGTGTTGGGGTTGAGTCCGGCGTAGAACCCCAGGGGAATCCCGACGAACAGCGGGAGAATCACTGCCCACGCGCCCATCAGCACCGTCCGCGGGGCGAAGTCCATGATGACCTCGTAGGCGGTGAGGTCGGGCCGTATCACCCACGAGTTCCCGAGATTGAAGGTGAACATGTCGACGATGTAGTCGAAGTACATCTCCCACATCGGCTGGTTCATTCCCAGCTGCCGGTGGATGTCCGCGACCTTGTCGGGGGTTGCTTGCGAACCCAGGATGGCGTATGCGGGGTCGATCGGGCCGGCGTAGATGACGAAGAACGTGATCGTCGTCCCGAACAGTATCACTGGGATCGACAGTACGAGTCGTTTCGCGAAGTAGCTCCACCGGCTCATAATTGGGGGCCTCGAGTTGTGTTACTCGGTTGCATCTGTCGGTTGGTCGGTTTTAGGTCTTGCGTTTCGCGGAGTCCGCGTATTTGGAGGGTACAGTACGTAAACACGGCCGTTCTGTATTCAAAAAATACAGGGCGGTTCGACCGACTACGGGGCGAATTACTCGTGTTCGCCGCGGTCGCCGACCTTGATCGTGTGGTTCATCTGACGCGAGCCGCCCATCGCACCGGAGCGCGGCTTGGTGACCCACGGGTAGCTCATGCCCTGATCGACGCTGTGCATGAACGGCAGCATCACGGCGTCTTTCATGGCGGCTTCCTCGATCTTCCAGCCACCCTCGGCGCGAGCTTCGACGTCGGACTCGGAGAGGCCGTAGTTGTCGACGATCTGCTGCCAGCCCTCTTCTGCCTGGCCAGCGAAGTCGCCGTTGTCCTCCGTCCAGTTGACGTAGCCGACGTTGTCGTCCTTGTCGGTGATCGTCGCCGGCGGGTTGAGGAGCTTGAGGAAGTTGTCCAGGCCGGGGTAGTCAGCGAGCCACCCGAGCATGAACATGCCGACGTTCCCGCTGCGCGCGCGGTTCAGGAACGTACTCCAGTCGGCCGTGTTGAGTTCCATCTCGATGTGCGCGGTCGTCAGCTGGTCGCGCAGCAGCGAGAAGAGGTCCTCGCCGACGTACGACGCGTAGCCGTTGGACATGTCGAAGGACAGCGAGTACGTGTTGTCCGCGCTGTAGCCGGCGTCCTCCATGACCTGCTTCGCCGCCTGGAGGTCGGAACTCTGGTAGCCGTACTTGTAGTCCTGCTGGCGCTCGGTGTAGGCGTCCGGGCCGCCCGGGAAGATGCCCGGCGGCGTGAAGAAGTACGCCTGCTTCGCGGGACCTGCGATGAGTTCGTCGGTGATGATCTGCTGGTTCATCGCGTAGCCGACTGCCTCGCGGACCGGCTTCGGGACCTGCTTGCAGTTGAACGCGACGTACCGGCAGTCGAGCGTGGAGACCTCGTAGTAGTCTGCGGTGAGGCCGTTCTCCTCGAACGGACCGTACGAGCCGTAGCGGCGGCCACGGTCGTCGGTGCCGTCGAAGCTCCGGAGTTCGGGGTTGTACTTGTCGTCCGGCACGACGGGGAAGTCGGCGTTGACGTTGACCGTCGCGTACGTGTACGCCGGGTTGGTCTCCTGGAAGATCGTGTAGTGGAGCGCGGCGTTCGTCGGCTCTTCGCCGTGGTAGTCGTCGCGGGAGGTCAGGCGGACTTCGGTCGCCTGCTCCCAGCTGTCGAGTTCGTAGGGGCCCGCACCGACCGGGTTGGTCGTCGCGAACTCCTGGTAGTCCATCTGGCCGTCGTAGCCTTCGATGTCGCCGACGATGCCCTCGGGAACCGGGACGAACGAGGAGTACGCGATCATCGCCGTCGCGGCGTAGAACGCCTGACGGAGGTTGATCTCGACGGTGTAGTCGTCGACCGCGTTGACGTCGATGGACCCGGGGACGTACCGTTCGACTTCTTCGCCTTCCGAGTTGGTCTCGGTCTCGGTCTCGTGGACGACGCCGAGGTCGTCGAGCAGGAACGAGGCTCGCCGCGAGTTCTCGGAGGCCGCGAGGCGCTCCCAGGAGTACACGATGTCGCCTGCGGTGACTTCGTCACCGTTGTTGTACGTTGCGCCCTGCTTGAGCGAGAACGTCAGCGTCGTCTGGTCGTCGCTGACGTCGAGGCTCTCGGCGAGGAGGTTCTCGACGTTGGTCTGGCCGTCCGGGTAGTTGGTCAGGCCGTCGAAGATGTTCTGGATCTTCGCACCCGAGGAAGTGTCCGTCGCCTTGACGGGGTCGAGGGTGTCCATCGTGGAACCAGTGAGACGGACTTCCTTGCTCGGGTCGTAGTCCATCTCGGTCGTCTCTTCTGTCGTGGTGTCTCCGCCACCACCACTGTCTTCCGTGGTCGATTCTTCGGTCGTCTCTTCGTCGTCGCCGTCGCCGTCGCCACCGGTACAGCCAGCCAGGGCGGCTGCGGTTGCAGCGGCACCGGTTCCTTGCAGGAACGTCGACGGGAAAGGTTGTCAGTGTCTGTCATCCAACCCTGGATTACTAATCTATAGTGATAAACTTACCGCTTCCACGAATGGGGACGGAATAAATTTCCGGCAGTGACAGCCCACAGTTTGGGGCTCTGGCCCCCTACCATCCCTCGTCCCCCTGAGCGCGCCGAATTCCGGCGCTCACACCCGTTACGCCCGCACTTTCGCCAGCTCTGTAGCCACACCATACTCGCCGCTCACGTAGTTCTGTCAATCCGACGCTCTTAAGTACTGGGTGTGACGTTGTATCACATGTCATGACGACTGATGCCGCGCAACCGACGTCGAATGCTTCCGGGACCGACGTGATGGCCTCACTGGACGACGACGGCCCAGAGTCCCGACTCGTAATCGCGGACATCTCCCGCGACGAAGCATGGGTGTCGGTCACGGAAGCAGACGCCACAGCGCTGTCCGCGTGGCGCTGACTCCGGCGCGGCGTCGCCGGCTCCGTCGACTGCTGGACGGGTAGACGACAGGACTTTTGCTCACCCGCGTCCTTGACGACTCCATGAACGTCCGCGAAGTCACCGGTGGTCGAGAGTTCGTAGTCCGACTCGACCACGGCGCCGACTGGCGGGAGGAACTCGAGGCACTGGCCGCCGAGGAGGACCTGGCGGCCGCGTGGTTCCTCGGCATGGGCGCCGTCCAGGACGCGGAACTGTGGTACTACGACCAGGACGACTTCGAGTACAAGTCCGCGCGCTTCGAGGAACCCCTGGAGGTCGCTGGGTGCGTCGGAAACATCTCGCTGCTGGACGGCGAGCCGTTCGCGCACACACACGCGACACTATCTAGACGCTCGGGGCAGGCGCTGGCCGGCCACCTCGACCGCGCGACCGTGTTCGCGGGTGAGGTGTACGTCCGCGAACTCGACACGAGTCTCGTGCGCGAACACGACGAGGCGACCGACCTCGACCTCTGGCTGTAATGCGGCCCGAAGACGAAGCCTACTTCGAGTCCCTGGAAGCCGGTCTCGACGACGCCTTCGACGTCGCGGAGCGCGCGAAGCGCCGCGGTGAGGACCCCGTCCCGGAGGTCGAGATTCCGGTTGCCGTCGACATGGCAGACCGCGTGGAGAACATCCTCGGCATCGACGGAGTCGCCGACCGCGTCCGCGAACTCGAGGGCGAGGGCTCCCGCGAAGCGGCCGCTCTGGAACTCGTCGAAGACTTCGTCGAGGGGTCGGTCGGCGACTACGAGACCAAAGCCGGGAAAGTCGAGGGCGCGGTCCGGACGGCCGTCGCGCTCCTCACCGAGGGGGTCGTCGCCGCCCCCATCGAGGGAATCGACCGCGTCGAGGTCAACACCAACGACGACGGCACGGAGTACGTCGCCGTCTACTACGCCGGCCCCATCCGCTCGGCGGGCGGCACGGCGCAGGCGCTGTCAGTGCTCGTCGCCGACTACGCCCGGTCGCTGCTAGGCATCGACGAGTTCAAGCCCCGAGACGACGAGATCGAGCGGTACGCCGAGGAGGTCGCCCTGTACGACTCCGAGACCGGCCTCCAGTACTCGCCGAAGGACAAGGAGACGAAGTTCATCACAGAGCACTGCCCCGTGATGCTCGACGGGGAGGCCACCGGCAACGAGGAGGTCGACGGGTTCCGCGACCTCGAACGCATCGCGACGAACTCCCCCCGCGGCGGGATGTGCCTGGTGCTCGCGGAGGGCATCGCGCTGAAAGCGCCGAAGATCCAGCGCTACACCCGCGACCTCGAGGAGGTCGCGTGGCCGTGGCTCCAGGACCTCATCGACGGCACCATCGGCGAGGACGACGACGGCGAGGCCGACGAAGCGGCGGCGTCGGACGCCGAGAGCGCCGAAGCCGCAAGCGACGCCGAGACCGATGCCGCGGACGCCGAGGACGACCCCGAGCCCGACGGCCCGCCACGCGTCGACCCCTCGAACAAGTTCCTCAGAGACCTCATCGCCGGCCGCCCGGTCTTCGGCCACCCCTCGAAGGAGGGCGGATTCCGCCTCCGGTACGGGCGCTCGCGGAACCACGGGTTCGCCACCGCTGGCATCCACCCCGCGACGATGCACCTCGTCGACGACTTCCTCGCGACAGGCACCCAGATCAAGACCGAGCGCCCCGGCAAGGCCGCGGGCATCGTCCCCGTCGACTCCATCGAGGGCCCCACCGTGAAACTCGCGAACGGCGACGTCCGCCGCATCGACGACCCCGAGGAGGCCCTCGAAGTCCGCAACGGGGTCGTGGAGATTCTGGACGTCGGGGAGTACCTCGTCAACTACGGCGAGTTCGTTGAGAACAACCACCCGCTGGCGCCGGCGTCGTACGCCCCCGAGTGGTGGATCCAGGACTTCGAGGCGGCGGGCGCGGACGTCCAGGCCCTCGAGGACTCCCCGTACGTCGACCTCGAATCGCCGGACGCCGACCAGGCCATCGAGTGGGCGACCGACTACGACGCCCCGCTGCACCCGAAATACACGTACCTCTGGCACGACGTCGACGTCGCGGCTTTCGACGCGCTCGCCGACGCAGTCACCGACGGTCGCGTCGAGGCAGCGGCGCCGGACGCCGCCGGAGCGAGCAACGCTGCGGACGATGTCCTCGTCGTCGACCACACCGACGCCGTCCGCGACGCCCTCGAGTCGCTGCTCGTCGAACACCGCCAGCACGACGACCAGATCCGGATTCCGGACTGGCGGCCGTTCGCGCGCTGCCTCGGCGTCGACGACGACCTTGAACGGACGTGGGACGCCCTCGGCGACGACGCCCGCGAATGGCCCAACGCCGTCGCCGCCGTCAACGACGTCGCCCCTTCGAGGTCCGCGAGCGCGCGCCGACCCGCGTCGGCAACCGCATGGGCCGCCCGGAGAAGTCCGAATCCCGCGACCTCTCCCCCGCCGTCCACACCCTCTTCCCCATCGGGGAGGCCGGCGGCAGCCAGCGCGACGTCAGCGAGGCCGCCCGCCACGCCCCCGACATGAGCGACACCCCCGGCGAAATCGACGTGCAGCTCGGCGTCCGCGAGTGCCCCGAGTGCGGCGACCACATGTTCGAACCGCGCTGCGGGGACTGCGGCGAGTGGACCGACCCCCACTACGAGTGCCCGGACTGCGGCATCAGCGCCGACCCCGACGAGTCCGGCCGCGTCGAGTGCCCGCGCTGCGAGCGCGACCTCGACAACGTCGAGACCCAGACCGTCGACGTCGGCGCCGAGTACCGGGACGCCCTCCAGGCGGTCGGCGAACGCGAGAACGCCTTCGACGTCCTGAAAGGCGTCCAGGGGCTGATGTCCGCGGAGAAAGTCCCCGAACAGATGGAGAAGGGCGTGCTCCGCGCGAAACACGGCGTCACGTCGTTCAAGGACGGCACCGTCCGCTACGACATGACCGACCTCCCGGTCACGTCCGTCAAACCCAGCGAACTCGACGTCACCGTCGACCACTTCCGGGAACTCGGCTACACCGAGGACGTCCACGGCGACCGCCTCGAACACGACGACCAGCTCGTCGAACTCCGCGTGCAGGACGTCGTGCTCTCGGACGGCGCCGCCGAACACATGCTCAAGACCGCGGACTTCGTCGACGACCTCCTCACCCAGTACTACGGCCTCGACCCGTTCTACGACGTCGACGAACGCGACGACCTCGTCGGCGAACTCGTCTTCGGGATGGCGCCCCACACCTCCGCGGCCGTCGTTGGCAGAATTATCGGCTTCACGTCTGCAGCAGTCGGCTACGCACATCCTTATTTTCACGCAGCGAAACGCCGAAACTGCGACGGGGACGAAGATTGCGTGATGTTGCTGATGGACGGCCTCATCAACTTCTCGAAGTCGTACCTGCCGGACAAGCGCGGCGGCCGGATGGACGCGCCGCTGGTGATGTCCTCGCGCATCGACCCCAGCGAGATCGACGACGAGGCGCACAACATGGACGTCGTCGACCAGTACCCGCGGGCGTTCTACGAGGCGACCCGCGAAATGGCCGACCCCGAAGCGGTCGAGGAGCTCGTGGAGATCGCCGAGGAGAGCCTCGGAACGGACACCGAGTACGCGGGCTTCGACCACACCCACGACACGTCGGACATCCACCTGGGTCCGAGCCTGTCGGCGTACAAGACTCTCGGGTCGATGATGGAGAAGATGGACGCCCAGCTGGAGCTCGCGCGGAAACTCCGCGCAGTCGACGAGACGGACGTCGCCGAGCGGGTCATCGAGTACCACTTCCTCCCGGACCTCATCGGGAACCTCCGGGCGTTCAGCCGCCAGGAGACGCGGTGCCTGGACTGCGGGGAGAAGTACCGACGGATGCCGCTCTCGGGGGACTGCCGGGAGTGCGGCGGGCGCGTGAACCTCACCGTCCACGAGGGCTCCGTGAACAAGTACATGGACACCGCCATCACCGTCGCCGAGGAGTACGACTGCCGCGAGTACACGAAACAGCGCCTGGAGGTCCTGGAGGCGAAACTCGAGTCGATCTTCGAGAACGACAAGAACAAGCAGAGCGGCATCGCGGACTTCATGTGAGCGCGTGGCGGTGCTGCTGGCGTCGCCGCTTGGTTTCCCGGCGCTCGCGGTGACCAGGCGGGCACGTGCATTATGGTGGTTTGCGACGAATGTCACACGCGAGCCATGACAGCGACTGTCTTCCTCGACGAACCCATCGCGGACGGCGAGCACCGCCTGGACTGCGAGGACGTCCGTGTCATCGGGAACCTGCTGTGGGCGACACCGGCGGGCGGGGGCCGCGAGACCGTCGTCCCGCTGGAGAACGTCACGGGCGTGACCGGGGACGCGGTCGAGCAGGAGGTCGAAGAAATCGAAACCACGGGCGGCCTGTTCACGGAACTCGTCACCGACATCACGTGACCGTGACGCGGCGGATCGCGTCCGGCCCCCAGCCCTGCCGCGCTCGGCGGCGGCGATGTCTTTTATGCTGCGCCGCGTCGAAGGACGACCTATGAGCGACGACCCGCCGAACGTGGCGCTCGGGCGCACCGTCTACGACGCGAACGGCGAGGAACTCGGCACCGTCCGCGGGTTCGACGAGGACGGGTTCTTCGTGACCACCCGGGATGGCATCGACGCGCTCTCCATCGAGCACGAGCGTGCGGGCCACGAGTTCGGGGAAGCCGAACTGATGTGGCGGTGCTCGGAGTGCGGGGAACTCGGCGACCTCCGGGAGTCGTTCCCGGAGACGTGCCCGAGTTGCGGCGTCGAGAAGGAAGCCCTCTACTACTGGACCGAGGACTGACGGCAGCCCCGCGGTTTCGTCACTCGGCGTTCGCGCCGCTGTCTGGGTAGACGACGCCGATTGCTATCGCTCGGCACCACTTCGACCGGAGAGAAAGGGCCGAGTGGCCGTTAGAAGGGGGCCTGCGGGCCTTCGTCGTCCTCGCCGTCGTCGTCGGCGGACTCCTCACCGGGGAACGACGGGCTCATGCCGCTCGTGTCCTCGCCCATGCCGGTGCCGGCGTGGACGGTGTTGACCTCGGGAATCTCCTTGGTCATTCGGGACTTGATCGCCTGGATCGTCATCGGGGAGATGCCGCAGCCCGAACACGCGCCGCCGAGCTGGAGGTCCACGACGCCCTCCTCGCGGTCGATGTTCTGGATGGCCGCCGTCCCGCCGTGCATCTGGATCTGGGGGAAGTTCCGACGGAGGAAGTTGTTGACGCGCTCCTCCAGGTCGTCGCTTTCCTGACTCTCGGTACTCATGGACGTTGGTTGGCGCTCACGTGGCTTAGGCCTTTTCGTCGTCCACGCCGAAGATGTCCCGGAGTTGCGCCTGTAGCTCCTCGACGTAGATGTCCAGCACCTGTTCGGCGGTGTCGTCGGTGGCGATGACGCCGTCGAGCTTCGACAGCGGGTCCCCGGGCAGGTCGATGGTGAACTCGCCGTCGCCCTCGTAGTGCGGTTCGCTCTCGGCGAGAATCGTCTGGTCGATGCCGTGGACGAGGTCGGAGTTGTACGTCTCGTTCATCTCCTCGAACGCGCGCTTGTACGCGGTCTGGAGCTTCGGGAAGTAGTCGACGTACTTCTGTTCCTCGAACTCCTCGGGCGTGAGGTCGGTCATTGTCTCGACGTTGGACGCGACTGATTGAAGTGCCCGTCGGTCGATAAAGCCGGCCGCCCCTGCGGCCCTGGGGGTGTGTCCGCGAGCGGGTACTCCGGGCCGGACACCGCCTGCAGCGGCCCGCCGGCGTCTCACTCGACGAGCGCGCCGGCGACCGGGAAGCCGTCGGTCAGCGGCAACGCCACGGTCTCGGCGTCCACCGTCGACGCCCACGCCTCGTAGGCCGCGCGGTCCGGGAACGCCTTCACGTACGGACAGATCGCGCCGTACGCGTCACCGAGCGTGAGCCCCTCGCCCGACGGCGACGCCTCGGCCGCGACGCCGAACGACGTCACGGCATCCACGGGCGTAGCTTCGACGCCGTTCGGCGTCGCGCGCGCCGTGATCACGTCGCCATCGGGGCTCTCGGTCCGGACGTCGACCGGTTCGTCCTCGATGGACGCGAGCGCGACGGCGTCGTAGAAACACTGGAAGTGGTAGGTGTCCCCGTTCATCGTCGCGCGGTGGGGCGTTTCGCTGTCCGCATGGCAGAGTTCAGCCACCCCGATGCTCCCGCCGGTCAGTTCGCGCAGTCTGTCGACCCAACCGTCGAGCGTCTCGACGTCCTCGCCGAGGAACGCACCCATCGCCGCCTGGAACTCCGCCGGGAGGGCCGCGTCCATGACGTCACTGTCACCGAGCCAGCGGGGGTCGTTCGATTCCACAGCTCCGCGCACGTCGGTCGTCTGGTCGGACATGCGACTATACTTTAGGAAGCAAAGTACTTGTACTGTCGAGTCCGAAGTAACGAACCAACTTCGAGTGCTCGAAGCCATGTCACGACAACCGCGAGCCGACGAGATGGAGTGTTACTGCCAACTGGAGGGCGTCGTGGACCTCCTCAGTCGGAAGTACGCGATGCAGGTGGTTTGCGCTGTCGGCCTCCTCGGCCCGGTCAGGTACGGCGAACTCGAGGACGCGTTCGGCGAGGTCAGCAGTTCGACGCTGTCCGCGCGTCTCGAGGACCTCACCGACGCGGGCCTGCTCGTCCGCGAGCGCTACGACGAGATCCCGCCCCGGGTCGAGTACGAACTCACTGACGAGGGCGAGGCGCTCCGCGAACACCTCGACCCGCTCCTCCGGTGGGCCGAATCACGCGACCTGGAGTGACGGTTCGTCCGCAGTCAGCGGATGGATCGGCCGCCAGCGTCGTCGTTCTCACGTCCTGGGCCCGATTTCGAACTGCTGAGCGCTGCTGCTACACATCGAACGTACTGAGGCTCCTCTCGATTGCTTGGCTGGCCGGACAAATTCTATATCGTGGCATATAGTTTATTGTAGGGGTGCATTCTCAGTCGGCCAGGATACGGAGAAACCGAGCTAACGGCCGAAATATAGCCGCAACGACGCTGAAGCGGCAACTCTCCGAAATTCAGTGGGCGGGAAATCAGTCAGCAAGCAGTAGCGGCCCTACAACTCGGATTGAGCGATTTCGCTCCGGGGCGATCTCGTTCCTGTCTCCGCGATGACTTCGTTCGGCAGGTTCGACGCCCGGGGGCCATCCTTCCCAATCCCGCGCCCTCCTTCGATAGACTCGATGTTGGTTTACGGAACGAGGGTTCGTTGCGCCCCATCGACTCTACGGGGACGTCCCAACCGTCCAGATGTCGAGATTCGGGCCGGCAAAACGGGCTTCGTCGCTGGGTCTGCCTGGTGTTGCAGCATCGAGGGGGAGGCCGTTGCGCCGACAGGTGAGATGCCGGGGTTCGCGTTCGAGTTTCGGTATTGTCTGCTGGCTGCCCGTGTGGAGTTGGCTCGCCCCCGGGGGCCGTACCTGGTAGCCGTTTGCCGGCCGGTTGTTTTCGGTGGCTGGTGGGTGGTCGATTACCGAGCTGCTTCGCCACGTGGTGGTGGGCGTGTCGAAATCGACTACGTACTGGCTCCGGGTCGCGTTCGATTTCGCGCTGGCCGCGAAACCGCTGCTACTTCGGGATCTCGGCCCCGTTTCCCCGAGACTTCGTTCGCGAAATACGGAAACGAAGGTGCTGGGCATCGTTGGTGCTGATTACGGGGTTCTGGCGAAGAGTGGGACAACCATCCGCCTGAGTTCAATAAACTACATGCTACGATATAGAATTCTGCCCTCGTGGTGGGGTCGACGCATTACCGTATGTCGTCTGAGACTACCGAAAACAGCCGATAGCGTGCTTCGAACCTTGCCAACCCCCTCCAAATGATCGGTTCGTTCCACCGGCCTCAGGCGTGAACTGGTGATTCGCGGGACCGACGCGGCGGCTTCCGCGGCGCAAACACTCTTGGGGCTCGCCGCCCGTCGGTCAGAAGTCCCCCGATGTCAGAGACGCCGCCAGTCTTCGACGGCCACAACGACGCGGTACTCGCGGTGTACCGCGGCGAGACGACAGTCGACGCGCTCCGCGACGGCCGCGACGACGGCCACCTCGACCTGCCGCGAGCGAGGGCGGGCGGGCTAGCCGGCGGCGTGTTCGCGGTCTTCGTGCCGTCGGAACCGCAGTTCGGGGCGGGCAAGGACGCCAATCGCGTCGAGACGCCGAACGGCTACCGGATTCGGTCACCGCCGCCGCTCGCGCCGTCGTTTGCCGCGCAGGCCGCCGACGAGATGCTCGCCGCGCTCGACGAACTCACTGCCGCCGACGGCGTCCGGCGCGTCGAATCCGCGGCCGATCTGCGGGCGTGCCTCGACGGCGACGACTTCGGCGTCACCGTCCACTTCGAGGGCGCCGAACCGGTCCACCCGTCGCTGTCGAACTTCGCGGATTACTACGACCGCGGCCTGCGGTCGCTGGGGCTGGCGTGGAGTCGCCCGACTGCGTTTGCAGACGGCGTGCCGTTCGCCTACCCGGAGTCGCCGGACATCGGCGACGGCCTCACCGACCGGGGTCACCGCCTCGTGCGCCGGTGCAACGACCGCGGCGTCCTCGTGGACTGCGCGCACCTCCCGGAAGCCGGTTCTGGGACGTCCACGACACCTCCCGGGATCCGCTGGTCGTCTCACACGCGGGTGCCCACGAACAGTGTCCGTCGACGCGCAACCTCACCGACGAGCAACTCGACGCCGTCGCCGACACGAACGGCCTCGTCGGGCTGACGTTCGCGGCGGGCGCACTCCGCGCGGACGGCGCCAACGACCCCGACACTGACCTCGATGTCGTCGTGCGGCACATCGACCACCTCGTCGACCGCATGGGCGTCGACCACGTGGCGCTCGGCTCGGACTTCGACGGCGCGACCATCCCGGACAGCATCGGCGACGCGACCGGCGTCCCGGGCATCTTCGACGCGCTCCGCGAGGCCGGCTACTCTGAGCGCGACCTGGCGAAACTCGCCCACGAGAACTGGCTGCGCGTCTGCGAAGCCACCTGGTAGCCGGCCTGCGCGGTTCTCGCGGGCCGCTCAGTCGGTCTGGTCGCGGACGATTGCGGCGGCCTCCTCGAGGAACTCCTGTTCGCGACCACTGGGAACGGTCGCGCCCGCCGCGACGACGTGGCCGCCGCCGTCGCCGTCGACCGCCTGCGAGGCCTCACTCATGACGACCGAGAGGTCGAGGCCGCGGTCCACGAGTTTCGACGTGGCGCGTGCCGAGACCTTGACCTCCTCGTCGCTCTTGGTCCCGAAGCCGATAATCGGGCGGTCGCTCTCGGTGGCGTCGCTGCCCAGCGCCATCCCCGCGACGATGCCGACGATGGTCTCCCGGATGCGGTCCTCCGCGTGGAACCACTGGAGGTCGTCCTCGACGGTGACGCCCTCGGTCCGCACCCAGTCGAGGCCCTCCGAGAGGTTGCGGCGGTGCTCGCGGAGGAGTTCCCGGGCGGCGTCCAGGGGGTCGCCGCGCTCGCCGAGACACACCGCGAGGCCGACGTCGGCGCGCTCGTAGCGCGCCGTGGCGTTCAGCAGCGTGGAGAACTCGCTGGCGTCCCGGAGTTCGGTCCCGGGCTCCTCGGCCGTCAGCGTGTACGTCGTCCCGACGAGGTTCGT
>NZ_WUUU01000027.1 GCF_009831555.1 Halobacterium bonnevillei | reverse complement strand
CCGCGTCGCCGTCCGGACGCTTCGTTGCGAGCGACGTGTCGGCGAACGCCGCTGCGACCGCACTCCGCCCTGCGTCGTCGACGAACGGGTCGAGGCTGGACAGCCGCTCCCACCCCCCGACCGTCTTCACCGTACGCGCGTCCACGCCTTCTTCGTCGAGCAATCGAAGAGCGAAATACCGGCGGAGCGTCCGGGAGGACACGTCTCGAAGCCGTTCGTCCCCGGTTCGCGCGCTCGCTCGCTCGCCCACCTCCGCGACGAGCATCTGGACGCGCCGGGGCGTCACTGACACCAGTCGCTGGTCGTCCGCGACGCCGGCAGTGCGCGCGTACTGCCGGAGGTCGTGCTCGACGTCCGCCGGCAGGTACGCGAATCGGTCGGTGTCGCCGTCACCGTCGGGCACGCGGAGGAAGTAGTGTTCGATGCGATCGTCCTCGTGCGTCGTGACGTGCTGGGGCCTGATGCGCGTAATCTCGGCCGGCCGGAGGCCGACTTCGCCGGCGAGCCGAACGACGAGTTCCTCGCGGTGGGTCTCCGTCGCTCGACGGAGCCGGCTGTACGCCGCCGACGACAGGTCCGACTGGGAGGACCGCTCCGAGCCCATTTTCGCTAGCCAACGAAAACACGAAACAAGAAGGTTTCGCAGTACCCGCAGACGGTTCGTCGTGCCGGAGAGCCAGGCGTTCGCTGCCGGACGGGCCGTCGTGACAGAGTGCCAACCTGTAGGCTGCTGGACGGTCGCGACGAGGCAGGAGAGCACCGGATTGCGTCAGTCGCGGTCAGCGAGCGCGGATTCGAGTTCGCCGACGACTTCCGGGTTACGGAGCGCGCTGGTGTCCCCGAGGTCGTCGTCGTGGGCGACGGCTTCGAGGAAGCGGCGCATCACCTTCCCGGAGCGCGTCTTCGGGAGCTCCGGCGTGAAAACGACGACGTCGGGGACGGCGATGGGGCCGATAGCGTCCTCGACGGCGGCGTCGATGCGGTCGCGGAGCGCGTCCTCGTCGGCGCTCTCGACGGCGCTCGCGTACGCGTACACGGACTGGCCTTTGAGGTCGTGCGGGCCGCTGACAACGGCGGCCTCCGCGACGCCTTCGACGTCCGCGATGGCGGCCTCGATCTCCATCGTTGCGAACCGGTGACCCGAGACGTTGATCACGTCGTCGACGCGTCCGAGCAGGGTCACGTAGCCGTCCTCGTCGACGGTGGCGCCGTCCTCCGTGAAGTACGCCCAGTCGTAGTCGGAGAGGTCCGGCCGCGCCGGGTCGCGGGCTCCGAACCAGTCGTCGTCCTCGACCATCGACAGCGGCATCCCCGGCCAGGGGTCGGTGACCACGAGGAACCCCGACTCGCCCGGTTCGACCGGGTCGCCGTCGGTGTCCACGACGCGCGCGTCGATGCCGGGGAGCGGCGGCCCCGCCGACCCCGGCTTCATGTCATCGACGCCGGGGAGCGTGGTGACCATCATGCCACCCGTCTCCGTCTGCCACCAGGTGTCGACGACGGGACAGTCACCGCCGCCGATGTGCTCGTGGTACCACTTCCACGCGCGGGGATTGATCGGCTCGCCGACGGTCCCAAGCAGGCGCAGCGACGACAGGTCGTGCGCGTCCGGGTGCGATTCGCCCCACTTCATGAACGCGCGAATCGCCGTCGGCGCGGTGTAGAACGTGTCGACGGCGTTGCGCTCGATGAGCTCCCAGACGCGGTCTTTCTCCGGGTGGTCGGGCGTGCCCTCGTAGAGCATCGTCGTGGCGCCCAGCGCCAGCGGTCCGTACACCGTGTACGAGTGGCCGGTGATCCAGCCGATGTCCGCCGAACACCAGTGCGTGTCCGCCGGCTTGACGTCGAGGACTGCGTGGCTCGTCCACGCCGCGTGTGCGAGATAGCCGCCGGTCGTGTGTCGGACTGGCGTGGGTACCCCGGTCGTGCCGGACGTGTGGATGAGGAACAGCTGGTCGGTGGCGGCTCGGGGCACCGGGTCGACGGTCTCCCCGCGGTGGTCGGTGACCAGCCCCTCGTAGTCGTACTCGTCGTCGGTCAACGGCGTGTCGTCGCCGAGGCGGTCGACGACCACCGTTGCCTCGACGCCGCCGTCCAGCGAGATTGCCGCGTTGTCAGCCTTGTTCTTCAACTGGACCGGCGCGCCGCGGCGGTAGTAGCCGTCGCAGGTGACCAGGAACTCCGAGTCCGCCGACTCCATGCGGGTCGCCAGCGCGTCCGCGGAGAACCCCGCGAACACCACGGAGTGGGGCGCGCCGATGCGCGCACACGCCAGCATCGCCACCGGCAACTCCGGGACGACGGGCATGTAGAGCGTGACGACGTCGTCCTCCTCGACGCCCAGCTCGCGCAGCGCCGCCGCGAACTCGTTGACCTCCCGGTAGAGGTCCAGGTACGAATACGTCCGCGATTCGCCGAGCCGTCCCTCCCACGTGATCGCGACCTGGTTCTTCCGGTCTGCGAGGTGGCGGTCGACGCAGTTGTACGACGCGTTCAGTTCGCCGCCGTCGAACCACCGGAACGGCGGCGCGTCGCCGCCGAGCACGGCGTCGTACTCCGTCGTCCAGTCCAGCAAGTCGGCGGCGACCCTCCAGCAGTCCGGCCAGTCCTCGGCGAATGCGTCGCGGACGCCCGGGTCGCTGACGTTCGCTTGCTCGACGAACGACGCCGGCGGCTCGACGCGTTCGCCGCCGCCGACTCGAGGCTGGGTCCGCGACTCGTCTTCCCCGTCCATCACCTCGACGTACGGCCGCCCGCGAATAAACGTTCGCCCTCGGAACCGCCGGGAAACGGCCGGGTTCGGGCCGGTAGTCGCGTCGGGGTTTGAAGCGGCGGCGGAGCCTCGTCACATCCAGCAGTAGCGGAGCGTCAGTCCCGGTCCGCCCCCGGAACGTCCGCCTTGTCGTCCGCTGGCGGTTCGACGGCATCGCTGTCTGCGGTCTGCTCCGTCTCGCCGGCGCCCTCCGAAACGTCCGCCGGACGCCGTTGGCCGCTCGGCTCGTCGTCGAACTCCGGCGGTTCGAATGCGACGAGCACCTCATCGCCGACGGCGTAGAACGTCCCGGTGTCGGGATCCTCGACGACGCCGGCGTTCGTGTCGATGGCGAAGTCCACGAGGTCGGCGAGCGACTCGGCGTCCGCACGCGGGAGGTCGTGGACCGCGTCCGGCAGTCGGACTGCGACGATCCACTCGTCGAAGGTCGCGCGGTCCTGCTGGAAGGTCAGGCGGCTGCGCTCGTCGGCACTGAGTTCGAGCAGGCCCCGTCGACGACCGAATGCGAGCGCCACCAGGCCACCACCCGCGACCAGGAAGAGCACCGGACCGCCGACCGACCACAGTGGTCCGTAGCTGCGCTCCACCTGGACCGTCTCGGTCGTGGTCAGCGTCTCGCTGGTCCGGCCCGGCGACCCGACGGAGTAGGTGTCGCCGTCGATCGAGAGCGGCAGGCGCTGCGTGAACGACAGTTCCGCGGGGCCGCCGTCCGCAGTCCCCTCCGCCGTGACGGCCATCGCGACGAACGTCTCGAGGTCGCCCGGCGTCTGGCCGAGTCCGTCTCGGATCTCCGAGCGGCGGTCGGCGACGTCGCTGACGTTTACCGCGAACGAGACCGTGCGTTGCTCGCCCGAGGCAACGGTGGTGTCGGTCGTCGCGAGCTGCCTGCGTTCGGTCCAGTAGACGACGTCCTCGCCGACTTCCTGCACGACCAGTTCAGCGTCGACGCTGAGGTCGGCGTCGGTTGCCTCCACGCTCGCGTATTCGGCGGTGAACTCGCCGTCCAGTACCGGGGCGACGGTGAGGTAGTACGTCTGTCTGTCGGACAGCACGGTCCCCCGGTCGAAGACGGGGTTCTCCCGGGTCACGGTCGCGGAGTGGTCGAACTCGCCAGTGACAGTCCAGTGCGCTTGCTCGGACTGCTGTTCGGACGTTCCGGGGGTCGCGTGCGCGGTCATCGTCGCCCAGCCTCCGACGGCGGCTGCGGCCAGCAACGCCACCACGAGAACGGGAAACCACGACGACGCGATAGCGCGAACACGTACCCAGCCGGTCCCCCTGCCCATGCGGCTGCGTGTGTCGCGGCGTAGCATAGAACTGTCGGTCAGAAAACCAAAGCCGGCGCGTTGCGGGCCGGCGTCGGAAAGAATCCCGGTTCACTCAGCGTGTCAGGTACCGAACCAGGCGGTGCCACAGCGAGCGACTGTGTCGGGACTCGCGAGAGCGAACCCGGACCCGACGCTCGCCGAGGAGAACGACCCCCAACAGCGCGACGCCACCCGCCAGTACCGCGTCGATGGCGAGAATCGGCAGCCAGGGGTGGGTGCCGTACAGCGTCTCGATGACCGAGTGAGGCAGCACCGCGAGGTAGCGGTGTTCCGTGACGAACCGCCGATAGTAGCCCGTCTCGTCGGGTGCAGTCAGGGTGACGTCCACCGTCGCCGAGTCCCGGCCGCCGACGCGCACCCGTTCCGGCGAGACTCGGACGCCCTCGCTCGCCGGTTCGACGTACGCGTAGAGCGGGACCAGTCCCGCGTTCGGCACGCGATACGGCAGGGTCGAGGTCTCACCGGTCTCGATGACGGTGGGGCTCTCGGCGGAGAACTCCGCGCTGACGACGCCGAACTCCTCGCTGCCGGCAGGGACGGTCATCGCGGCGGTCGCAGCAATCACCAGTATCGCCGCCAGCACGGCGACGATGACGGCTGGCGAAACGCCGTGGTCGCGTCGCCGGTCGCGCGAATTGTCGCGTTGCGGGCCGCGGCCCGAGTACAGCAAGTCGAACACGT
Organism: Halobacterium bonnevillei; assembly: GCF_009831555.1. Classification (GTDB taxonomy): domain Archaea; phylum Halobacteriota; class Halobacteria; order Halobacteriales; family Halobacteriaceae; genus Halobacterium; species Halobacterium bonnevillei. The sequence continues at coordinate 19,698 of NZ_WUUU01000027.1, read as the reverse complement.
ACAGGAGCGCCGACAACGCGAGGAGGAGGTACGCCAGCCCCTGCGCGCCGAGGAAGACGCTGTTCCCAGTCAGCACCGCGAGCTGCCGCTGCACGGTCTCGAACGCCTCCTGGAGGCCAGTCACGACGGTGCCGACGTTGGGAATGACGACGACTGTCCCCCCGACCTGGAGCGCTTTCGCGACGACCTGCGCGTCCTTCACTGGCGGTTCTCCGCCGTCCTGGTCAGTGAACGGGTTGGCGTCGCCGCGCGTGACGTACCCGCGGTCGGTGACGTCCACGACGCGATGCGTGGTCAGGCCGCCGCCCTGGATTTCCTCCGCGCGGAACACCACGACGTCGCCCTCCTGGACGCCGCCGGCGAGCGCTGACGGCACCGCGACGAACCCGTCCCCGGGGTTCATCGTGGGTTCCATGCTCCCGGTTTCGACGTACCCGAGCAGTACTGGCGTGCCGAGTACCTGACCGACGAGCAACGCGACCACGGCTACGACCACCAGGGCCTCGACGCCCACCGTGACCGCGCGCCGTAGTGACATGTCGGTTCGGTTACTTTGACGTAGCAAGCGGGCAAAAGTCCACCGTCGGTCGCATCGGCCATCCGGGCCATCCAGTCCAGCCGAGTCGTCCGTGCCATCCGAGCCATCCGGGCCATCCAGTCCAGCCGAGTCGTCCGTGCCATCCGAGCCATCCGGGCCATCCAGCCCAGCCGAGCCGTCCGAGCCATCCGACCGTCCGGACTGTCCGGGCAGTCGAGGCGACGGGAGCTGTTTTATCGCATCGAATCGCCCGCTCCCCTCCCGGAATCAGCGACGCCGGCGTCCGCGTCGAACAGCCCCATCGAGACAGCAACGTACGGTACGATGAACCCGAGGCAGAACCCGAGCAGGTGCACGTAGAGGTTCACCTGGGTCCCGCCGACGGCCCCTCGAGCGGGGAACCCCACGAACGGATACCCGAAGAACAGCACCGACCCGAGGAGGCCGCCGTCGAACCACCCACTGGATACGTCGGGGAGGAAAGCGGACCCGCTGTTCGGGGTACGACGCGATTGCGTCCGCCACGCCAGCGCCGCCGAAACGAAGTACGCCGACGCGACGACGACGCCCGCCGCCGCAACTGCCAGCGACACCGTGTTCGACGGAAGCGCGACGACGGCGGTGATCGCGAGCGCCCCGAAGAAGACGCCGGGGGCGTGACGGACCCGAATCCTGTGGTCCACGCGCTGGCTCGCGTACGCCACCACGACGACGCCGAGCAGGCCGGCGAACGCCATGTTCACGCCGGAGAGCCCGTAGCCGATGGCGCGACGCGGCACGGTGAGGTTCAGCGCGGACAGGACCGGCGGGAACGCAATCAGGAACGTCACCGCAGTCGCGGCGAAGAGCCGCCGGTACCCCGCGAGTGCCGCGAGCACGTACCCGAATCCCGCGAGCAGGACGTACGCGAGGACGTTCGCCGCCAGGTGTTCCACCCTGAAGTGCACGAAGTGCGCCGCGTACGCGGAACCCGCGGTGGGGTCGTGGTAGGCGAACGCGAGCGCTCGACGAGTCTCCATCGGCAACAGGAACACCGCAGCGACGAGTACTGGAACGGCTGCCAGCGCCAGGCAGTCCCGGACGCGAACCGCGTCCCGCAGCACTGCCGTGAACGAACGCTGTGCAGCTGAACCGTCCATGCCAACGACTGGTAGTCGGTCTGTCAAAAGCGTATCTCCGGAGTCGTCGCACATTAGCGCCAGGGCGCCCGCCGCGCGAGGAACAGCGTGGCTGCGATCAGGCCGAGCAGCGTCACGAGCCCGACCAGCTCATCGAGTCCGAAGCCCGCCGGTTCCTCGGCGACGCTTTCGGGCGTCGATACGTCCGACGAGCCGGACTGACCGTTCCGGGAGCCGGCCGACCCGTCGGATGGTTCGACGACGAACGACCCCGCGTCGACGCCGTCGACCGCGACGTCGTATTCGCCGGTGTCGTTGCGCGCAACTGGGACAGTCACGCTCGCGGTTTCACCCGCGTCGACCGCGACCGTCCGCTCGGCGGCGACGGTGCCGTCGACTGTCACGGCAATCCGACGTTCGCCACTGATCGTGCCGTCGTTCGCGACTGTCGCAGTCACTGCGACGGGGTCACCGGGCTGCACAGTCGTCTGACCGAGCGCGGCCTGCGCGACAGCGAGTCGGGCGCGGTCGGCCGCGACCACGAACGACGAGAATCCGGGCGCGTCAGCTTCGAAGTACGCTCGGCCGTCACGCCGCTCGGTCACCGAGACGTCGAGCGCAGAGAGGGCGCCGTCGTCGTTCCGGTAGACAGCGAGCGTCTCGACGGACGTGTCGCGGGCCGCGAGGTATTCGTCCGCGGCGCTGAATCGCAGCGTCGCGTTCGAGACTCGCCCGATTCCGACGTCCACGCGCGCTACCCCTAGCGGGTCCGGGCCCGCGTCCCTGACGAGCGTCCGCGAAGACGCCCCCTCGACCGCGTCGATGCCGAACGACAGCGACCCGTCGTCGTTCCCCACGACGACCGTTTCGAGTTCCAGGGTCGCGCCAGCAGCCCGGTCGAGGACGAGTCCGTTCGCGTCGAACGTGTACACGCTCCCGGTGCTCGCGCCGAGAACGGCGAACCGCCGGGAATCCTCGGTCGGTGCCCGCGACTGCACAATCGGCCCGTCGAACTCGATCTCCGGTGCGTCGCTCGCCCGAACGCCCGGGGCGTCCGCGACGGTCGCGTGAACCGTGATGTCGTCGATGAGGCCGCCAGGCGTCTCTCCCCGCGTGTCCACGACCATCCCGACCGCTACGGACTCGTTAGGCGCGAGACTCACGTTGTTCGCTTCGGACTCCACGGGCTCGCCGTCGACGGAAAACGTCACCGAGTCAGCACCGTGGGACAGCCAGACGTCGGCATACTCCGAGCCAGTGTACTGCACGCGGAACACGTCGTCGAAGGTGGTGACCGAGTTGGGATTGAGGCCCGCGGCCGCCAGTTTCGGGTTCGACGCCGAGACCTCGACGACGAGTTCGCCCTCGTCGAGGGACGCGTAGTCGCTGCTCGGCGCGAGTTCGACGGACGAGCCCACCGAATCAGTCTGCCGTTCGAACAGGGGCGTTGCTCCTGACGGAAACACGAGCGTCACTGTCACCACGAGGGCAACGGCGAACGTGAGGACGCGTGCTCGGTTTGTCACGGGGGTCACCTCCTGTTGGTCGCCCCGGCCGGCACAGTCGATACCGTCGACGTACACCGGCGGGCCAGGTTGGCGTTATTTCTTCACAGTTGTAGTATTGTGATGCCTGAAGAGATTTAATCGGGAGTCAGAACGTGGAGATCCGTATCTGCCCGGACAGGTCCGTGTCATCGACGTCGGCGTCCACCGCACGCGTATCGACCAGGAACGAGCACCGGTAGGCTGTTCCGGCCGGAATCGTGTCACTGGACGCTTCGACGTTGTTCCCGTTGGATTCGTCGATGCGAATCCGCAGGTACTGTGAGTTCGCGCCCGTCGGCTCGAACTGGAAGTAGATGTACGCCCCGTTGAAGTTGTCAGTGTCCGCAGCCTCGTACGCGATACGGATTCCGTGTTCGGCCATGTCCTGATTCCTGATAGCGAACGCGTAATCGTCGCCCATGCCGTCTTGCCAATCGAGTGCGGGCGTATCGTTGAGGCTGGTGCCCGGCATACTCCAGGTGTTCGAACTGTCGAAGACGCCCACCTGGTACCGCGAATTGACGTTCACGCCGTCGGCGTTGCCATCCGCAGTGAAGTCGATCACGAGTTCGCCGTTCGACTCACGGACGACGTCACTCTCGATGTTCGGACCCGGCTCGAGCGCAACCAGGCCGTTCGTGTCGTTCACGACGTCGACGTTCGCAGCTCGGCTCGCGCTCATCTGACTGAACGCACCCGTCCCTGTTGCGACTGCTCCCGCAGCAGCGAGCGATCCGATCCCAGCGATGAACTTTCGGCGTCGCATGATTGGTTGTTCTCCGAATTTGCTACTCGGCCGACACAGTGAGTGTCCCCGAAAGGTCGTCGTCGACTGAGCCGTCGCGAGTGTCGATGAACAGAGACACTCCAATTCGCCCACCGGGTTCCAGGCGAATGTCACCCGGTTGGCCGCCTCCGTGGTCCTTGAACGCGATCTCACCGGGCAGCCAGGTCGATTGGGTGGGGATGTTCGACGCGGAATCCACGGTTTCGGCGCTCCTCGACGCCCCCATCATGAACACCTCCGAGTCACCTGGATCGCCGTCGAACTCGTACTGGATCCGCACGACGTGCGCCGTGGAATCCTGATTGATCACAGAGAACGCCGGGAGGTGGTGGGGATCACCCGGGTACTCCGGTGTCGGGAGTTTGTCCTGCGGTGGCATCCAGTTGTACTGTCCGAAGTACCCGATCTGGTAGCGTGACCCGACGTTGACCCCCTGGCCGCCTTCCGAACTCGTGAAGTCGATTTTCAGCGCTCCCTGAGTACCGGTGTGGTAGACGCGGTCGCCAGCAACGTCGCCGGGCTCCAGCGCAACGAGCCCGTCCGAGTCGGTGACGACGTCGACGTCCGCAGCTCGGCTCGCGGACATACTGCTGAACGCACCCGTCCCGATTCCTGCTGCCCCCGCGGCAGCGAGCGACCCGACACCTGCGATGAATTTTCGTCGTTGCATGGGTTGGTCCCGTAATTTTGGTTACTCCGCGAGGACGGTGAGCGTCCCCGACAGGTCGAGGTCGCTCGGCGCCATCGAGACGTCTCGAGTGTCGACCAGAACGACCCCGCCGATAGTGTCCCCCGGGGCGAACGGGTCCCCACTCTTCGGGATCTCCTGGCCCTCGTCGCTGAGGTACGCTTCGGTGTCGGTTCCGGTGATTTTCCGGTTGCCCGAGCGGCCGCCGATCGTGTGATGGGTGATGCCCGTGTCGTGGTCGTGCCAGAACTGGAAGTAGATGGTCGCGTTCCCGATGTCGTTGGCGTCACACTCGTAGCCGATGTCGACGGTGTGGTTGGCCGAATCCTGGTTCACGATCTCGAGGGCCGCAGTGCCGGACGAAGCGACCTCGAGCGCTCCGTCCGGGACAGCCCAGGACTTGTCGTCGAACACGCCGACCTGATACCGAGAGTCGACGTTCACTCCCTGGCCGCCTTCGCTACTGGTGAAATCGATTCCGAGCTCTCCATCGACTTCTGAAACACGCCCATCCGCGCCGGCTCCAGCGTTGAGGGCGATGAGACCGTTCGAGTCGGTGACGACGTCGACGTCTGCGTCCCGACTCGCGGACATACTGCTGAACGCACCCGTCCCGATTCCTGCTGCCCCCGCGGCAGCGAGCGATCCCACACCAGCGATGAACTTGCGACGTTGCATTGGTCTAGTTACCTCGTTGTGCGCTCCCCCGGGGCCGCGCCGGGGGAACGCTCACTTGGCGACTGGAAGGGTGCGGACGTAGTATTGATACGGCTGAGAGCGTTCAGCCTGGGTCTGCCATTCGTCCGACCAGGGTCAGACTAACCCTGGCCTGGTGCCGCACTCTGACAACCGCCTCCTAAATCACTGTCAGGCCGACCCTGAAGCGTCGAGAAACGTATTTCGTATCAGTCATTAAACCAGGAATTATATTCGGTAATTTGGTTCTAAAGCTCCTCTACCGCTCGAGAACGTCACTTACACGGATTTCCGGAGGAGCCATTTTCACCTTAACTATCGCCAACACTTATGCCCTGTAAGGAGAGTATACGACACGTGGTGTCATCCGTGAAACAGCAGCGGGGGCAGGGGGAGCCGTCCGATGCGACGGATGCAGGTTTGCGTACGGGGGATGACGTAGACCCGCCGTCGCAGGACGAGCTGTTCGACGTCCTCTCGAATCGGCGCCGACGGTACGCCGTGCACGCGCTCGAGCGCGAACACGGTCCCGTCGAACTCGGCGACGTCGCCGAGCAGGTCGCCGCCTGGGAGTACGACGTGGACGTCGAGCAGGTCTCGTACGACGAGCGCAAGCGAGTGTACACTGCGCTCCAGCAGTCCCACCTCCCAATGATGGACGACGCGGGAGTTGTGGAGTTCGACAAAAACCGCGGTACGGTCGAGGCGACGCCGGCACTCGAGGACGTCGAGGTGTACATGGACGTGGTGCGCGGGCACGAGATTCCGTGGAGTGTCTACTACCTCGGGCTCTCGGGCGTCGCGGCGTCGCTGATGGCGGCCGTCTGGGTCAACGCGTGGCCGTTCTCGCTGTTCCCCGACGCCGCCTGGGGGGTCGCCGTCGTCGCGATGTTCGCGGTCTCTGCGGTCGCGCACACCTATTACGCGCGGGGACAACGCATCGGGGAGACCGAGGACCCACCGGGACTCGATTCGTAATGACAATTCGGAGGACGGTCAGCGTGATGCTCGCGCTCGTGGCGGTCGCGATGCTCGCCACGAGCACCCTCGGGTACAGCACCGCGAGCGTGGACCGCGGCGTCCAGGTGAACGTCGTGGAGGCCGAGGACGCGACCGTAAACGTATCTGTGTGCGAACGCGGGCAGGCTACCGACCAGGGGAACGGCGCTGACCCCGTGCAAGTGACAGTCACAAATCACCACGCGGACTCGTTCACGGTCCAATCGATCGCGTGGAGCGAGGACGCTCACCCGACCGACACCGGAATGGAACCCGGAGACACCGTCGCCCCAGGGAGCAGTGTCACGTACGACGACGCCTTCGGGTCTGACGAAGTCACCGTCGTGGTCTCCGGGGGCCTCGACGCGGCGGTAACCGTGGCCGTCGAACCGTGCGGCACCGAGAACTCGGACGCGTCCGGCGGCCCGAGTGAGGGTTCGAATGCCGCCTCGCAGACCACGACCACAGGCTACCTTCCTGTCCCGACCGAGTAGGGGACGAGAACACCGCCAATCGCTTCTCCGCCACCATCCCAGCCCGACAGCCTTCCAGCGCTGCGTCCGCCCGTAGCGAAGCTGGGAGGGATTCGCACACATCAACAAAACTTATTGTACAGGGGCAAATTGTACGAATCGACTCGCGGCTCGGACCGGCCGAGCCCGCAACCGGGTGACACACCGATGACCACCACACTCCACGCGACGGACGCCCGCTCCAGTAGCGGCGCGTCTCTGCTCTCTCGTGTGGGGTTCGTGGTCGCCGGATATCGCCCGAACGCGCAGTCCGCGTCCATCCTCGCCGCGTGAAGCGGTGACGGAACCCCGAGGGGGACGCGGTTCGCTGTCGGCCCACGCCGACGGTGCTGCGTGTTCTTCTCGTGGTTCCATGGGTGAGCGCGGGCTGTGTCCGCTCCCGACGGACGGCCCGTGGACGCCGGCGTCCTCGCCGGCACCGAGTTCGACTCTCGGCGGGAGTCTATGGCCACAGTCTGCCAACAGGTCCGCCTCGTCGCTGACCTCACGATGAACGTCCCTCGCGACGCCGCTGGTGACCTCGAATGCGGCGCCGAGCGTCTCCTGAGCGGCATCGACGCCGTCGACGCGGTCGACGCAGTCGACGTCACGAACCTCCAGCCCCGGCTCAACGACCTCCAGATCGAGGCGACCGTCACGGTCGCTGTCGACGTCGCGGAGTCGGCAGAGGGTCGACGCGCCGATACTGACGCGACCGAACCCGGCGTCGAGGCCGCGAGCGCCGTCCTCGCGGATGGCTTCGGCGTCACCGCCGTCGACGCGGCGCAACTCGCCCACTCGACTGCTGGCGCCGACACGCCCGTCCAGGAGTACGGGTGACGACGACGCACCGCGCGTGCCGCGAGCGGTCGGTAGAACTAAGTGTCGAACCGCACCGACGTTGGTGTAAAGCGTCCTTTACGGGCGTGGCCGCCAACCATGTCAGGAACCGCAACGTCAGGGTCGGGTCGACTCAGGAAGCGACGGCGCTACCGGCGCCTGATGTACGCGAGCGTCCTCGCGGGGAGCTTCGGGTTCGTCGGTGGAGTCGAACTCGGCTACGACCTCATCGGCCTCGCCGTCTACTGGGCCGGCATCCTCTCGTTTCTCGCCGTGTGGCGGGGGTCGAACGTGGAACTGTACGACGAACGGGACAAGGCCATCGAGCGGCGCGCGAGCTTCGTGTCGCTCGTGGTCGTCGGCGTCGTCATGGTCGTTGCGATGTCAGTGTTCACCGCGTTGGAGTCCACGTCCGGGTTCGAGCCACCGGTGGTCTTCGAGGGCGCACTGCTGGGCTACGCCGCGACGATGGGCGTGTTCGGCGTGACCTGCTACTGGCTGCGCTGTCAGCGATGAAAAACGACGTCCGGACCTGCCGGGAGGCCGAGGGGTTGAGTCAGGCGGACCTCGCGGCCGCCGTGGGCGTCACCCGCCAGACAATCAACGCCATCGAACGGGAACGCTACGACCCCTCGCTGGAGTTGGCGTTCCAACTCGCGAAGCACTTCGACTGCCGGGTCGAGGACCTCTTCGACCCGGAAATGGACGAGTAGCGCCTCGCTCAGGGATGACTAGCGTCTGTCCGGGCGTCGGGCGCCGGTAAAACTAAGTGGTAGTGTAAAGGACGCTTTACTGTAAAGCGAGCTTTACACCCGCTATGACGTCAGCAGACAACACCTCCGACGCACGCACCGGATTGCTGAGCAAACTACGTCGCATCGACTGCACGATCAGCAGGTGGGGATACGGCGTGTCAGGGTGGGCCGGCGTGTTCATCGGCGCCGTCTCGGCACTGCTCGCCGACGACCTCGCCGCGTGGCTGTCGCTGTCTGCGACGCCGCTGCCAGACACCCTCACCGAACCGCTCGTCCTCCTCGTCCTCGTGTACGGCTTGCTCGGCGTCGCCTACGAGTACAGGCAGCGCTACGGCGGCCCGTCCTGTCGCGTCTGAAAACTGCGGTCGGGAGCGGCCGCGAGCGCGCCGCGTCAGGCCCGCCACTCCAACGCCGTCGCCGACCACGTGTAGCCCGTCCCCGCAGCCAGGAACAGGACGACGTCGCCGTCGGTCACGTCGCCGGCCTCGAGGGCTTCCCGGAGCGCGAGCGCCTGGTCGACGCTCTGGACGTGCCCGTACTCGTCGAGGTAGTAGTGGCCGTCCTCGCCGAGGCCGAGTTCGCCCGTGAGCCACTCGTGGAACGACCGCTTCATGTGCGTGATGGCGGCGAAGTCGAGGTCGTCGCGCGCGAACCCGGAGCGCTCCAGGGCGTCGTCCGCAACTGACAGGAAGTTCGGCCCACTCACCTCGCCCATCCGCTCTTTCATGTCGACGCTGGTCACGGTGAGCGTGTGCAGGCCGTCGCGGACCGTCTGCTCGTTCGGCGGGTTCTTCGACCCGCCCGCGGGCATCACGACGTCCTCGGAGAAACTGCCGTCAGTGACCGCGGCGCTCTCGTGGACGACCGCGCGCGTGCGGTCGCCGGCGTCGCGCTCGAGCACGAACGCGGAGGCGCCGCTCCCGAAGTTGAACATGAACGACGCGTCCGCGTCGCCGTAGTCGACGAGGTCCTCCTCGCGGCTGGCGGCGACGAGCAGCGCCGCGTCGACGTCGCCCGTCTGTATCTGGGCGCGCACCTGACGGAGCGCGATCGGCGCGCCCGCGCACAGCGTGTAGCTCTCCGTAGCGAACGCGTTCTCGGCGCCGACGCGATCGGCGACGTTCGCGGCGGCCGACCAGACGACGTAGTCCTTGTACTCGCTACCGTGATAGAGCACGAGGTCCAGGTCGCCGGGGTCGACGTCGGCGTCCGCGAGCGCGTCGCGAGCCGCCTCCACGCACATATCAGTAGCGTGGTCGTCATCCGGCGGGCAGACGCGTTTCTCGCGGACGCCCATCTTCTCCGTGAGGACGTCTTCGGGAACGCCGCTCTCCGCGGCGACGTCCGCGCCGGTGACGACGCGGTCGGGCGCGTAGACGCCGAGGCCGGTGAGACAGACTGTCATTTGCGGAGATTGCGGAGGTAGGCCGGAAGTCGTTTCGCCACGGGACCGCCGAGGCGGTCCCGCAGGGACCCGAGCAGGCCGCCCGGAACGTACAGGACGAACACCACGAAGACGATGCCGAGGTAGAGGCTCGCGTGCCCGTTCAGGAACGTCTCGATGCTCTGGCCGACGGTCATCCCGTTGACGATGCCCGTGTCGAGGACGCTCGGCGGCACGTACTCGCGCAGCAACGGCAGGAGGCCGCCGCCACCGCCCGTCTTCGAGAGGAACTCGCGGACGCCGCGGTCGAACAGGCGTCCGTACAGCGGCCCGGCGAGCGTCCCGAAGCCGCCGATAATCGAGGCGAGCAGGGCGTCACCGGTGACGAGGAAGTACAGCGAATTGTCCGGGGAGACCGACCGCCTGAACGCCGCGAACAGGCCGCCGGCGACGCCGGCGAAGAACCCGCTCACCGCGAACGCCGCCATCTTGTACCGGTAGGTGTCGTAGCCGACCGCCCGGGCGCGCTCCTCGTTCTCCCGGATGGCGACCAGCACGCGGCCGAACGGCGAGTGCACCATCCGCTGCATCGCGAGGTAACACACCAGGACGACCAGCCCGATCATGTAGTACGACACCTCGGTGGCGCCGAGGTCGAGGAACAACCACTCGACGGCGTCCCCGCGCAGCGGGCCGACGGCGAGGTTCAGCGCGTCGACGCCGGGGATTCCGATTTCGAAGGCGTTCGGGTGGAGTTCGTTGCTCACGGCGACGCCGTCGCGGGGGTTGGAGCCGAGGAACTCCCAGTCCCGCATGAAGACGTACGCCACCTGCGCGAATCCGAGCGTGATCATCGCGAAGTAGACGCCGGAAAGCCGGAACGACACCGAACCGATGGCCAGCGCGACCAGCGCGGCGAGCACGCCCGCGAGGAGCACGCTCACCATGAACGGCGTCTCCGGGGGCAACAGCGGCACCTTCCCGTTCGCGACGAGGATGACAAAGTAGCCGCCCGCGCCGTAGAACACCGCGTGCCCGAACGAGAGGTAGCCGGTGTACCCGGAGATGAAGTCGAAGCTCATCGCGAACAGCCCGAAGTAGAAGACGGCGGTCATCGTCTCGATCTTCGGGAGGAACGCCTCGAACACGCCGCCGGCGCCGATGGCCGTCAGCACCGAGTACACGAGCGGGTACGCGCCGAGGAACGCCACGACGAGCAGGTGTGCGACGTGGTCGTGTGCGTACTGGCGGATCCAGCGCTCGGTCGTGTCGACGCCCTGCTGGGCGTCGACTGCGTCGGTGCTAATGGCCACCCACCTCCGCGAGGCCGAAGATGCCCTGCGGACGCACGACCAGCACGCCCACCAGGATCAGGAACACCGTGAGTTCCGGGAGTCCCGAGAACGTGATGATGGCGTGGTCGAAGAGGTACGTCATCAGCGCGTCGACCATGCCGACGATGACTGCGGCGACGACCGTCCCACGGAACGACCCGAGGCCGCCGACGATGACGACGACGAACGCCGGCAGCAGTGTCTCTGACGCGAGCGGGACGCTCGCGGCCCACGCGGGATCCCACATGAGGAGCGCGCCGGCGAACCCGGCGAGGCCGGCGCCGAGCGCGAACACGACAGTGAACACGCGCCGCACGTCGATGCCGAGCGCGGCCGCCATCTCGTCGTCCTCGCTGCCCGCGCGCACCACGAGCCCGTAGCGCGTCCGGTTCAGGAACGCCCAGACGGCGACGACCGTGAGGACGCCCCACAGGATCTCGAACAGTTCGAGGTGGCTGACGGTACCGCCGAGGACTGCGAACGTGTCGGCGATGAACGACGGCTTCGTGCCGAGCGCGGCCTGCCAGTCGGTCTGGGGCTGCATCCCGTAGAACAGGACGACGATGCGCGCGAGTTCGTCGATGACGAGCGTGATGCCGAACGTCAGCAGAATCTGGTAGATGGGCGGCCGGTCGTACAGTTTCCGGATGAGCGCGACCTCCATCGCGGCGCCGAGGCCGCCGACCAGCACGCCGGCGGTCAGGCCCGCGACGAGGAACCAGACGAGCGCGCCGAAGCCGGATCCCGCGAACGTCACCATCAGGAGGCCGGCGGCGTACGCGCCGAGCATCGTCAGCGACCCGTGCGCGAAGTTGAGGACGCCGAGCAACCCGAAGATGAGGGTGAGGCCCAACGCCATCATCGCGTACAGCGACGCCTTCGCGAGACCGGAGACGAGCACGTCGACGACGGTGCCTGCGGCGCTCATGCTGACAACCTCTCGAATCGTTCGTCGTCGGTCGAAACGCCCTCCGTGGACCCCTCGTCGACGACCGTGCCGTGGTCGAGGACGTAGAACCGGTCCGCGATGTCGAGCGCGAGCGGCAGGTTCTGTTCGACGACTAGCATGGTCGTGTCTTCGGCGAGGTCCGCGAGCGCTTCGGTGACGTCCTCGACGATGAGCGGCGCGAGCCCTTCGCTGGGTTCGTCCACGAGCAGGAGGTCGTTGTCGCCGACGAGGCCGCGCGCGATAGCGAGCATCTGCTGCTGGCCGCCGGAGAGCGTGCCCGCGTCGCGGCCGCCGATCTCACCGAGGTCCGGGAACGCCTCGTACGCGCGCTCCAGGGCGTCCTCGACGTCGTCGTCGGCCGGAACCGCGAGTCGGATGTTCTCCGCGACCGTGAGGTGGGCGAACACGCGCCGGTCCTCGGGAATCCACCCGACGCCGCGGTCGGCGACCTCGTGGGTTTCGTGCCCGACGAGGCTCTCCCCGTCGTACCGGACGTCGCCGTCCCGGGGCGGCGTCAACTGCAGAATCGACCGCAGGGTCGTCGTCTTCCCGACGCCGTTGCGGCCGACGAGCGCGACGACCTCGCCGCGCTCGACGTCCAGCGTGACGCCCTCGAGGACGTGGCTCTCGCCGTAGTACGCGTGGACGTCCTCGACTTCGAGCAGGCTCACGGAGTCCCCTCCGTGGTTCGGTCCGACCGCAGACTCATGCTGTCTCCTCCACGTTTCGTTCGTAGCCGCCGAGGTACGCCTGGCGGACGGCTTCGTCGTTGCGCACGTCCTCTGGCGGGCCGTCCGCGATGACGGATCCGCGGTCGAGGACGACGACGCGGTCGCTGACGTTCATCACGATGTCCATGTTGTGTTCGACGAGCAGGACGGCGTGGTCGGTGGCGACGTCCTCGATGAGGTCGACGATTCGGCCGACGCTCTCCGAGGAGACGCCCGCGTTCGGTTCGTCCAGCAGCAGGACGTCCGGGTCGCCGGCCAGCGCCACGCCGACCTCGAGCTGGCGAGCGGCCCCGTGGCTGAGGTTCGCCGCAGTGGTGTCGGCCTCGTCTGCGAGGTCGACGCGGTCCAGAATCTCGTGCGCGCGCTCGAAGTGCGCGTCGTACGAGTGGACGTTCCGGTGGAGATGTCGGCCGGTCGCGCCGTCGGCCTGCACCGCGACGCGGACGTTCTCGAGGACCGTGCTCTGCGGGAAGATGTTCGTGATCTGGTACGAGCGGTGGACGCCGCGGCGCGCCGTCTCCGCCGGGTCCGCGCCCGTGATGTCCGCCCAGGACCCGTCGGTGTTGAGTTCCACGGCCCCCTCGCTGGGGTCGAGGACGCCGGTGAGGAGGTTGAAGAACGTGGTCTTGCCGGCGCCGTTCGGGCCGATCAGCGAACACAGTTCGTCCGCGCCGAGTTCGAAGTCCACGTGGTCGACGGCGACCAACCCCCCGAACCGGCGAGTCAATCCCTGCGTGCGTAACATCTACAGGTCGCAGTCCATCTGGTCGCTGTCTGCCGGAATCGTCGCTTCGTCGCCGGGCACGCGCGAGAGCGGGTCGCTCGGCATGATGGCCGCGCCCCACGTGTCCGACCACTCGTCGGTGGTCGGCGTGACGTTCGCGACGGTCATCTCCGACTGCGCCTGATTGTTGTACTCCTGGAACGTGTAGGCGTCCTCGCCCTTCGGCGTGTCCGAGACGGTCATCCCCTTCAGGGCGTCCGTGATGTCGCCCGCGTCAGTGGAGCTGTTCGCGCGCACCGCCTGGACGATGGCCGACGCGGCCGTGAACGTCCCGCCGCTGAACAGGTCCGGCACCTTCCCGTACGCCGACGAGTACATGTCGACGAAGTCGGTGTTGATGTCGTTGTCGTACTGGTTCCAGTGGTACCGCGTCGTGAACGGGCCGGCCTTCACGCCCTCGAGTTTCTCCTCGGTGAGCGGTTCGCCGAGCTCCTTCACGAGCGTCTGGCCGAGCGCGGCGTTCGAGATCTCGGTCGCGAACCCGCCGAACAGGCGATACGAGTAGTCGCCCTGCAGGAACTGCGAGAACATCGCGGGCAGCGTCGCGACGGTGAACCCGCCGACGACGCCCTCCGCGCCCGCGTCTTCGGCCTGCTGGAGGAGGCCCTGCCACTCGCTGTGGCGCTGCTCGACGAACCGCTTGCCCACAATCTCCACGCCCGCGTTCTGGAGCACGCGCTCGTAATTGTTCACGACCGCGCGGCCGAACGAGTAGTCCGCACCGAACAGGTAGACTTTGCTGACGTCGGTCTGCTCGGCGACGTACTTCCCGCCGCTGCGCGCGTCCATCGCCGTGTTCTCGCTCGCGCGGAACACCTGGTCGCTGCACAGCTCGCTGTTCTGTGTGATGCCCGCTGACGCGGCCGGCCCCGCCATGTACGGGACGTCCGTCTCGCCGAGCACCGTGTTGATGACGCGGCGCGCGGCACCCGAGGACGCACACCCGAACAGCATGTCGACCTCCTCCTGTGTGACGAGGTCCGTCGCGATGGACTGGGCCTCGTCGGCCTGGAACTTCGAGTCCCGGATGACGAGTTCGTAGGTCGTGTCGCCGACTTCGATCTCCTCGGTCCCCGTCTCGGGGTCCTCGATCGGGTCGGTGTCACCCTTGTACGCCAGCCCCGAGAGGAAGCCCCACAGGGACTGCTGTCCGTAGTACGCGATGTTCCCCGACAACGGCTGCATCACTCCGATTTTCATGGTATCTGGATTGTCTGAACCGGCGAGGCCAGCACATCCGGCGAGCCCGGCGATGCCCGCCGCGCCGACCGTCTTCAATACGTTTCGTCGTGACGTGCCAAACTCCGGCATATCACACTACTCTGTTACGCTTCCTGCAAGTACGACCGGGTTAACATGTGAACGACCGCCGAGACGCCGCGAAGCCGGGTCGCCGTGCCCGCCTCGGGATGCCTCGGCCGTCACTCCATGTCGTCGATCGCGTCGATGACCCGCTGGATCATCTTCTGTTCGCCGCGCCGCAGGTTCTTGGACACCGCCGGCTTCGAGACGTCGAATCGGTCCGCGAGCGTCCCGAGCGTCGCGTCCCGCGGATTCTCGTAGTAGCCGTCGCTGACTGCGGCTTCCAGCGTCTCCCGTTCGACGTCCGAGAGGTCCTTGCAGCCCTCGATGAGGGTCATCGCCGCGCCCGCGTTCTGCACGAGCTGGTGGAGTTCCGCGTCGTCGGTGTCGTCGCGGCCGACGACGTCGAACTCGTGGTCGTGCTCCAGCGCGGCGAGCGCGCCGTCGACGTCCTCGCTCTCGTCGAACCCCACGTGCCACGTTTCGGTGCCCGCTTCCGCGTAGAACGGACCCGTGATGTAGCCGTCGTGGGACTGCACGACGTGCATCGCCGCGGTGGGACCGACGACGGTCCTGAACTTCGCGACGTTGTCCACCTTCGAGAACAGTTCGTAGTCCTCGACGCCGTCGTGGCCCCGGACCGTCGACAGCCCGGATTCGAGCGCGCCCCGGTCGTCGGCTTCCGCGACCATCCGGACCTCCGTCCGCCCGGCGCCCGCGTCGCAGTGGACCGACGAGAACGCGACGTCGTGGCTATCGCTGGCATGGACGAACGGGCAGTCGTACTGCTCCATCTCCATGCTCACGTTAATCATCGTTCACTACCTACCCGACCCAGTGGAAGGACGGACAAAACGTTTGCCCTGCGGGCGGCCGGGTCAGTTCGCAGCGCCGCCGAACGCATCGCGGACGGCGTCCCTGTCGATTTTCGACGGGCCGCTGGTCGGCATCTCGTCGACGAACGCCAGCGCCCGCGGGTGCTTGAATCCCGCGAGGCGGTCCTCGAGGAACGAGTCGAGTTCGTCGAGAGTCAGCGACTCGTCGCCCTCCACGACGGCTTTCCCCACCGTCCCCCACGTGTCGTCGGAGACGCCGATGACGACGACTTCGTCGACCTTCGGGTGGTCGGCGACGGCGTCCTCAACTTCCGGCGGGTAGACGTTCTCGCCGCCGCTGACGAACATGTTCTTCTTGCGGCCCTCGATGTAGTAGTAGCCGTCCGCGTCCGTTCGCGCGAGGTCACCCGTCGACACCCACCCCGGCGAGACGCCGTCGACGGTCGGGTCCTCGACGGGTTCCGTGTCGAACGTCTCGGCCGACTCCGACGGCGCGCGCCAGTACCCCGCCGCGGCGTGCGGCCCGCGGAGTTCGAGTTCGCCGACTTCGCCCCGGTCGACGCGCTCGCCGCGGTCGTCGACGATCCGGGCGTCGACGTGCATCGCGGGGACGCCGACGCTGTCGGCTTTCTCGTGGGACCAGTTGTCGGGCATCGAGAAGTTGTTCGGCCCGCACTCCGTGAGCCCGTAACCCTGCGAGAGGTCGACGCCGCGGTCCCACCACGCCTCCATGACGGCCTGCCGGCACGGCCCGCCGCCGCTCTTCGCGAACCGCAGCGAGGAGAGGTCGGCGTCCGGCCAGTCCGCGTGCTCGGTCATCATCCGCAGGACTGCTGGCACCGCGACCAGGACGTTCGCGTCGTACTCACCGATCAGGTCCAGCACCTGGCCCGGGTCGAAGTCGCGCGCGGTGACGACGTGCCCGCCGACGTGGAACAACGGCATCGTCAGCACGTTCCAGCCGCCCGTGTGGAACATCGGGAACACCATCGGCGTCGAGTCCTCCGGCCGTAGCCCCCACGCAGTCACGGTGTTCGTCGCGTTCCAGACGACCGACCCGTGCGTGAGAATCGTCTCCTTGGGCGTGCCGGTCGACCCCCCGGTGTGCAGGAACATGAACGGGTCGTCCGGCGAGCGAGCGTGCGTCTCCACTGGCGAGTCGTCGTCGGGGAGCTCGTCCCCGAACGCCGGTTGCTCGTGGTCGCCCGCAGTGGGAAGCACGAGCACCTCGACGTCGATGCCGTCGAGGGCGGCCGCGACGTCGTCCGCAAACGGCTCCTCGACGACGACCAGCCCCGGCGCGACCGTCCCGAGCAGTTCCGCGAGTTCGGGCGGCGCGAGGCGATGAGACAGCGGCGCGAACACGCCGCCCGTCTTCCCGCAGGCGAACACGAGGTCCACCAGTTCCGGACGGTTCCGGGAGACGACGGCGACGCGCTCGCCGTCGGCGACGCCGTACTCGCCGAGGAGTCGCGCGGTCCGGTTCGCGCGCGCGTCGAGTTCCGCGTACGTCCACGTTTCGCCGGTCGTCGCGTCCGTGAGCGCGGGTTCCTCGGGGGAGAGCGTCGCGCGACGAGCGCTCCAGTCGCCGACCCAGTCGCCGACCTCAGACATCGCGGAGGAACGTCAGGAGGTGGTCGTTCACGTAGTCGCTGTCCTCGATGAAGAACAGGTGCGGGCCGCCCGCCACGAGTTCCAGGCGGCTGTCCGGCAGGCGTTCGTGGAGGCGGCGCGCGTTCTCGACGGGGAGCACGCGGTCGTCGGTGCCGTGCATGACGAGCGCAGGAACGTCGACGGCTTCGAGGCGGTCGCTGGCGTCGAACTCGGTGACTGCTGCCGCCTGCGCCTGGCGAGCGCGCGCCGGCGCGTCCGACTCGAGGCGCCAGTCGATGACGTCCTCGATGACGTCGCTGTCGGCGAATTCGTCGGTCATCGCGGGCGTCATCTTGTACCGGATCTGCTCGCGTTCGTCGAGGTCCTCGGGCACGTCGAACATCCACTTCCGGGTCTCCGGCGGCATCGACTCGGCGACGTCGCCGCCCGGCGACGAACAGAACAATATCAGCGAGCGCGCGCGGTCGAACTCCAGAGCGTACTCCTGGGCGATCATGCCGCCCATGCTCGCGCCGACGACGTGCGCCTCGTCGACGCCCGCGTCCTCGAGAACCGCGTCGAGGTCGGCCGCCATCTCCGCGATGGTGTACGGCCCCTCTGGGGCGTCCGAGTCGCCGGTCCCGCGGTTGTCCGGGACGACGACGTCGTAGTCGTCGACGAGCGCGTCGCGCTGCCAGTTCCACATCCAGCGGCCGTACCCCAGTCCTTCCACGAGAACGACCGTCTCTGCGTCCCGTTGCCCGGCTCGCTCGTAGGCCAATTGGACGCCGTCGCGGGAAACCGTCTCCATACTGGCTGGATGCACGGACTCCGTCTTCAACCCCCCGTTTCACATGTTAACCGTGGGAATTTCGGGGACAGGTCTCCGACGCACACGTATGCCAGTCGCGTCCGTCGGCGACACCGCCGAGGCGTCCATCACCGTCACCGAACAGACAATCGAGGCGTTCGCCGACCTCACCGGCGACCACAACCCCATCCACGAGGACCCCGAGTACGCCAGCGAGACGATGTTCGGCGGCCGCATCGCGCACGGGATGCTGTCGGCCGGCCCCATCAGCGCCGCGGCCGCCGACCTCCCCGGGGACATCATCTACCTCTCCCAGGACCTCACCTTCGAGAACCCGGTCTACCCAGGTGACACCGTCACAGCCACCGTCGAGGTCGTCGAGGACCTCGGCGGCGACCGCCTCCGCCTCGACACGACTGCCGAGACCGACGAGACGGTCGTGACGGGCGAAGCCGTCGTCCTGTCCGTCCCGCACGAGCCCTGATTAGCCACGGAGGACCGTTCCGGACAGACTGATCGGACCTCAACAGGCGCGAACCTCCCGCGACGGGTCGCCGGTCGGCGGCTACGGGTGACCGAGAGTCCAACCGAGCAACTCCTCAGCGATAGTCCGAGTGGGAATCCCGCTCGCGGCCACCGGGTTCGCCGAACGCGTCGTCGTGCTCGTCGGGCAAAACTCCCGGGTCTGCGCTGCCGACGGCCGTCGGGTCGGGTTCCGTGAGGAAGTCGTGGAGGTCCGGGATGTCCGCGAGACTCGGGCCCGCATCGCGGCCGACGCGGAGGAGCGGTTTCGGGCCGAGGCCCGCACCCAGGTCGCCGGAATCCGTGGAGTGGTCCGAATCACCGGCATCGCGCTCCAGTTTCCCCGCGACGCGGTCGACAGACCGGTCGAAGCCCAGCGACTCGTAGTGGTCGAGCGCGGCCTCCAGGTGCGCGAGTCTGTCGTCCTCGGCGCTCGCTCGTTTCGCGCTGCGTTCGTGGCGCTGGCCGACGAGGTGGTCGCGCATCTCCGCGAACCGGTCGTCCGGAACGTCCATGTCCCGGAGTTCGTCGAGCGCGTCGTCCAACACGGCGACCGCGGCCTCGTGGTCGCGGGCGGCGGACAGACGATTCGAGCGCACGACGGCGCTGCTGTACGTCGGTTCCCAGGCGTCGAGGAACGAGTACGCCCCCGCCGTCTCGCGCGCCGCCTCGAAGTTGCGGACCGCGAGCCCGTGGTTCCGTGCGCTCCGGTGACGGTGGGCGGCCGCCCGATGCCGCTCGTAGGTCGCGTGACCGACCACCCAATCCAGGTCGATGGTCGCCGCGGCCGCCTCCGCGCCCTCGTAGCAGAGTTCGTCGGCGCGCGAGTGCGTGCGTCCGACGTCGCCAGACCAGTAGAGAGCGTTTGCGAGCACGTAGGCGAACGCCGGCACGGACTGCTCGGCGGCCGGCAGGACGGCCGTCCGCCACGCCTCCCCGCGCTCCCAGTAGTCCGCGCGCTCCGCGGCCCCC
>NZ_WUUU01000026.1 GCF_009831555.1 Halobacterium bonnevillei | reverse complement strand
GAAGTTCCCGCAGACGCCGGCGCGCGACCCTCCTCCGGGCACACCACCGCGAGCGCGACGACGAATCCGCGACCACCCGGTACGGGGACGCTGCAGCGCGGGCGCTCGACGCGATGGCCGGCGGCGGCCTCTACGACCACCTCGGCGGCGGCTTCCACCGGTACTGCACGGACGCCGACTGGACGGTTCCCCACTTCGAGAAGATGCTGTACGACCAGGCCGCACTCGTCGGGACGTACGTCGACGGCTACCGGCTGTTCGGCGACGACCGCTACGCCGACGTCGCCGCGGAGACGCTGGCGTTCGTCGACCGGGAACTCGGTCACCCCGAGGGCGGCTTCTACGCGACGCTCGACGCCCGGAGCCCGCCACCCGGGAATCCGGACGGCGAACACGAGGAGGGCGCGTTCTACGTCTGGACCCCCGAAGCGGTCGACACGGCGGTCAGCGCGTACGCCGACGAGGCACCCGTCGACGCCCCCGACGACGTGCTCGCGGCGGTGTTCTGTGAGCGTTACGGCGTCGACGACGCCGGAAACTTCGAGCACGGCCAGACCGTGCTGACGGTCTCGACGCCGCTGTCGGACCTCGAAACCGAGTTCGACCGCGACCAGGACGAACTCGCCTCGTTGCTGGCCGCTGCTGAAGACAGAGTCCGCGCGGCACGCGAGGACCGCCCGCGACCAGCGCGCGACGACAAAGTGCTCGCCGGCTGGAACGGCCTGATGGTGCGCGCGTACGCCGAAGCGGGGCTGGCCATCGACGCCGAGTACGCCGACCGTGCGGCCGCCGCCCTCTCGTTCGTCCGCGAGACGCTCTGGGACGGCGACCGCCTCTCCCGCCGCGTCATCGATGGCGACGTCGCCGGCGTCGGGTACGCCGAAGACTACGCGTACCTCGCTGCCGGCGCGCTGACAACCTACGAGGCGACCGGCGACCCCGCTCACCTCGAATTCGCGCTGGACCTCGCTGACGCGCTCCTCGCGGAGTGCTACGACCCCGAGACGGGCGCGCTCTACGAGACCCCCGAATCCGTCGACGACGTGGACGTACGCTCCCAGGACGTCGCGGACGGCCCGACGCCGTCGCCGGTCGGCGTCGCCGCCGACACGCTCCTCGCGCTCGACGCGTTCGACCCAGATTCGGACTTCGGTGACGCGGCCGCGACGATGCTCGAACGGTACGGCGGCCGCGTTCAGAACAGTCCCGCAGCCCACCCGACGCTCGTGCTCGCAACAGACACGCGAGTCCACGGTGCGCTCGAGGTGACCGTCGCTGCCGACGCACTGCCTGCCGACTGGCGAGAGCTCGTCGGCGAACGCTACCTCCCGCACCGACTTCTGTCCCTTCGACCGCCGACCGAGAACGGCCTCGACGCCTGGCTCACGGACCTCTGCCTGAACGACGCGCCGCCGATCTGGGCGAACCGGACCGCGACCGATGGAGAGCCGACGGCCTACGTCTGTCGACGAGCGTGCTCGCCGCCCGTCCAGACGGCCGGAGAAATCGAAGCGTGGCTCGCGGACTTCCGGGTCTGACGGCGACCCGCCGCGAACGACGTCAGTCCCGTAGCTGCTCTGCGAGGTAGACGGCCGGCTCGACGCGCTCCGCCTCGACGAACCGCGCCAGCTCCTCGCCGTCGCGCTCGATCACGATGGTCGGGATGAGTTCGATGCCGTACTCCTCGACCTTCGGGCCGTACTTTTCGCCGTCCTCGCGTTCGACCGGGTAGTGCTCGACGTTCTGGACGCCGGCGGCGTCCAGCGCCGCGGCGAAGTCCGGGAGCTGGCCCCGGCAGTCTCCACACCAGTCCGCGCCCCAGACGCGGACGGTGACGTCGTCGCCGAGCGCTTCGAACGCCGCCAGTACGTCGGGGTACGACTCGGGGTCCCAGGCGGGATTGGGCTCCATCGTCTTCAGACTCATACCACTGGGTTGGCCGCCGGTCGGCAAAAGACCCGCGTTACCGGTGGTCGCCCGAAACACGGAGGCGCGTGCTCCGAAGCCTCCGACCGGACCCGGCAGGGACTGTCGCGGCCCGCCACACGTTTAGTGGGGGAATCCGTACAGGAGTGTAATGAAGAACAGCATCCTCGAGGCGATCGGGTCCCCGCTCGTCCGCGTGCCGGCCCCCGAGGGCGCGACCATCGCGGCGAAGCTCGAAGCGTTCAATCCGGGCGGGTCAGCGAAGGACCGACCCGCCCGAGAGATGGTGCTCGCCGCGGAGCGGGACGGCCACGTGTCGCCGGGTGACCGTCTCGTGGAAGCAACGAGCGGGAACACGGGCATCGGTCTCGCCGTCGTCGCGGCTGCCCGCGGCTACGACCTCACCATCGTGATGCCCGCGTCGATGTCCGAGGAACGCCGCCGGCTGCTGGCCGCGTACGGCGCGGACCTCGAACTCGTCGAGGGCGGTATGGAGACGGCCAACGAGCGCGCCGACCGCATCGCCGCGGAGAACGGCGGCTACCGCGTCTCGCAGTTCGAGAACCCCGCGAACCCGCGGGCGCACTACCGGACCACCGCCGAGGAGATCATCGACCAGGTTGACGGCCGCGAGGTCGACGCGTTCGTCGCGGGCGTCGGCACCGGTGGCACTATCACCGGGACCGCAGCCCGTCTCAGGGAGGAGTACCCCGACGTGGAGGTCGTCGCGGTCGAACCCGAATCCAACGCCGTCCTGTCGACCGGCGAACCAGGGGAGGACGACTTCCAGGGCATGGGCCCGGGGTTCGTCAGCGACCTCCTGGACCGCGACCTCATCGACGAGGTCCAGACGGTGTCGGTCGAGGACGCGGAAGCGGCGGCGCGGGAGCTCGCCCGCGACCAGGGGATTCTCGTGGGTCAGTCGAGCGGCGCCGCCTACACCGTCGCACAGCGAGTCGCCGAACGGATCGCCGACCCCGGCCTGAACTGTCCGGAGGTCGAGTTCGACGCGGCGGACCTCGCGGACGCCGGCATCGACGAGGACGCGCTCGCCGACGGCGGCCAGCGGACCGGGACGCCGACACTCAGGTCCGACGGGAGCGGCGCCTACGACGACTGTCCGCTCGTCGTCACGATGTTCCCGGATTCCGGCGAACGTTACCTCTCAGCCGGCATCTTCGACGGATAACTCGACTACAGAGCGCGGGTATTCCCCGCCGCGCTTCGTCGTCCGTCAGGCGCGGAACTCGTCGTCGGTCACGCGAACGACCACCGTGTCGTCGACCTCCCGAAGGTCGTAGTCGGGGCGTTCGCCCTGGACGCGCGTGACGTACATCGGTTCCACGAGTTCGCCGTCCTCGAGGCCGTAGACCTTCAGCCGGGCGTCCGTCTCCGCGGCCCGAACCTCGCCTTCCCTGACAGCCGAGGCGAGGTCCCTGGAGAGCCACTCGTCGTCGCTGACCGACGGCTCGAGGACGAACGCCTCGTCGGCGAGCCGAACGAGATACCAGTTCAGGTCGTTCAGCAGCGAGACGGCCGCTCCGAGGCTCACGGTGTCGACGGCCACGGTGTTCTCGAACGGAGACTGCACGTCGTACGTGGCCAGCGCCCGTCGAGCGGTCTCGTACCCGAAAAGGTCGAGTCTGAGGTCGACGTCGTCGCTGCCGACGATGCAGACCCGGGTCACGGCGCCGTCACCTCAGCGCGTTCGACGCCGTCGGCGACGTCCCGGGCGAGGTCGTAGATGTCGTCGGGCTCGTCGGCGAGGACGCTCTCCAGCGGCGCGGCGGTCAGTGGTTGGCTGGGCGCGAGTTTGTTGCAGCCGACCTCGATGGTGGAGTCCCGGTAGGTCTCGATGGCGCGGGCGCGAGCGATGATCTCCTGTTTGTCGTGGGTGAACAGCGGCCGATGGATGGGGAGGTCGGTCGCACGGTCCACGACAGCGAAGTTCGCAGCGGTCTGGCTGGACTTCTGCCCGAGGGCTTCGCCCGTGACGACACCGACTGCGCCGGCGTCCTCCGCGACGTGTTCGGCGACCCGGTACATGAACCGCCGGTAGGACAGCATCCGGGTGCGCCCGGTTTCCTCGGCGAGGCGCTGGACCGCGTCGCCGGCCGGCGCGACGCGCAGTCCGAGGTCGAAGTTCGGCGCGAAATCCGAGAGGCGGCGGGCCGTCTCCTCCGCGCGGGCTCTGTGGTCGTGACCGCCGTACGGCCCGAGGTCGAGATACAGCGGGACAATCGGGGAGCCGCGTTTCATCGCTTCCCACGCGGCGACCGGCGAGTCGATGCCGCCGGAGACCAGCGCGACCAGCGGGTCCTGGCTCCCGAGCGGGAGGCCGCCGGGGCCGTCGCGTTTCTCGAGGAAGACGAACGCCTCCTCGCGGCGGACTTCCACGGAGAACGTGATGTCGGGGTCGTCGAGGTCGACCGCTGGCTCGAACACCGGTTCGACGGCGCCCCAGACGGCGTCCCCGCCCTCGCGGTTGACGTCGTGGCTGTCGAAGTCGTGCTCGCCAGCGCGTCGCGCGTCGACGGCGAACGCGCCCTCGTCGTAGTGTTCGCGGGCTGCGTCGGCAAGCGCGTCCCGAATCGCTTGGAGGTCTGCGGGAACGCTGATTGCAGGACTGGCGGACACGACGCCGAAGGTGTCAGTTGCAGCATCTGTGGCGGCGTCCGGGTCGTCCGTCCGGACGATGACGCGCCCCCACTCGCGTTCGACGTCGCCGTCGACACCGCGGTCCTCAAGCATCGCTGCGAGGTTGTCCCGGAGTCGGCGCTCCATGCCGGCCTGCACGGCACTGGATTTGACGCCGACGTCGCCGTGTCGGACGAGCACGGCGTCCGCACCGGGCGGTCGCATAGTCGACGTAAGCCGACCCGACAGTAAACACCTATCGCCTGGTGCCGGAGAGAACACTCGCAGACCGGGGGTGAATCGGACAGGTGGCACTGGATTCGCGAGCCGGCTGGCCACGCTCCCGCCTCGGCCGGACTCGCGCTCGCGGTCAGGTCACGCGCTGGAGTGGTCCCGTTCTGGTATTTGAAACTACGCAGTCGTCGATGCGAGCATCCGCAGCCGAGCGGTTTGAAGTCGACGCGAGCAAATCGAACGAGGGCTTGCAGGAGCTTGCCCTCTCACCGGACCCGAGCGAAGCAGTTCACCGAGGGTGGGAAACGTCGCTTCTAGAAGGTGGAGAGTTCGCCGTCGATGACGCGCTGGGTGATGTCCGTGATGTTGGCGAGTTCGGCGTCGACGATGGTTTCGATGTCGGATTCGACGTCGGCGATGGCGACGCCGTCGTCGGTGACGACGTGGACGTCGGCGACGTGCGGTTTGTCGATGGGGCGGCCGATCTGGGAGAGCAGGCGGACGCGGAGGTCGCGGATGTCGTCGACGTTCGCGACGACCTTTTCGGCGATCTCCGTGGACACGAGGTTGTAGATCTTCCCGATGTGGTTGACTGGGTTCTTGCCGGACGTGGCTTCCATGCTCATCGACCGGTTCGGTGTGATGAGGCCGTTGGCGCGGTTGCCGCGGCCGACGCTGCCGTCGTCGCCCTGTTCGGCGCTGGTGCCGGTGGTGGTAAGGTAGATTGAGCCGGCGTCGTAGTCGTCGGCGGTGTTGACGTGGACCGTGACGTTGCGGTCGGTGTGTTCGCTGGCGATGTCGTGGACGTGCTCGCGGATGGCGTCGATTTCGGCCTTGTAGGCGTCCATGTTGGGGACGTACGTGTCGACGAGCGCGGCGGCGACGGTGAGGTGGATGTCGTGGTTTTCGCGTTTCCCCATGACTTTGACGTCCGCGCCGACCGCGGGGTTGTCGTCGCCGTACTGGCCGTTCAGGGAGTTCTCGGCCTCGTAGACGATGCGTTCGGTCTCCGTGAGGGGGGCGTGGCCGACGCCGAAGCTGGTGTCGTTGGCCATCGGGACGTCGGGGCCATCTTCGACGAAGACTTCCTGGAGGTCGCCGGAGCCCTCCCCGAGTTTGACGTCGATGACGACGTCCGATTCGAGGTCGAGGTTCGGGAGGTTCTCGCGGAGGTAGTTGCGGGCGGCTTCCAGCGCGATGGATTCCACCGGGATGTTGTACTCGGTGCCGTCTTCGTCCACGTAGTGGCTGGTGGCGCGGCCGACGACGAGGATGTAGATGGGTTCGATAACTTCGCCGCCGCCGAACGCGGGCGCGGCCCGGCCGGCGACCAGCTGGGTCTCGTCGGTGTTGAAGTGCAGGACTTCGCCGACGCGGTCGAGGTATTCGCGGGCGAGGCGTTCGCAGACGTGTTCGGCGATGCCGTCGCAGATGGAGTCGGGGTGACCCAGGCCTTTTCGTTCGACGATTTCGACTGCTTCGTCCTCGACGGCACCGCGGTCGAGGGACTGCACGCGGATGTTCCGGTCGGTCATTGCGCAAGTGTTGCCCGCCTCCGCTTCTATAACTTGCGAAAACGGTGACGGGAGGAAATATGCATGCCGTGCATGATGGGGTTGGTCGACAGTAGCCCGGAGTTCGCCGCTGACGGGCGAGGACTACGCCTCGCCGAGTTTGAGGCCGAGGTACGACGTGCGAATCTGGTCGGCGGGGTCCAGGCCGAGACGCTCCAGGAGGTCGTAGGCTTCCTCGCGCGCAGGCCCCACGTCGGCAGCCGTCTCGACGTCGGTCTCGACCTCCACGTACTCGCCCACGTCCTCCACCTCGTCGAGCACAACCGTGAAGCCGTCCAGATGGTATTTCTCCCTGAGTTTCCTGACGGTAGCGGCCGGGTCGAATCCGAGGTGGACGAGGATGTCACGCATCTCGTCGCCGCTCCCGACCGCGGTTTCGAACTCCTCGCGAGACTTCGACTCGGCCTCGAGCAGCGGCCCCTTGTACGTCACGCGGCACTCACCGCTCGCACGGAACTCGCCGTCGAGCACAGCGTCGATAGCGGACGTGAGCGTGTCCGCCGCCACAGCTTGGCGGTCGAACGCCGACGTCGCCGAGGCGACTCGCCGCACGCGGAGTGCCTCGTCTGTTTCCGCGAACTCGCGGTGGGGCGCGTCGAAGTACGTGTCCGCCTGCGCCAGCGTCGCGACCCGTTCGGCGCCGGCGTCAGCGAGCGCATCCCGGACCACGTCGTGGTCCGCCGGAACCTTGACCTCCACCTCGTACATGGTCGTGACGTCGACGCCAGCCCGCAAAAGCACGGCGCTTCCGACGCCCCGACACCGCGAGTCCCGGATACCGAAGGGCGACAAGCATAGTTCGACCGCACGCTCGACACGCATCGATAGCAGGAAGAGTAGGACTCAATAGCGCTATCGAACCCTCCTAGCAGCCGTTATGCGCATGCGAGTACTCGTCCGAATCGAACAAGATGGCCGCCGAAGAGACACGCGATGGCGCCACGGACAGCGGACATCCCACCGCCACCGAGCCACTCCAAGCCACGATCGTCCATTACCGGAACGCTCCCGACCGATGCACCGTCGCGCCGGACGACGTCAGCGACGAACGGCGACTCACGGCGTGGTTGTCCGTGGACGCCGACGCCCTCGTCCGCTTAGGCGAAATGCGGTGACGAACGCGCTGACAGCCGCGAAACGTGATTCTTAAGAGTGGAACGGGAGTGCGTACTGGTATGAGCGACGAAAGCGAGGCCGAAACGGCCGATGAATCCGAGCCAGAACAGGGCGGCCTGCAGGAGGGAGACTTCGTCGAACTCTCGTACACCGCCTACACCGTCGACAGCGAGGAGCTCGTCGACACCACTGACGAGGAAGTCGCCGAGGAGGAAGGCGTCGACGCCGAAGACCAGGACTTCTCGCCGCGCACCATCGTCATCGGCGAAGGCCACATCTTCGACGACGTCGAGGACGATCTGATCGGCAAGGAAGTCGGTGACTCCGGCACCGTCGTCGTCGAGCAGGCGTTCGGCGAGTACGACGAGGAGGAAGTCCGCACGGTCAGCGCGAACAAGATCCCCGAGGACGAGCGCTACCCCGGTGCGCACGTCGACATCGACGGCGAACACGGCCACGTCGAAGCGGTCATCGGCGGCCGCGCCCGCGTCGACTTCAACCACCCGCTGGCCGGCGAGGACGTCGAGTACGAGTACGAGATTCTCGACGAGGTCGACGACACCGTCGACAAGGCGCGCGGCCTCCTCCAGATGTACTTCGACGTCGAACTCGACATGCACCTCGAGACCGACGAGGTCGAGGAGGAAGTCGAAGTCGAGCCCGACGACGAGGACGCCGAACCCGAGACGGAGACCGAGACGGTCGAGAAGGAGACGCTGTACATCGAGCAGTCGCCCCAGCTGCAGTTCAATCAGCAGTGGATGATGGGCAAAGACCAGATCCTCAACCAGATCATCGACATGCTGGACATCGACCGCGTCATCGTCCAGGAGATCATCGACGGCCAGCCCGCGGGCATGCCCGGCATGATGGGCGGCGGCATGGGTGGCATGGGCGGCGAGGACCTCGGTGACGTCGAGGAAGCCCTCGAGGACGCCGACGTCGACGCCGACGAGATCGTCGAAGAACTCGACGTCGAAGGCGACGAGGAGTAACCCCGGATTCGTCGTCGGCCGGGGCAGCGCCGCGGCCGGGACACCGACTTCTGCACCGCGTTCTCGGTGACGTCGCGTCCGAAAGCGTCGCGTCCGTACCGCCAGGTTCGCAAACGCCGCAGCTCTCGATGCGACGTTCGCGAGCCACCGCATTCACTAGCTTCACGGCAAGGAGCGTCGCGGCTGGCCACGTGAACTGGCAGACGGCGCGAGCTGAATCCGTCAGGCGATGTCGCGGCTGGTGTCGACCTGCACGCGCTCGCCGAGGTTGAGTTTGATCGAGGAGTCGGGCGCGGTGCCGCCGCGGAACTTCGAGACCGTCAGCCGGCTCTCGATGTCGCCGTTGTCCTCGCTGACGCGGAGTTTGAACACCACGTCGGCCATGTGTTCGGTGGTGCCCCGGAGCGGCGTCTCGTGGCCGGAGTCCAGACAGTGCAGCACTGCCACGCCGCCGACGTTCCGCATGTGGTTGGCGAGCTCGTTCAGGAAGTTCTCGTAGCGGCTCCGGTCGGCGCGTTCGAGCGCGTCCGCGGGGTCGACGATGACCGTCGACTCCGTTGGGACGCTGCGGAACGCGCGCCGCGCGTTCTCGAGGGAGTCCGTGCCCGGCACGTAACCGATCTCGGGGTCGCCGGTCGGTGCCTTCGTCGCCTCGAAGGCGTCCCTGACGGCCTGCTCGGTGCGGTTCGTGGTGAGGTACAGCGTGGGGCGCGGCCGCGTAAGTTCGTACAGCAGCAGCTCTCCCTGGCTCGCAGGCGGCGCCTCGTAGGCGACCACAGTGCCCGCCGGGACGCCGCCGCCGAGCTCCCGGTCGAGGACGTCCACTCCCGTGGAGAGCCGCGAAGGCATACCTCCCGAAATGGGAGAGAGGTGGTTAAGTATTTGGCTCCGCCCAGTCGGCGACGCTCGCGTACGCAGCCGCGGCCTCGGGCGCCGAGAGCGGGTCTGCGACCGCTGGGATGGCCGCACTCGGGGCGTCGATGGCGTCGTCGAGGCCCGCGGGCACCCGGCTCGCTCGGGAGACCGCGATTGCTCGGATGTGAGTCCCGACTGCCCGCGCGACAGCCGCCGTCTTGACCGCGTCCTCGATACATTCGCGCTTGCGCGTCGCGACGACGACACAGGCGTCCGCGGCCCGCACCGGCCGAACGGCGGCCTCGCTGGCGCCCGCCGGACAGTCCAGGACCACGGGCCTGTCCTCAGGGACTGCACCGAGGGCGACTGCGAGGTCGTCGCCGTCAGCGTCCCCCGCTGGCACGACGTCCACGCCGGGGGAGGGCCGGTGATTCGTGCGCCGCTGCGACGGGATCAGGTGCGTCGACACCGGGGTCGCGGTCGACGCCAGCGCGAACGTGGAGGTTCGGCGCGTCGAGGTCGCAGTCCACCACGACCGGGCGGCGGCGGCGCTTGACGAGCGCGCCCGCGATGCCGAGGGCTGTGGTCGTCTTCCCGCTGCCGCCTTTGCCGCCAGCGACTGCCAGCACGCCAGCGAGTGGTTCCGTCATCGCACTTGAATCTCCGGACGTCGGAGAACCGGTGACCGTGCGCAGTCGGCACTCGTCACCCCTTCAGGTCGAGTTCCGTCAAGATGCCGGCGAGAACGGCGGCGCAGCCGATGCCTGCGAGCGTAGCGGCCGCCAGCCAGCCGCTGGACGCCGGCGCCGTGAATTCCGTGCCCCGGAGTCCGGCGACGAGCAAGAGGCCGCCAGCGACGACGAGCTGCGCGAACCGCTCCATGCGTGGCTACTCGCGTCCGGTCGTCGTAGTGGTTACGCCGCTCGTCCACTGCCGTCGTTGATACACTATCGGTTGCAGCACGCCCAGCAGCGCGGCTGCGTGGCTCCGGAATCGCGTATACGGATTCTGCCAGCGCCGTTGCTACGTGGCGTGAATAATGAAAGAACGAAATGTCGTCCGTCGCAGGGTGCGACGAGCGAACTTCGATTTAGTTACGAACGAGGTTCGTCGCGCGCGGTCCCTTCGGGGACGATTCGATGTCGAACTCGACTTCCTGCCCTTCCTCGAGGTCCGGGCCGCCAACGTCCTCCATGTGGAAGAAAACGTCTTCGTCGTCGTCGACGTCGTCGTCGTCAGTCGAAATGAAACCGTAGCCGCCAGTGTCGTTGAAGAAGTCAACCTTACCGTTTGCCATTGCAAACAATCGTAGGGCCCGTTCGCGTATAACCCTTCCGAGAGTAAGGGTACCATGGACCGCGAGGACGCGAACGACGGGACGTCTCCCCCCGATATCCGTATTGTCGACGCGCAGAGACGTCAGTGCCGCGGTCTGGGCTGGCGGCTCTCGCCACCAGTCACCGTCTGCGTCTCGAGTGGGGGTCCCGCTGGAGGTCCGCGAGCGAGACTGGACGCACGTAGGGCCCAGCGCGCTCGCGGTGCCACCACCGGCCACTGTCCGCGCGCTCGGCTGGCGTGGTGAAGCGGTACCGATACCGCACGGCGCGCACGTGCGTGGGCGGGTCGTCCCGAAATGGGTTGTCGGCGAGCAGGTCGAGCGTCGCGTCGTCGCCCTCGAGGAGCTTCCGGAGGAAGCGCGCGAACCACGGGTGCCGACGGGGTGACGTCGACATGGCCGCGAACCACAGCTGCCAGTCCAGGCGCAGGTGGTAGGGCGCGATCTGCGGCGGGCGCGCGCGGGGTCCGTGGGTTTGCCTTTGAACTCGTAGGTCCGCCAGTCCGGGTCGCCGGACTCGGGGTCGTCGTGGGTCCCCTGGACGACGATTTCGTAGCGCTCGCGGGTGATCGAGCCGAACGCGCCGTAGGTGTTCACGAGGTTCAGCGGATCGAAGGACGTGTTCATCACCTGGCGCTCCGAGAGCATGTTTCGGACGGGGCGAACGCTCAACGCGACGACCACGATTGCGAGCAGGATGGCAGCGGCGGTCAGGTACAGCGGCACGTCGGCAGCGGTCGGCATCGCCGTTGTGGCGTCCAGGAACGGGAGCCAGTCAGTGAGGACGCCATCGCTGAACGTCGCGGTGGCGAGCACGACCGTGAGCGCGTTCAGCCACGAGAAGTTCCCGGTGACCAGCAGCCACCCCTGGAAGCCGATTGTGGCGACGCCGGCGAGTGCGGCGAACGGCTGGGGCGCGAAGTAGAGGAACGGCACGAGCAGTTCGACGACGTGGTTGCCGAGGGTCTCGACCCGGTGGACCCAGTTCGGGAGGTGGTGGGCGAACCACGACCCCGGGTTCGGCATCGGCTGGGTCTCGTAGTGGTAGTCCATCGCAGTCAGGGTCCGCCAGCAGTCGTCGCCGCGGAGTTTGATGAGGCCCGCTCCGAACATGTTGCGGAACAACAACCAGCGCAGCAGCCACACCACGAGAACGGGCGTGCCGGCGTCGCCCGCACCGAGGAAGATTGCGAGGAAGCCCGTCTCGGTGAGCATCGTCTCCCAGCCGTACCCGTAGAACGTCTGGCCGGCGTTCACGAAGGACAGGTACAGCCCCCACAGCGCCAGCCAGAGGAGCATCGACACCGGAACGGCGTACGGCCGGGGGAGGTAGTCGGGGACCCCGACGAGCGCCGCGACGGCGAGCGCGACGCCGGTCCACGCGGCGACGGCGATTGCGCGGTCGGTCGGCGCCCAGTGGAAGAGACTCGGGCGGTCGCGGAACGACCAGCGGTCGCGGAACTGGCTGATCGGGAGGAGGCCGTCCTCGCCGGCGAGCGCGCGGAACTGGGTCGCGGCGACGAGGAACGCGAACAGGTAGATCGCAGCGAGGCCGCGCTGAAAGACGAACCGGACGAGGTGGTAGTCCTCGGCCCCCAGGGACGCCATGTGCTGGCGTGGGACGGCCCCCGGCATAGATTTGGCGGGTGCAGCGCTCGCGGAGGCGACTTCTTGACTCCGACGGAGCGAAGCCGCCGCGTGAGGGGCGGGCCGAGACCGAGGTCTGAGTGGCGGCGGTTCGGGACATTTACGCTCCCGGGGGTCTCGTACTCAACCGATGCGCCACGACCACCTCCTCACGGCGAAACAACTCTCCCGGGCCGACATCGAGACCGTCCTCGACAGGGCGGCGGCCTTCGACGGGGACCCGGGATCCGCGCGGGAGCGACACGCGGACAAACTGCTCGCGCTGTGCTTTTTCGAACCGAGCACGCGCACGAAGATGAGCTTCGAGACGGCGATGAAGCGCCTCGGCGGGGACGTCGTCGACATGGGCCCCGTGGAGTCGTCGTCGGTGAAGAAAGGCGAGTCGCTGGCTGACACCGCCCGCGTCGTGGAAGGGTACGGGGACGGCATCGTCCTCCGCCACCCCAAGCAGGGCTCCGCGAAGATGGCCAGCGAGTACGTCGACGTCCCCGTGTTGAACGCCGGGGACGGCGCCGGCCACCACCCGAGTCAGACGCTGCTGGACCTCTACACCATCCGCGAGCACGCGGGCCTGGACGACATCTCCATCGGCATCATGGGCGACCTGAAGTACGGGCGGACGGTGCACTCGCTGGCGCACGCGCTCACGAACTTCGACGCGCGCCAGCACTTCGTCAGCCCCGAGAGTCTGCGGTTGCCGCGGTCGGTGCGCTACGACCTCCACGAGTCCGGCGCGCAGGTGCGCGAGCACGAGGACCTCGACGCGGTCCTCCCGAACCTCGACGTGCTGTACGTGACGCGCATCCAGCGCGAGCGCTTCCCCGACGAGGAGGAGTACGAGGCGGTCGCAGGCGAGTACAGCATCGACATGGACACGCTCGAGGCGGCCAGAGACGACCTCGCCGTGATGCACCCGCTCCCGCGCGTGGACGAGATCTCGCCGGCCGTCGACGACACGGACGCGGCGACGTACTTCGAGCAAGCACACAACGGCGTCCCCGTTCGGATGGCCCTGCTGGACCTCCTGTTGAACGATGAGTGACAGAGAACTCCGCGTTTCCAAGATTCAGAGCGGCACCGTCATCGACCACGTCTCCGCGGGCGAAGCCCTGCACGTCCTCTCCCTGCTGGGCATCGACGGGACGAAGGGAACCACCGTCAGCCTCGGGATGAACGTCCCCTCCGAGCGCCTCGGCCGGAAGGACGTCGTGAAAGTCGAGAGCCGGGAACTCAGCGACGACGAGGCGGAAGTGCTGTCGCTGATCGCGCCGGAGGCGACGATCAACATCATCCGCGACTACGACGTCGTGGACAAGCGCCGCGTCGAACCCCCGGAGGAGGTGTCCGGCGTGCTGGTGTGCCCGAACCGCGACTGCATCACGAACGCCGGCGAACCCGTGGAGACGGCGTTCGCGGTGCTCGACGACGGGTTGCGCTGCGAGTACTGCGGGGAAATCGTCCGCGAGGACATCACCGACCACCTCCAGGACTGACGGCGCTGCACCCAACGTTCGTGGCGTTCTCCGGAGTAGCGGCCCCCGATTCGAGACGAATGCACAGGCACTGAGAACCCCCACAAAGCGTTTAGTGTCCGCTCACTTAGACACGGACATGGCAGGAAAACTCGTGAAGGCAGTCGTGTTGCTCGCCCTGATTGCCCTCGTCTGGAAGTTCGTCGTCGGCGGCGACGAAGCGCCCGAACCCGAGCAGGTCGACCGCATCGACTGAGGCGTCCCCGCGACTACTCGAGAGCCGAACAGTCTGCAGACCACCCCCCAGGCCAATGAGTTGGTCTCAAAATAGCCCAAGTACAATATGACTGGAAATCGAGATTTTAGATCAGGAACCAGTCGCCTTTGGGCGGAGTGACGAACTCGGGGTACAGTTCATACTATGCGCCGCCTCCCCGTGACCGCCCTGATCTGCCTCCTGGTCGTCACCAGCGCGGGCTGTTCGGGACTGCTCGACGATGGCAATCAACCGACCGAATCAGAGACGACGACGCCGACACCAACCACTGCGGCAACGTCAGCTACCGAAACGACCCCAGCGACAACAGCGCCCGCCGAGCAACTCGCGCCAGGCCTGACCGCGGAGGACGTGACGGACGCGCTTGCGCTGGCAAACGCGCACCGAGCGAACGTCCACAACCACACGTTCGTCAGCCAGCAACGCTTCACGCGCGCAAACGAGACTGAGCGCGTGTACCGGCAGGATAATCTCCACTACGCGAACGAATCCCGCTGGCAGTGGAACCGGTCCGGCGAGGGAATGGGGATCGCGCTCGACGTGACGAACGGCACGTTTGTCCAGTACGCAGACGGGACGGAGGTCAGGTACAGACTGCAGTCGGCTGAAGACGTACGCTACGGCGTTCGGAAGATCTCGGCGCGAGCAAGTGCACCGCCGATGCCGCCCGAGGACGTGTTCCTCGATTCGCTGTACGCCCGGAACCTGGTCTACACACTGTTCGCCACCGAGGACGTCACGGTCGAGCACGGTGACGACGTGGCCGCCCACGTGACCGGTACGGCATCGGAACTGACAATCGGCGGCGAAACAGCCACGAGCGTCGAGTTCACCGCGACCGTCACGGACAATGGACTCGTCCAGTCACTGGACGTCTCCTACGAGCAGGGCGAGGATAGCATCGACCGCACGCTAACGTTCAATCGAACCTCGGCAGTTCCAGTGGAACGACCAGACTGGTACGCCCAGGCGGGAAACAGTAGCGAATAGCCAGTCTACAGGAGGAAGTTCGCTGTTGTGGTTCGTCGGCTGATTTGGTTCTTCGACAAGAACGAACGACTTAGGCGGCCCGACGGCCAACCGACACCCATGTACGGCGTCGTCACGCGGAACGAGGAGGAAATCGAGTGGCCGGAGTTCGACCGCGCCTTCTACGAGGTCAAGGACGTCACCGGCCGTCACACCGACCCGCTGGCGGACGCCGTGAACATGGTGTCGTGCTTCGGTGACAACGCCACCGCAGGCACCGACCCACACCTCGTCCCGGTCGACGACGAGGGGAACAAGGCGACCCGCGACCAGCCGTACTTCGACTGGGCGTACATCTGTCCGCTCGCCGAGGACTACCGGAACGGACTGCTGTCTGTCATCGAGACGTGCGCGGAGTTGAACGAGGACGTCCGGTTGGACGACGTCGGGTTCCCCCGGGCGGAGTACTGTCACTGCGAGCGCTGCGAGGCCGCGTTCGCGGATTCCGAGTTCGACGACTGGCGGGCCTGGCGGGCGGACGTCATCACGGAGTTCGTCGCCGAAGCCACCGACCGCATCCCGGGGAAGACGTACTTCACGCTGTACCCAGACCCGTATCCGGGCCACCTCTACGAGCGCTCGGGGCTCGACGTGGACGCGCTCGCCGAGCACGTCGACGAGTTCGTCGTGCCGCTGTACGACACGAACTACGGGACGACGTACTGGCTGGAGACAATCGCGTCGGGATTCCAGGACCTCCTCGGCGCCCCGTTCAGCGTGGAACTGTACGCAGTGGACGTCGAGGTGGAGAACCTGATTCACGCCGCCGAGGTGGCCGACGAGTACGCCAGCGACGTCTTCTTCGGCTACCAGGCGACGAACGCCCGCGCGGCGCTCAGGCGGATGGGCGCCGAGGAGCGCGAGGGCGAATCCTTCGGTCCCGAGTAGGGGGCCGGAGCCTGCGCATCGACCCCGGTCACACCCGTGCGAACCGCCGCTGCTCCTCAGTCCCCGTACGCCTGGCAGGAAATCCGGTAGTGCTGGCCGTCGTGCTCGGCGACGAACGACGCGTCCCGGTCCCACCGGTCGGACGCGGGCGCGTTCACGAGCGGGCAGCGGACCCCCTGGCGGTCGAGCGCGCGTGCGGCCTGCGCTTCGTGTTCGTACCCCGCAACGGGAGCCGACAGACGCCGTCTTCTGGGTCGCAGGCGGCTTCCGAGAACAGGTCCTCGCGCACGTCCGGCGCGTCCTCGAACGTGGTCGCTGGCTCGTCCACGCTCGACGCCGGGACGGGTTCGGCGACGACGTCGTAGCCGCCACCCCACCCGAGGCCGAACGCGAGCAACACCAGCAGCAGCGCGAGGACCGGGACGCCGCCGACGAACGTCGCGCTCGCGCCGGTGGACGCACCGAAGTGTCGGAGGCCTGCCAGCGCACCGACGACGAGCAGCGCGTACGCCAGGACCACGGTCAGGAATCCGTGTGCGTCCAGCGCGGCGGCACCCAGCAGGACGACGAGGAGCGCGACAGTCACTGCGAGCAGTCCACCGCCCACGAATCTGACGCGGTCCCCGCCGACGAGTTCGGCGACGACGACCGGAACGCCGACGGCCAGCACGCCCGCGAACCCGAAGTGGACGGTCGTCGCGGCAGTGGTTGCTGACCACGGCCCGAGTTGCAGGTAGAACGCGTCGTAGACGACCGGCTGGACCGACTGGAGTGCGTTGATCGCGGCGAGCGCCGCGATAATCGTGCCGACCACGCCGAACAGCAGGTAGGCGGCAACAGTCGCGGCGTCGGTCAACGAGACGTCTGGAATGTCCATGGGTGTGTGAGCGCGTCCGCGGTCGAGTCGAGTCCAACTGTCCTGGTGTTCGGGGTGGGACGAGTGCCCGCGGGGTCGTTGCGGGCCGAGTCGTCCGGGGTACGACCCGGAGGAGTGTGCCGACGTTTGGGGCGGGCCAAGAAGTGTCTTTTGGAGAAGTTGACACGTGAGGGGTGGTCGTGGCGTCGTGGACCGGACTCAGGTATCCGGTGGAATTCCGGTTCAGAGTCGCTGACGGAGACTGTGGAACTTCGGTTCGAAGCCGTGAGCCTCGTAGAACGAGATCGCGGCCTCGTTGTCCACGTGCACCGAGAGGCTGGCGTGCTCGCACCCGCGCTCGCGTCCCCAGGCCTTCATGCGTTCGAGGAGGCGACCGGCGATGCCCTCCCGGCGGCGCTCCGGGACGACGTAGAGGCCGTCCACGTAGCAGTTCTTCCCGCGCGTGTACAGCGCCGGCGAGTCGGTGACACCACCCGTGACGCTCCCGACCGGTCCAGCGTCGTAGGCCACGAACATCGTGCGGTCGTCGTCGTCCAGCCACCGCGAGCAGTCCTCGTCGGCCACGGCGTACTCGGCGAGGTCGCTGAACGCCGGGTCGCGGGCCTCGGCCTCACGGTAGGCCGGCCGGAGCAGCCGGTCGGCGACCGCCGCTCGCTCGCTGTCCGCCGGCACGCGGATGTCCATACGCATTCAACGCGGAGGTCGGCGAAAAGTCCTACGAGAGCGCTCGCTCCCGCCAGCGCTGGAGGTGCGCGCGGTCCCGGGTGTCTTCGGGGAGGTCCGCGAACCACGCGGCGTCCGTTATCTCGTCGTCCGGATCGTCGACGACCAGTTCTGTGTCCTCCGCAACAGCCTCGAAGACGGGGAGGACGCCCCACGACGAGTATCCGCTGCACTGGAAGGAGACGCTCGTCACCATCGCGAGCCCGTCGTAGGTCGCATCCACGCCGGCCTCCTCGGCGAGTTCGCGTTCCGCGGCCTCCCGGAAGGACTCGTCGTCGTCGATGCCGCCACCGGGCAGCACCCACAGGTCGACGTGGTCGTGGCGCACCAGCAGAATGTCGCCGTTATCCCGGTAGACGAGCGTGTGCGCGCCGTACGGCGAACCCGTGCGCTCGACGCGCTCCGCGAGCGTGCGGAACCGCCGCCGTGACACCGACCGCTGGCGGTCGAACTCGAGGAAGTCGTCGTGGGCCGCCGTCAGCGCGTGGTAGGCGCGCTCGGCGGCCTGTTCGGCGCGGGTCGCGAGGTACCAGAGGTCATCTATCGGCATCGGCGAACGGGGGCGTCTCGCGTCTATCAGGCGGTGCGAGCCGGGCGTAGGAGGTGGTCATACGTCCGTCTACGGCGGACAGACACGTTACGGTTTCGGAGCCCCGAAACCGCGTTGCTTTTGGGTCGGCCGCCGGAACTGCGTGCTATGAGCTTCGAAGAAGACGACACGGTCGTCCTCCACGACAAGCACAGCGAGTTCGACGGCGAGACCGGCACCATCACGCAGGTCGTCGAGACGATGTTCGGCGAGCCGAACTACACCGTGAGCTTCGAGGACGGTCAGGAAGCCGGCGTTCCCGAGGACAGCCTCGAACTCGTCGAGGACGACGAGACCGAAGACGACGCCGACGAGGAGTAACGCAGTCCCGTTTTTGCAGCCGCGGTCACGAACACAGAGAGCGACGGCTCTGTCGCATTCGTGCAGTGCGCGCGGGCCGCCGTCAGAGGTAGCCGAGGTCCTCGAGTCGCTCGTTGATCTCGAGCATCTCGACGTCCGTCGGGTCGACGCCGCGCTCCGGGAGCCGCTCGCTGAGGTCGGCCTCCAGGTCCGGGTCGTCGACGCGCGCGAGCTCACGAGGGTGTTTCGAGAGGTCGTAGACGCCGGGCGACCAGTCGCGCTCCGGGTACTCGACGTACTTGGCGTCGCCGTAGCGGACGGCCCGCGCCCAGTTGCGTTCTCTGTGGAGCGAGGCGCCGCAGGCTCGCATGTAGGCCACGCGGTCGCCGATGCCCGGTTCGACGACGTCGCCGTCCGTCTCGCGGTCGACGGCGAGCGCGTCCAGAATCGTCGGCAGGACGTCAATCTGGCGGACCTGCGCGTCGACAGTTCCGGCCTGGACGCCGGGCCCGGCGAGGACGAACGGGACGTTCGTGGTGAAGTCGAAGACGTTCTCGCCGTGCCCGTTCTCCAGGAAGTGGTCGTCGACGTCCGGTCCGAACCGGTCGCAGTACTGGTTGACGCGCTCCGCGACGTCCCGGGTGTCGACGCCGCCGTAGTACTTCAGCGCGTCCCGAAGCGACTTCGCGGCGAGTCGCAGCGGATTATTGCGGTGTGTGATTGACTCGCCGTGGTCGCCGACCACCGCGACGACGGTGTCGTCGGGCGCGATGTCGACCAGCGCCTCGATTTCGCGGTCGAGCGCGGAGAGCGCGCGTCCGTACGGCGTCTCGCCGTACTCGCGTGTGTCGTACTCGCGGGGGACGTGGATGTCCTCGTGGAGTTCCCAGAGGTGGACGAACGCCGCGAACGGCTCCGGCAGACCCGCGAGGCGGTCGAGCGCGTCCTCGCGCCAGTCGCCGAACAGCGACGCGTCCTCGTCCCGGCACTCGTAGGCGTCGAACCCCCGGTCGAGGCCGGTCTCGGGCATGAGCGGTCCGGTCGCCATCGCTTCCGTGTGGTAGCCGGCGTCACCGAGAATCTCCGCCATCGGGTCGACGTCGTCCGCGAGACTACCGCGGCGAAGCGACTGGATGCCGTTGTGTTCGCTGTACGCGCCAGTCAGGAGGCTGGCGATCGCTGGCGTCGTGGTCGTGGCCGTGGCGTAGAGGTCGGTGCACTCCATGCCGTCGGCCCGCAGGGAGTCCAGAAAGGGCGTGTCGACGGCGTCGCGGTGCAGGAAGTCCTGCCGGAGGCAGTCCACGCAGACGAGCAGAAGGTTCGGGGAATCGACCGTTTGTTCGGTCGGCGCATCCCCCTCACTGTCGTCGCTGCGTTCGTCCGCCGGGCCGTCGACTGTGGAGGTGTCGTCCATAGTGGTGGTGAGTTACGTTCGGTAGCCGAGGTCCTCGAGGCGCTCCTCGACGACGTTCTCGCCGTCGGTGTCGTCCGCTTCGGCGTCGCCGGTGTCCGGTTCGTACGTGTGGTCGTCGGTCGGCGAGACGACGGCCCACGGGACCTCACGGAGGCACGACAGGTCCACGCCGCCGGGATGGCCGTAGACGTCGTGTTCGCCGAACGCGTTCCCGTGGTCTGCCGTGACGACGGCGGTGTCGGCCTCCAGGTTCGAGAACAGGACTGCGAGGTCGTCGAGGACGAGTTCGAGGTTGCTGCGGTACGCGCGCCAGGCATCCGCCTCGCTCCGCCGGCCGAAGCGAAGGTCGTCCCAGACGGACAGCGACGTCTCCCCGAACCGGTCGAGTTCGATGCCGTCGTCGGCCGCGTCCGCGGAGGCGGGAATCGACGGGAAGTGGGGCTGCATGTAGTGGACGACGAGCCGGTCGGCGTCGGACGCGCGCCACGTCTCGATGGCCGCGTCAGTGACCGGCCGCGGGGGGATCGTCCCGAGGTCGTCGTCCCAGGCGTAGCGCCAGACCTCCGAGACGGTGTGGAACCGGTCAGCGTCGATTTTCGACGCCGAGTACGGGTTGCCGGTGACGTACGCCAGGCCCCCGAGTTCGTCGTCGTCGGCGCCGCCGAAGACGGTTTCCAGCCACTCGACGGACGAACTCGCGGGCGACGTCCTGGTGGCCGGGTCCACGGGGAGGAAGTCGTAGTCCCCGTCGCGGGCGACTTCGGCGAACAGGTCCGCGCGACAGGCGTCGAGGACGACGAGCACGTCCCAGTCGGCATCCAGGACAGGGTCTGGCGTGGTCGTCGACTGGACGCTGTACCGGAGAAGCGACGCGAACTCGCTGAACGCCCCCAGTCCCCGGTAGCGGAGGTTGCGAGCGACGTTCGCGGCCTGCCCGGACACGTCAACCATCGATACCAGCAGTAGACGACTCGTTCATTGTGCGGCGGTGCTCGGTGACTCGGTTGTCCCACGCGGAGAAAAAACCTCCCTTTCGGTCGAAACGCGGCGGTCAGTCTGTCGCCGGCGCGCACGTTCGGTCGGTCGGGCAGGACGGGAACTTCGATGGATTGATTCTCTCACGCCGGCCACAGCGAATCGTGCAGCGAGAGGACTTCGTCGCGACCGCCGTCGGACTCGGCGCCGCAGCGTTCGTGTTCGCCGTGATGTTCTGGCTGGTCGACGCCGGAGCCGTGCTCGCGGCGGCGCGCAGCGGCGACCCGTTGTTGCTGCTAGGCGTCGCCGCGACGATTCTGCTGTGGAACGTCTCCTGGGGGCTCGCGCTGTGGAACGTCCTTCGCGCGCTGGAGATCGACGTGCCGCTCGAGAACGCGCTCCTCGTGAACGCCGCGGGCGCGTTCGCGAACCACGTCACGCCGTTCGGGCAGGCCGGCGGCGAACCCGTGACGGCGTGGCTGCTCACGAAGACCGCCGGCACCGACTACGAGGTGAGCCTCGCGTCCATCACCAGTCTGGACGCCATCAACGTCGTGCCGTCGCTGGGGTTCGCAGCTCTGGGCGCGTCGTACTACGTACTCACCACGACGACGAACGGCGAACTCGGCTTGCTCCCGCTCGGCGTGATCACCGCCGCCGTCGTCCTCCCCGTGGTCGCCGTTCTCTTGTGGCGGAACCGGACGACGTTACGGCGGCGCTTCGGTTCGCTCGGGCCGGGCATCCACCGCGTCGTGAGCGCGATCCCGCTGGTCCCGGTGCCCGACCTGGAGACGGTCAAGGGTCGATTCGCCGGGTTCGCGGGCGCTGTCGGCCGCGTCGCGGTGTCCCGGGAGCGACTCGCGGCAGCCATCGGGTGTTCCGCGCTCGGGTGGGCGTTCCAGGCGACCGGGCTGTGGGTGACGTTCCTCGCGCTCGACTCCTTCGTGCCCGTCTACGTGCCGTTCTTCGTGCTGCCGCTCGGGAAAGTGGGGTCCGTGTTCCCGACGCCCGGCGGCCTCGGCGGCACCGAAGCCATCAACGTCACGCTACTGACGGTGCTGACGGCGGCCAGCGTGCCGACCATCGCTGCGGCCGTCACCATCCACAGCGTCGGCGGGTACCTCCTGACGACGTCTGTCGGCGCCGCCGCTACGAGTGTCCTCGGCGTCCGCGAGTGACCGAGAGAACGGACGCTCCTCGCTGGTACGCGAGCACCCCGCACGGGCCCACAGCGGCGTCGGTGGGTAGGCCGCGCTTACCAACGTTCGGGTCCTTTTATATCTGTCCGGCGTAGAGGTAGACGTACCGTGACCCCCGAACCGAGCGGTCGACCGCCGAAAGTGGCCATCGCGCACTACTGCGAGGGCGCCGGCCACGCGACCCGGATGCTCGCCGTCGTCGAGGAACTCGAAGCGGCGGGCTTCGACACCGTCATCGCCGGCGGCGGGCCGGGCACGAAGTTCGTCGAGGAGAACGGCTACAGCGAGTACGAGCCGCTGTCGGTCGATTTCATCGGGGACTTCCAGGACGGCAGTCTCGTGGACGTGCTGCGGAACAGCGGGCCCGCGGTCTACGAGCGCGTGAACCAGTACCGCGCGTGGTTCGCCGAGGAGGTGCCCGCACTGCTCGTCACCGACGACATCTCCGCGGCTATCGCCGCCGCGCTCGACGGCCAGACGTACGTCTACG
Organism: Halobacterium bonnevillei; assembly: GCF_009831555.1. GTDB lineage: Archaea > Halobacteriota > Halobacteria > Halobacteriales > Halobacteriaceae > Halobacterium > Halobacterium bonnevillei. The sequence continues at coordinate 2,244 of NZ_WUUU01000026.1, read as the reverse complement.
TGTCGCACGATCCCACTGGGTTCTACACCTCCACGGTCGAGCGCGCCGGCGCGTGGGTTCGCAACCGCATCGCGCTCCGGACCGCCGAACAGTTCCTCCACCCGAAGGTCTGGAACGGCGAACCCACGATTCCGGGTGCGACGGAAATCTCGCCGATGGCGCCGGCCGAGACCGGCGTGGAGGCCGACGTCGACGTGCTCGTCGTGCCGAGCGCGTTCACCGTCGACCCGGACGAGCTCGCGGCCGCGCTGGAATCCCACGGTCGCCGCGTCACGCTCGTCGGCGACGACGACTGGGAGATCCAGGAGTCGCTCCAGCCGTACATCGCGGGCGCGAACCTCGTCATCTGCAGCGGCTACTCAACCGTCATGGAGTGCGCCGTCGCGGGGACGCCGTGTATCGTGCTCCCGGCGACGTCCGAGCAACGGGGCGTCGTGAGCGCTCTCGACACCGAGACCGGGTTCTACGCGGCCGATTCTATCGCGGGCATCGAGGCGCTGGTCGACGCCGTGGAGTCACCGGAGCCGCGAGCCAACGGCGCGAAACGAGTCGCGGAGATCGCGGCGACCTACCTCCCGGACCCCGGAGACGCTGCGACGACCGGCGCGAGCGCTGATTGACGTGGCATCTCGCAGCAGCGACACGGGTCAGTAGGAACTGCTCAGTTCTCGACTTCCAGCCAGGGCACTTCCATCAGCGCCGGGATGTACGTCTCGATGTGGTGCTCCCAGACGCCGTCCTCGCCGAACGCCTCCCCGTGGTCGGCGGTGACGACCACGTCGCCGTCGAGTGACTCGACGAGCTCGGCGACGTCCGCCAGCGCGATGCGGAGATTCTCCTCGTAGTACCGCATCGCCGTCTCCCGCGTCCCGTCGCTGACGACGCCGCCGATGCCGGTCTCCAGCCAGAGTCCGACTTTCATCGCGATGTTGCTGTCGTCGAGCACGCTCTCGACGCGCGGCCGGACCGTGTCCCCGACGGCCGCCAGCAGGCCGCCGTCCGTCTCGCCGTCCTGTTCGCCCTGGCGCCTGATTCCCTTCTGGATCTGTTTGAGTTTCTGGCCTTTCCCCCGCGAGAGGTACGGCGCGTGGGGCTGCATGTAGTGGATGACCGTGCGGTCGGCCCCCTCGACGAGGTCCTTGTGCGCGCGGAACGACTCGCCCATGCTCTCGGGCGGAATCGTCCCGAGGTCCTCGTCCCAGCCGTGTTTCCAGACGTCGACGACCTCGCTGATGTGGTCGTCGGCGCTCCAATCGTAGTCGCAACTCGCGCCCCACTTGAGTTCGTTCAGCGGGATGCCGAGGCTGTTGATGAACGGATTCCCGGAGAAGTACGCGATATCGTGGTCGCCCGTGAACGTCCGGTAGGCCCACTCTGGCGTCGAGGACCCGTTGGTCCGGCGCTTCTCGAGTGTTCCGTCGAGATACTCGTCGTAGAGTTCGCTGAAGACGTCGTACCGGCAGGCGTCGAGGACGACACAGTAGTCCCAGTCGGACTCGAGAAAGCGCTGGTCTTGCATCAGTCAGTCGGTGCCGGATTGTGGACGAATTAAAGTAGTTCTATCGGTGTCATGCGCGCGGAGAAATTACTCCCCGACGCCGGCAGGCGGTTGTGTCGGCTGCCAGTGCGGCCCGCAGTAGCGAGCCTTTTAGGCTCGCGGGGACTACCACCGACAATGAGCGGAGTTCCGTTCCACTACGTCGACCTCCGGGCGTTCTGCTACGGCACGGAGGACGAACAGCGAGTCGCGGCCGCCCTCCGGCACTTCCTCCCGGAGGACGTCGAACTCGAACGCGCCGAGAGCGAGGGGCACCTCGGCGACCGCATCGTCGTGTTGTCCGCGCGCGTCGAGCGCGCCGACGAGATGCGCCACGTCCTCGGCCAGCTGCGCGACGGCGCGGACATCGAGCGCATTCGCGAGGAGCTCGACCAGCGCGTCGACGAGAACTGCTCGCTGTTCGTCCACCTGGACAAGCAGGAGGCGTTCCTCGGGGACGCGCAACTCGGCGACGGCATCGCGCTCCGCGCGAAAGTCGAAGCGTACCCCGCCGAGAAGGAGTCTGCCGTCGAGACGCCCGCGACGCGCTGGCGTAGTCGACGTTCGCCGGGGTCGTCGTGCGGCCGTGGACTGGCGGCCGCCGACAGCGCCAGACCGCACTGGTTTTTACCGCTGGCCGGTCAACTCCGTGGCGTGTACGAGGCCGTTCACGCCCACCCGGACGGCGACAGCACGGTCGCCCGGTT
>NZ_WUUU01000025.1 GCF_009831555.1 Halobacterium bonnevillei | reverse complement strand
GGCCGTCCTCAGTCCGATGCCGCGGTCGCCGTCGCCAGCGTCGTCGCCGCGGCCGCACTCCTCCCGATTCTCGCGGCCGGCGTCGCCGTCGGCGTCGGCACCCAGTTCCCGAAGTACGACGCCACCAGCGTCAGCCGGAACCGCGAAGTCGTCGTCCCCTCCATGTGGGCGTTCGCCATCTACACCCTCGCGTTCATGCTCACTGGGGGCATCGCCACCGGCTTCCAGACGCCCGGCATCGCCGAGTTCGTCGCGGACGCTCTCGGTGCCGCCACCGTTGTCGTCCACGTTGGGTCGCTGGTCGTCGGCCTGCTCCTCACTGGTGCGGCCGCCGTGCTCGCGGTCCGTGTCGCAGTCCGCGAGTTCGACAGCTACACCACTGACGGCGGCCTATAGCGGCCCGTCACTGGCGTCCAGGGCCCGCGCAGTCACCCCCGCCACGGCAGAGGTCGACCGTCGGAACCCACGCCTCCGTCTGCGACCGACGTTCGCCCCGTACTACTTAAAGATCCTAGGCAGGCCGGCAGAACGACAAACTCACCGCAGTCCAAACGCCGACGTATGACCGCCGCCCAGACCCCCCTGGCTCACCGGCAGACACGCCGACCACCGAGGTGGGACCAGTGACGGCGCCGATGCTCCCCGAAGCCGTCGCTCGCGTGCTCCCAGCCGGGCCGCTCGCCGAACCGCTCGGCGCGTTCGTCGCCGCGTTCCTCGTCGCGAACTTCGTCCTCGCGACCACCGCCGTCGCCGGCCCGTGGGCGAAACGCAAGATCGCAGCGGACTTCTGGGGGAAGATCGGTCCGAACCGAATCGGCCCGTACGGCATCCTCATCGTCGTCGCGGACGCCGTCCGCCTGCTTTCCAAGGAGAACATCATCCCCGAAGGCGTCGATCGCCCGGCGTTCGACCTCGCGCCACTCGTCATGGCGTCGACGGCGCTGCTCGGCTTCGCCGTCATCCCGATGGGGACGCTGTTCGGCGTCCGCATCCAGCTCGCCGACCCTGAAGCCGGGCTCGTGTTCGTGTTCGCGGTCGCGTCCATCGCCAGCGTCGGCATCCTCATGGCCGGCTACGCCTCGAACAACAAGTACAGTCTCCTCGGCGGCCTGCGCGCCGTCGCCCTCACAATCGCGTACGAGATCCCGCTGGTCGTCACCGCCGCCAGCGTCGTCCTGTTCGCCGGCACCCTGCAACTCGGCGGCATCGTCGACGCCCAGACCCAGCCGCTGCTGTCGGTCGCTGGCGTCACAATCCCCGCGTGGTACGCGTTCGTCAACCCCTTCGCGTTCGCCATCATGCTCGTCGCGAACCTCGCGGAAGTCGGCCGCAACCCCTTCGACCTCGCGGAAGCGCCCCAGGAGATCGTCGCCGGCATCATGACCGAGTACTCCTCGGTGTACTTCACGCTCATCTACCTCAGCGAGTTCGTCCACATCTTCCTCGGCGGCGCCGTCATCACCACGCTGTTCCTCGGCGGGCCGGCGGGCCCAATCCTGCCCGGGTTCGTCTGGTTCGTCGTGAAGATCTGGGCGGTGTTCCTGTTCACGCAGTGGATGCGCGCCACCATCCCCCGCGTGCGAGTCGACCAGCTACTCGGCATCGGCTGGAAGGGACTGCTCGTGCTCTCGTTCGTGAATTTGGTCGTGACTGCCGTCCTCGTCGGCCTGATCGCCGCATGAGGGAGAATCGACAGCTACGCTTCGGCTTCGTGCTCCGGAACGACCTCGATGTCGACGTCCCGGCGGTCGACGCCGATGCGCGCGAACTGCGTGCGAACGTGCTCGCGGGCCGCCTCAAGGGCCTGCTCGCGGGTGTCGAACCCGCGCGGCATCGGCGTCTCGAACGCCACGTTCACGTCCCGGTCCCCGACCGTCTGGGTGCTCCCGCCGCTCTCGACGGCGTAGAACTCGTCGCAGACCCAGACGTACGGCGCGGCCTCGTCGGGCGCCCCCTTGAACGACGGCGACTCCTCGCCGCGCTCGTACAGCGTCCCCGTCAAAGTCGTCCCCCCCGCCGAGCCGCGCACCAACAACATGCACGCGTCTACGCACGGGGTGACTATAAGCCCGCGGACCCGAACGCTACCGGACTGCGTCCACCAGATCCGCGCACACCGCGTCGGTCGTCGCCGCGACGTAGAGCCCCTCGGTCGGCCGGGCGACGGAGGCACCCGCCTCGGACGCCAGCAGTTCGCCGACGTGCTGCTCCTCGTCGTCCGGATAGAAACACACCATGCCGTCCAGACGACCGCGGGCGAGCGCGCCCCAGTGCACGCACGGCGACCACGACTCGACGACGCGCTTCGTCACGTCCCCGAGCGCCGCCTGCATCTCGGCGGCGACGTCGAGCCGCCCGTCGAGTTTCACGTCGTGTCCGATGACGAACGCGACCGTCGCCGTCTCGGTTGTGACGTCGGCGTCGGCGGACACCGTCTCGCCGTCGTACCGCACGCCCTCACCCCGCCGCGCCACGTAGAGGTCGTCGCTCACTGGCACGTACACACACCCGACGACCGGGCCGTCGTCGTCGAGTACGGCCGCCGCCGTCGCGAACGACGGCAGTCCCGACACGAAGTTGTTCGTGCCGTCCAGCGGGTCGACGATCCATCGATACTCGCCCTCGGCGGCGACGTCGCCGGACTCCTCGGCGTACACCGCGTGGTCGGGGTGGCTGCCCAGAATCACGTCCAGCATCCGGTCCTCGCTCGCACGGTCGGCGGCGGCCTTCACGTCGTGCGGGGAGAAGTCCGCGTCCACCTCGTCGCCGAAGCGCTCGCGGAGGTGGCGGCCGCCCGTCAGACACGCCCGAACCGCCGTGTTCTCGACTGTGGAGAGCATCTGTCGGAGTGCGACCGAGAAGCGTCTAAGGCGTTGCGGTTCGAGGGAAAGCGGTTAGTGGACGGCACGCCACCGGACGAGCATGAGCGACCTCGGGGACTTCGCGGACCACGACCGCGACGACGACGCGGACGCGGGCGAATCCAGCAGTCCCGACACCGACGACGGCTTCGACCGCCCCGACCTCGACGACACCGGCAGCGACGACGGCATCGGCGCGCTCGCCGTCTCCGAAGGCCTCCGCATCCACGAGGACGGCCAGGAGACCGCCCTGAAAGCGTACGTCACCGCAGCCAACCGGTCGGCCGTCCGCCTCGGCACGTACCTCGTCGCTCCGTATCCCGGCGGCGAGACGCTGTTCTGCAAGATCACCGGCCTCGAGTACGTCCAGGCGTTCCAGAGCGACGACGCGACGGAGATTCACGCGCGCCGGGCGATGCGCAGCGACGACGTCGACGAACAGGACTACAAGTTCCTCGCGGAACTGGACCCCGTCGCTGTCCTCTACAATGATGGCGGCGAACTCAAGCGCCGGATGCCGGACCGCGTCCCGAAGCCGGAGACGGTGGTTCGCCAGGCCGACGACGCCACCGAGATCAAGACCGGGCTGAAAATTCCGGAGGACGGCGTGTTCCTCGGCCACCTCTCGGTCGGCGGCGAGAAGGTTCGGACCGCCGCCGAGCCCCCGACCATCGACTACCGCGTGAAAGACGACTACGAGACCGGCGACCCGCTGGTGTTCCGGCACACGCTCGTCGCCGGCGGCACCGGCTCCGGGAAGACGCACTCCGCGAAGAACGTGCTCCGGCAGTACCTCCACGAGGACCGGCGCTACCCCGTCGACGCCGGTGGCGCCGAGCGCCGAATGGCCGTCGTCCAGTTCGACCCGCAGGACGAGTACGCCCAGATGCACGACGACAACCCGGACGCAGACGCCAGCGACGAGCGCCAGTGGGAGACCCAGGGGCTGGCGCACGGCGGCCACGACGACACCGTCGCGTTCGTCCCAAAGGTCGGGTCGGCGTCGTACGCCGCCGACCACCACAGCGCCGAACGCGTCGAGTTCACGGTGCCGTTCTCGATGGTCCGGTCGAACCCGTGGCTGGTCGCGTCCAGCGGCCTCAACGACAACCAGTACGGCGCGCTCACGCTCCTGCTGGACCGGTTCTTCGCGCAGTACGGGAACGGCGGCACGTACGAGGAGTTCTGCGGCTTCCTCGACGACCCGGCGCTCAAAGAGGAACTGGACGAGAACGGGCGCGTCCACGAAGCCACCTACGAGGCGGTGCTGCGGCGCGTCCACAACATGCCCTCTGGCCTGTTCGACCAGGACGCCCGCTCCATCACCGACCTCGTGGCGGACCGTCAGTTCGTGCGGCCGGGCCAGCTGTCGGTCGTCCCGACCTACCACATCAGCAACTCGCGGGCCGCCGAGACGGTGGTGCTCGCCGTCTCCAGCCTGCTGGTCGACCAGAAGCTCTCCAACGACCCGCGCTACGACGTCATCAAGGAGACGCCGCTGGTCGTCGGGATGGACGAGGCCCACAACTTCCTCGCGGACGCCGACAGCGTACAGGCGACGAAGGTCGTCGGGAAGTTCACGGAAGCCGCCAAGCAGGGCCGGAAGGAGCGCCTGGGGTTGTTCCTCATCACGCAGGACCCCCAGGACGTCGCCGACCCCGTGTTCAAGCAGATCAACACGACGGTGGTGTTGAACCTCGGCGACGAGGACGCCATCAACGCCGTGAACATTCCGTCGTCGCTACAGTCGAAAGTTCCCTACATGGAGAAGGGGCAGATGGTCGTCTATTCGCCGGACAACTCCGAGCCCGTGGAAATCCAGGGGCTGCCGACGTGCGTGACCCGACACGGCCGGGAGTGAGATGTCAACAGTCGGGAATCGCCCCCCCAGTATTTTTAGCTGCGGTGGTGAAGGTACACTCGATTCCATGACTAGTATTCTCCTCCCGATCGACGGGTCAGAGCAATCGAAGGACGCACTCGAGTACGCGCTCGAGCACTTCAAGGACGCCGACATCACCGCGATCAACGTCATCGACCCGATCGAGGCCGGATACACGTCGCAGGCGACGGTACCGGGGTACTCCGAGGAGTGGTTCGAGCAGGCCAAGGAGTCCGCGGAGCAACTGTTCGCGACGGCACAGGAGACGGCCGACGAGTACGACCACGAACTGGACACCGTAACCGAGGTCGGGCGCCCGAGCAGGACTATCGTCGACTACGCGGTGGAGAACGACATGGACCACATCGTGATGGGGAGCCACGGTCGGTCCGGCGTGACGCGCATTCTCCTCGGGAGCGTCGCCGAGAGCGTCGTGCGGCGCTCGCCGGTCCCGGTGACCATCGTCCGGTAGGGCTTGCAGGCGGCGGCCGCGGGAGACAGGCCGGTTCGCCGCGCTACCGCTTCGACCGGGCCTGTCCTGTTCTCACGTCACGCGACGGGTTGGTCCCGGTTTCCCACTTGAACCTTCGCGGCCGCCTACGAGGTACCACTACCGCAGCGAGACTACAACTCGGACGGAGGGGACGTACCCACGGGATGTTGCCACGGGCACTCTAGCACAACTCCTTTATCCTACCGAACGTTCGGTTTATAAGAGAGCTGAACGACCGCTCACGGGACCAGCCATGAACGACCACGCGTCTCACATACTGAACACGGATTCGATCGAACAGAAGTGGAGTGACGGTGAACGAGAGATCGTTCGGGCGACCTACCGCGTCATGGTAGAACACGGGTATTCGAACCTCTCGATCTCGAAGATAGCGGACGAACTCGGAAAGACGAAGGCGTCAGTGTACTATCACTACGACTCGAAAGAAGAACTGCTGGTCTCGTTTCTGGACTTCGTCGTCGACTGGTTCAAAAACGACATCGCAGAGGAGATCAGCGAGAGCCCAGAGACCGCCCTCAGTAACCTCGTCGAGAGCCTGATCCCCCTCGAGCTCGACGACGAGACGTTCCACGGGCAGGTCGTCCTCCTCGAACTGCGCTCACAGACGCGGCGCAGCGAGGAGTTCCGTGAGCGGTTTACCGAAATCAACGATCTGCTAGTCGGAATCGTTCGAGACATCATCGAGCGTGGCGTCGAAACGGGAGCGTTCCGGGACGTCGAGGCGCCGCGCGTCGCTGAACACATCGTCGCGACTGCCAACGGAGCGAGGATAGACCGTGTTACGACTGATCGTCCCGCCGCACCGGCCGCTGTTCGCGTCTCACTGTCGTCGTACATCGACTCCGAATTGCGGCAACACGACTGACAGGCCACCCGGACCTAGCGTCGTTCGAGGGTCGTCGGTCTACCAACTGGAGTGTTATTCCCGGGTAAACGGGAGTGGCCGATTATTGTGCCCCTGGAAGGGTTGGAAGTAATAGGTACTGATTTTACCGACCGTTCGGTAAGGGGACACATGGATTGGGAGTACACAACAGATGTCACGGTAGTCGGTTCGGGGGCGGGCGGGATGGTCAGTGCACTGTACGCCGACGACAACGGACTGGACTCGATTATTCTGGAGAAAACCGACACGTACGGCGGGTCCTCCGCACTGTCGGGCGGTGGCCTCTGGATTCCGGTGAACCACCACATGAAAGCCCAGGGGGTCCCCGATAGCGTCGAGAAAGCGCGGGTCTACCTACAGAATACGGTGGGTGATAGAACCCCACAGGAGAAGCAGGACGCGTACATCGAGCGCGCTCGGGAGATGGCGAAGTGGGTGGAGGACAACACCCGCGTCGAGTTCGCTCGGATGGACGGCTACTCGGACTACTACCCCGAGCGCCCGGGTGGCATGGCCCAGGGGCGAGGGCTCGAAGCGGAACCAATGGACGGCCGCAACCTCGGGGACGCCCGACACGGCATCAACGAGCCCGAGCAGGGGGTGCCCGGTCCGCTCTCGTTCACGTCGGGGGAGTTCCGCGACATCGGGCTCGTCATGACGACCCTCCGAGGGAAAATCACGGCGATGACGGTCGGCCTGCGGAGCGTCTTGAACCTCGTCCGTGGCGCGGACTCGCTCACGATGGGCGGGGCACTCATCGGCCGACTACGGTGGTCGCTGCAGGACAGGGGCGTCCCGCTGTGGCTGAATTCGCCGTTCGAGAGCTTCGTCGTCGAGGACGGCCGGGTCGTCGGCGTCGTCGCCGACACCGACCGCGACGGCCGCGTCAACATCCGAGCCAAGCACGGCGTAATCCTGGCCGCAGGCGGGTTCGCACACAACGAAGAACTGCGGGAGGAGTACCAGGAAAGTCCGATTACGACGGACTGGACGGTCGCAAACGAGGGCAACACGGGCGACACGATTGTCGCAGGGATGGAGGAGTTGGACGCTGCCGTGGACCTGATGGACGACGCGTGGTGGGGACCGGTGAGTCTGCCACCCGGCGGGGAACCGATGTTCCACGTCGCCGAACGGAACGAACCGGGCGCGATCATGGTCAACGGACAGGGTGACCGCTTCACGAACGAAGCCGCCTCGTACGTCGACGTCGGGCACGCGATGTACGAGCACCACACCGAAGACAACCCCCACATTCCGGCGCACTTCGTCATGGACCAGCGGTTCCGCAACAAGTACGTCTTCGAGACACTGATGCCCCGGCAGTCGTTCCCCTCGGAGTACGTCGAATCGGGGTACGTTACGAAGGCGAGCACGCTCTCGGAGCTCGCCACCAAGATCGGCGTGCCAGCCGAGCGCCTCGTCGACACCGTCGAGCAGTTCAACGAGTACGCGAGGCGGGGCGAAGACCCCGAGTATCACCGGGGGGACAGCGCGTACGACCGCTACTACGGGGACCCGAGCCACGAACCGAATCCCTGTCTCGGCACCATCGAGGAGGCGCCGTTCTTCGCTGTCGAGTTCTGGCCGGGCGACCTCGGCACGAAAGGCGGCCTCGTCACCGACGAGCGCTCCCGCGTCCTCCGGGAGGACGGCTCCTGGATCGAGGGGCTGTACGCCACCGGCAACAACTCGGCCTCTGTCATGGGACACACGTACCCGGGACCGGGCTCGACGCTCGGACCCACGACCACCTTCGGATACATCGCGGTGAAAGACATCCTCGAGACCGCGAGCGAACCGTCCGAGCGCTCCGACCGCCAGGTCGCGTGACGTCGGATCCGTCACGGTGACGCTCCGGGAGGGCGTCAATCGTCGGATGACGGAAGCCCCCGAACACGGGACGTCGGTTGCCCCGGGCGAACTCGCAGTCAGCCGGGACGACGAATCCGCGGGCTTGACCGGCGATTCGGCCGAGGACACTGTTTCGGCCGGTCTGCCGACGCGGAGAGTCGGTCGAAGTAACGCCGGTCAACGCGGGCGGGCCGGGTCTACTTGCGTCCTACCGGACCGCGATGAGGAATCTTGAAACCGTGGTTGAACCTACACCACGACGACGGACTAACTATGAGTCGTTCGCCAGACACCGAACAGCGGATCAGGGAAGCCGCGTTCCGCGCGCTCGTCGAACACGGGTACGCGGACCTCTCGATCAAGGACATCGGCGACGAGCTCGAACAGAACCCGTCGCTCATCTACCACTACTTCGACAGCAAGGACGACCTCCTGCTCTCGATGCTCGAGGAGTTCGTCGAACAGTTCGTGGACTGGCAGGCCGAACGAACGGCTCCGGACGCGGAGGCGGAGCTCCGCCAGTTCGTCAGCCAGATACTCCACCCCGACCCGAGTTCCGTCGAGGAGATGACGGCTGCGCTCCCCCACGACATCGAGACTGCGAACGCGCGGATGTTCGTGGAGCTGTGGGCGCACGCGACGTGGGATGGTGACTTCCGCCGGAAGACGACCGAGGTGGACGCCCGCTTGCAGGCGACGATCGCGGGAATCGTTCAGTCCGGCATCGGGTCTGGTCAGTTCCGCACGGTGGACGCCGAACTGACCGCGGACCACCTTCTGTTTCTCGTCAAGCAGGGACTGCACACTCGGGCGACGACGAACCGCGAGGACAGCGTCGAGCGGACGCAGGAACTCGTCGACGAGGTCATCGAGGACCTCTCAGCGACTGCGTGAGGCTACGGTTGTGGTCGAACTGGAAGCATCCAGTGCCGGGTGCGTAGGGGTCGCGTAGTCGGACCCGTCGAGTCGGTGCGCTGCACTCGTGGTCGTGGCTGCGGAGCACGCGGCGCTCCGACTCCGGAAATCGGGCGACAGCAGCCGAACGTCTCCGCTGGTGGATTGCCCGACGGGCGTGGCAAAGAACTATGTTAATTGAACGATCAATTAATACCCGGATACGTATGAACGGACTAAACGGTAAGACCGCGGTCGTCACCGGAGCAGGGTCGGGCATCGGACGTGCGTCCGCCCTGCGCTTCGCCGAGGAGGGAGCGAACGTCGTCGTCGCTGACGTCGTCGAGGAAACCGGACAGGAGACCGTCGACCTGATCGAGGACGCCGGGGGCGACGCAACGTTCGTCGAAGTCGACGTCTCCGACACCGAATCCGTCGAGCGGATGGTCGACGTCGCGGTCGACGTCTACGGCGGACTCGACTTCGCGCACAACAACGCCGGCATCCTGACCGGGTTCGCGGACGTGACAGACATCGACGAAGCGCAGTGGGACCAGCTCATCGACGTCAATCTGAAGGGCGTCTGGGCGTGCATGAAAGCCGAACTCCCCGTCATGGACGAACAAGGCAGCGGCGTCATCGTGAACACGGCCTCGGAGTCCGCGCTCGCCGGAATGGGCGGACTCTCCAGTTACTCCGCCAGCAAACACGGCGTCGTCGGCCTCACCAAATCTGTCGCCCTCGAGTACGCCACGCGAGGCGTCCGCGTCAACGCGATCGCCCCCGGGCCGACGAAGACGAACATCCAGGAGAACACTGCGGGCGGCAGCGCGGACCCGCGGTCACTGCCGTTCGACACGTCCGCGATGCGGGACGTCCCGATGGACCGGGTCGCCGAACCCGAGGAGATGGCTGGCGTCGTGGCGTTCCTCTGTTCGTCCGACGCCTCGTACATCACCGGACACACAGTCCCGGTCGACGGCGGACAGGCAGCAGACTGACTGCGTTCCGGACGACGGCGTCCGATGAACAGCGGAGAACCGACGCGTCGCTCTCTCAGCGGCCGATCGTGCCCTCACGGGTGACCGGGGCGTCGGGGTCGATGACGAACGCGACGACGGTCGAGTCCTCGGTCGCAGTGACGGGCACGTCGCCGTCGTCGGTCACGAGTGCGCTCTCGGTGTATCCGACGGCCGTCTCGCCGACGTCGACCGCGCCCTCGAAGACGTAGCAGTAGGTGTCCCAGCCTGGCCGAGACGGGAGCGTGGTCGCTGCGCCGGCGTCGAGCCTGCAGTCGGAGACGTGAACGTCGTTCCGGACTGACAGCGGAGCGTCGCACCCGTCGGGACCGAGCAGGTGCCGCCACTCGTTACGGACCTGGTCTGGAATCGGCTCGTGCTGGATGCCCGGCTCGAGGTCCAGGCTGTGCGGGCGGACGAAGATCTGGAGCATCCGCAGCGGCGGGTCGTCTGCGAGCGTCTCCTCGGCGTGCCAGAAGCCGCTCCCCGCGTTCATCACCAGCAGGTGCTCCGAGTCGGTGACCAGTTCGTTGCCCTGGCGGTCGTCGTGGCGCATCACGCCGTCGGGCACCCACGAGACGATCTCCTCGTTGCGGTGCTGGTGCATCCGGATGAGCGTCCCCGGGTCCATGAACGACTCCACGACGGTCGCGAGCGGGCCGTACCCGTGGTCGTCGTGGCCTGGGACGGCGCGGCCGGGGAAATTGAAGTGGATTCTGAACGTGCCCTGGTTCTGCGAGACGTCCGTCCGTGGCGCGGTGTAGATTCCCGACCCTGTCTGTGCCGAACCGGAGTCGTCCATTAGCTGCTCGTAGTCCCTCGGGCGCTATATGGGTTCTGTGCGCCGGTGTCCGAATTCGTCCGTTGGCGGCGGATGACTGGAGCGAATGTCGGGAACTGGTGGGTGTAGTCTTTTGGTGCCCGGCGTGGAATGGCTGCCCATGGCGGCGTCGACACAAACTGCAGTGAGACGGTCGAACGCCGAACGACCGGACAGTGAGTACGCGTTCGTCGCTGGGCTCTACGTGGCAGCCCTCGTTGCGCCCGCGGTAGTCCTCGCTCTGTCGCGGGTCGTCGCTGACGCCGCCGTTCTCTACGTCGGCTTGCTCGTCGCAGTGACGGGTGTTACCGCCGCCGCTGGCTGGGCCGTATCACGGACACCCGGGCTGGCGGTCAGCCTCGGCCGCCGCGACGCCGTCTGGGTGCTCGTCGTACTCCCGTTCAGTTGGCTCGGCGGCGCATTCGGTGCGGCTGCTCTCGGTGTCGAACCGCCCGACATCGCCGCTCCGCTCGCAGTACTCGGGACCGCGGGCGGGACGTTGCTCGGCATCGCACTGGTGGCGATGAGTCGAACGCGACACGCGAGCGCTGCGCTCGAAGACGCTGTGGAACTCGCTGAATGGGAGGCACGGTGGCCACGACGGTGGCGGGTGGTCGCTGGCGGCGTCGCCGTCGCGTCGTTCGCCGCCAGCATCATTGGACTCCTCGCCGCGCTCGTGGCCGACTTCGAGTGGGGGTGGCGGCTGTATTATCTGCTGTTCGTCGGTGTCGTCCTCGCGACCGTCGGGAACTCGAGGACGTTTCGCGTGACGGACGCCGGGCTGGTCGTCGAACACCCACTGCAGCGCCAGTTCCGCCCGTGGGCTGCGTACACGAGCTACGAACTGACCGACGAGGCGCTCGTGCTCCGGCCAGCGGCGTGGTGGCGTCCGGCACACCGATGCGACCGCGCCGACATCGCGGACGTCGACGCCGTGCGGTCTGCGCTGAACGAGACCGTTCCCGCCGAACGGGAACGCGTCTAGCGGTGACCGTCTCACCGAGCCGCCTGGTGCGTCTGCACGTCAGTCTCCAGCTTCGAGGGACAGCGGAGTGACGGGCGTCGGCGAGTCGGCGCCGATTCACGCTCCTGGTTCGTCCACGAAGACGCGTCAGGACCATTCGTGACCCGCTGAGCGATGCGCGCGGTGTCAAAGTATATCGGAGTCGCGTACGAATCTGGACTGGTTGGTCCCGATGACAGAACAGCCGGTCGAATGGCGGCTCGACGCTGCGAATTCCGTCAGCATCCGGACGGTCATGTATGCGTGGCTCGGGCTGCTCGGCGGTGGAATCCTGCTGGTGGTCGGTCTCCTGGCCTTCGTCGCAGCGAGCGCTGCGGTCGCCGGTTCGTACGGCGTGTTCGCGCTCGTGACGTTGTTGTTCCTCGTCGGTGGGCCGTTTTCGCTCCTGTATCTGTGGCCTGCAGTTCGGTCCGGGTCGTTCTCGCCGCTCTCTCAGTTCGTCCTCGACGTGGCCTCGGATCCGGAGGAACCGCTCGCCGAGCGCTACGCCGAAGCGTTCTCGTGGCGGGGAGTAATTGCGTCCATCGGCGTACACGCAGTCGGTATTCCCGCGCTCCTGTTCGTCGAACCCAGACTGCTGGGCGGCTACGTCGCCGTCTCGTTCGTGGAACTGGTGGTCGTGTCCGGATTCGTGACCTGGGGGCGGATCGACACCGCCGAACCGTCGTTTGAATACCGGAGCACGACGATTCCGCTTTCGGCGGTAAAACGGATACGCCGGTATCGGTTGGGTGACGTCGTCGTGTGCTGGCTCTCGTACGACTCCGGGGAGAAGACGATTACGACGCCGTCGTGGGTCGTGTTGACTCCGGAGGCGGCGAGCGCGTTTGACACCGCCCGCGCCGTTGCTGCGGAGACGCCATCGGACTCGGATCCGTCACGAAACGGGCCCAAAGTCGTCGCAGTGGGACTCGGTCTCGGGTTCGTGACGTTCGCCGGCTGGCTCTGGCTGTTCGCCGACCTGGACCCTGGAATGGCGCGCTACGTACTGGTGGTGTTTGGTGGACTCGGGCTGTTCTTCGTGTGGGTCGGCCTCGTGTACGCGTGAGTCCGGGGTTCGGACGCGCAGCCACGAGGAGTCGTCAAATCGCGCCGGGAACGATTCCGTGTGACTCGTCCGCGCACCGCGACCAGCGAGTGTCCCGATTGCGTCTTCGGTTCGTGGTTACGCTTCGAGTGGTTCGTTACATTCAATGAGCGTTCCGTCTGGGTCGCGGACGTGAACGGTCCGGATTCCCCACTCCGGGTGGTCCGTCGGTACCGCGACGAGTTCGACGTCGTTCCGTCGTAACTCCGCCGCCGTTTCGTCGACGTCCGCCACCCGGAGAACGACACAGACGCGGTCCCGACCGACACCGGACGGCGGCGTCTCGTCCAGTGCAGCGTCCATCTCCTCGCTCGCAAACAGGGCGAGCGTCACGTCGCCAGTGTCGAAGTCCGCATACCCACTGTCGGCGTCCCCGAACGTCGGCTCGAACCCGAGGCAGTCACGGTAAAACCGGAAACAAGCCGCGTACGCTTCGACGAGGAGCCGGACGTGTGTAATCGATGATCCGTCCATGCTTCGAGAGAGGGACCCCGAGCAACGTAAAGAGTCGCCAGCGAGTGAATGTAGCTCGCGGGGAGACCGCCGTATCTGCAGCCGGAACGCGATACGCTGGCTTCGACGGTAGATTGGAGGGCAACGATCGGTGGTGGCGGTGCCAGGGACGACCAGAGCGCGCCCTGCTCACGTAGCTCGTGGGAGTTCGACGACGAAGACGGTGCCCGTCGGGTCGTTGTCCTCGATCCACACGTCGCCCCCGTACTGATTGACCAGCGTGTGAACGAGATAGAGGCCGATCCCGGTTCCGGGACTGTCCAGACGCTTCTCTCCCTTTCCGAAAACTTCCTCCTTTTGCCCGTCGGGAATCCCGGGGCCGTTGTCGGCAATCCGGACCACTACGTCCTCGTCGCGTAACTCGCAGGAAACCTCGACAACCGGAGTGTCCTCGTCGTTGTGCTGGACGGCGTTGTTCAGCAGATTCCGGAAGACCGAACTGAGCATGCTGTTGGCGGCAACCTCGACGTCGGGGAGCGACTCACTGACCACGAACTCCGCGTCCGGGAAGGCCTCCTCGCGGAGCGAGAGTTCAGTTTCGAGGACAGCACAGATCGGCGTTGGCTCGATGGCGTGCTGTTCGTTGGCGACGACCGTCTCAGCGTAGTCGCGAGCGATTTCCGTCAACTCGACGACGTGCTCGCCGCTGGTGGTGATTTTGTCGAAGTACTCTCGGCCGTCGTCGTCGACGTGGTCCTCGAGGACCTCCGCCCAGCCGAGGATGATAGCCAGGTCGTTTCGAATGTCGTGGCGGACAATCCGGTTCAGCATCTCGAGTTCCTCCTCCCGGCGCTTTTGCTCCGTGATGTCCGTGGTGATGCCGACGACCTCGGACACCTCCCCCTCGCTATCCCTGATGAGCACCTGTCGAGTCAGTACCCATCGGATCGTTCCATCGGGTTGCACGACGCGCCCCTCGTACGAGCGGTCGCGGACCCCCTGGTCCGAGCCCTCGATATTGGCCCGTACTCGGTCGCGGTCGTCGGGGTGGATCGTGTCGAGCAGCCGACTGACGTCGTCTTTGACTTCCTCGGGCGGAATGCCCCAGATTCCCTCGAAGCCGTCGCTGATGTAGTCGAACGTGCCGGGCTCCGTTGCTGTCCAGAGCGCGACTCCGTCCAGTTGGTCGAACAGCGACCGGAAATCCCGCTGTTGACTAAGCAACGAATTACTCATGTCGCCTGCTACAGTCCCGGATGGTATAAATCTCGACTGCAACACCGACTGTCGAAGCATCCGGGCCCCGAGCGGACAGCAATACGCCAATACGTCCAGTCGTGGTCTGGTAGCGATCGCTCAACGCCGCCCAACTGACGACCAACTCGAGCGTCCCGTTCGCAGTCAGCTGGAATGTGAGGTCCCCCGCGTTCGTTTCAGATTCGCAACTACCGCAATGGACGGAACTCGGTGACCTGCTCAGCCCACGGATTGACGTTACTGGATAGTGCCAAATCCCCAATCACATAAATTAATTGGCTGTTTTGACGCCGGCCCCAAGTTCCACTCCCACTCCATTTCTCACCCGCGTCCGCGTTGCGAGCGATTCCGAATCGGATCACCTGCCAGTAGTGCGGGTTACAGACGGTGTACGGGGTCGGCGGAATACACGTCGTTCGAGGTGCCAGGTCTCTCGCGTAGTTCCGACAGGATCGATCCAGCCAGCCCCACCAGTCGTATCGGCGGGAGGCGCCGGTGCGAGAAGTCGGGTTAGAACGGAGTTACAGACCTCCTACAGCGTATTTTGCTCGACGAGACGGAGCGTGGATTCCTCAACTGTGAACTGCCGGGTTCGTGATTCCGGTGATCGGGAACGCGGACCCTGGTACCCAGGTAAAGTGAGATCCGCGAGCGATTATGCCAGAGCTCTCAGTTTCGTTGGTTGTATATAAAAAGTATGGTTCGGGAGGACCGTCCCGGATACACAGCCCTCTCGACTCAGGGATGCCTGCGCTTGCGCTCCAGTTCACCGGAGCCGGACTCACTCGCCGTGGCGACTGCTACAGCTGTCGGAGGCGCGCCGTGAGCGTTTCCTGCACCGCTTCGAGTTCCCCGCCGATGCGAAGGATCTGGTAGCCGTCGTCGATCGCCTCCTGGGCCTCCTCAGGGTCGTGCTTGATGCGACCGACCGGGACGTCGGCGTCGAGACAGGTCCGGCGGATGTCGTCGATCCGGTCGAGGACGGCCTGGTTGGAGCGGTCGTTCGGATACCCCATCTGGACGCTGAGGTCGGACGGGCCGATGAACGCGAACCCGAGGTCGGGAACTGCGAGGATGTCGTCGAGGCCGTCGACGGCAGTCGCCTTCTCGATCATGACGCCGATACAGACCTGTTCGTCCTCGGTGTTCACGTAGTCGGTCGCGTGCCCCCAGGTCGCCGAGCGACCGCTCGCCTTCCCCCGTTCGCCGGGGTCACCATCGTAGACGAAGCGCGTCGCTTCCACCGCCCTACGGACCTCCGCCGCGTCGTCGACGCGCGGAATCAGGAGGTTCCGGACGCCAGCGTCCAGGACTTTCCTGATGAGCGCGGGGTCACCCGAAGGGAGCCGGACGAGTAGCTCGGTGCCGCCGACTTCCGCGGCGCGCGTGAGTTCCTCGAAGACGGTGCTGTCGTACGGGCTCGGGCCGGTGTGTTCGAAGTCGAGCCACACGAAGTCGATGCCGAGTTCGCCGTAGAGTTCGACGACCGTTGGGGAGAACGTCGCCGACCGTGCACCGAGAACGACGCCGTCGCTCTCGATGGTCTCGCGGAACGCGTTGTGCTGGTCCATCTATCATCTACGGACGCGGCTTGCAGAATAATATATCTGTGGGGCCCGACGCAGTCGGGCGGTTTGTAGTTGTCACTCCCGGTGGGTCAACCTCCGGGTGACAGCGTGGAATCGTCAGTCTTCGTCGTCTTCGACCATCTGGAACCGGCGGCCGTCGGGGTCGCGGAAGTTCGTGATCGTGCGGCCCGTCTTCTCGACGTGGTACGGGTCGCTCACCTGGTCGACGTCCTGTTCTTTGAGTTCTTCAGTCGCGCCTTCGATGTCGGAGACCGCGAAGGCGATGTGGTTGATGCCGGGGACCTCCTCGCCCTCGACGCGGTGGATTTCGAAGATGGGGCCGTCGCCGTCGCCGGGTTCGAGTTCGTAGGACGTCCCGTGGTGTTCGGTCGTGCGGAGTTCCTCGTAGCCGAGCTTCTTGAGGAAGTCGGCCATCTCGTCGGCGTCGCTCGCCTCAATCTCTATGTGATCGATTTCGCTAAGCACGGCCGTACATCGACTCTCCAGCGTAAAATGCTTTTGCTCGTTACAATCCGTGTCCCGGGAGTCTGTCCTGGAGCGGACCGCTGTGACCGCGTGCCCGCGATCGAACCGAAACCGCAGCGAGTCAATACGGCTGCGGCCTCCCCCACTCCGGTGTCCTCGAGACCGAGCCCAGTGGGGGCGATGAGAACATTTATGGAAATTCCGGTGGGTTCTGAACCATGGAAGTCACCAACGGAGTCTACGTCTTCCAGTTCGACACGGAGTACTTCGGGAACGACCGCACATGGCACCCCACGGGGGTCGAAACCGACCGCGGCCTCCTCCTGTTCGACGTCGGCGGTCCAGGTGACGCCGACGCACTCGAAGCCGCGCTCGAAGCGGACGGGTTCGCCTACGACGACGTGGACAAGATCATCCTCACGCACCACGACTACGACCACCTGGGCTGCCTCGAAGCGGTCCACGACCGGGCGGACGCCGAGGTCGTCGCACACGAGCGTGCGGCCCCGTACGTGACCGCCGACGTCCGGATGCTGAAACGCCCCGAGGAGCCCTACGGCGGCGTCCCAGTGGACATCGAATTGACCGGCGGCGAGCGATTCCACACGCACGCCGGCCCGGTTCGCGCAATCTTCACGCCCGGACACGCCCCCGGCCACCTCGTGTACCACTTCGAGGACGCGAACGTGCTGGTCGCAGGTGACCTCCTGCGGGCGGACGGCGAGTTCCTCGGCGGCCCGAAGCGCTCCGTGACGCCGGACCTCGCGACCTCGCGGGACGCCATCGGCTCGCTCGTCGACCTCGACGTCGAGCAGATCGTGTGCTTTCACGGCGGCCCCATCGAAGCGACGGGCGACGACATCCAGCGCGTCTACGACGGCCTCCTCGAAGAGACCGTCAACTGAACGCGCGTCGGGCGCCGAGCGCGGCCCGGGCGGCGGGCACACTGCTGCGACCGAGGATTCTTCTCGAACCCGACGGCGTCGGACCGGAGACTGGTGTCGAGGGCGGCTGATTATTCGGTCGCCACCGGTGCGAGGTAGCGATCAGGGAGCGGGTCGCCTCGCCACAGCGTGGTGACGTTCTCGACGAGTCGGTCGATGAGTTCCCGCCTGCTCTGGAGCGTCATCGACGCGATGTGCGGCGTCAGGACGACGCTATCCATGTCGAGGAACGCGGAGTCGCTCCCGAGCGGCTCCGAGTGGTGGACGTCCAGGCCGGCGCCGGCGATGTCATCGTGCTCGAGCGCGCTCCGGAGCGCGGTCTCGTCGACGACGGGGCCGCGTGCGGTGTTGACGAGTATCGTGGACTGGTCCATCCGCTCGAATTCCGGGTCGCCGATGAGTCCGCGGGTTTCCGGCGTCAGCTCCGCGGTCACGCACACGAAGTCGCTGTCTGCGAGGAGTTCCCCCAGCGGGACGTTCCGGCCGCCGACGAGCTCCGCGTCTATCTCTGCCGTGTACGGGTCGTTGACGAGGACGTCAACGTCGAACCCGCCCAGCAGCGAGCCGACGCGCTTCCCGACGTTCCCGAACCCGACGATGCCGACGGTCGACCCCGACACGCGAGTGCCGAGCGTCATCTCGTCCCGCCAGCGGTCGGTTTCGATAAGACCGCGCGCCTCGGTCAGCCGCCGCGCCGTCGCGAGCAGCAGCGTCAGCGTGTGCTCCGCGACAGACAGCGCGTTCATCCCTGGCGTGTAGGTCACCTCGATGTCGCGCGCCCGCGCCGCCGCGACGTCGACGCTGTCCAGACCCGTCCCGAGCTTCCCGACGAGACCGAGGTCGGACGCGTCGATGACGCGCTCGCTCAGTGGCACGCGAGACGTGACCAGCGCCACGTCCACGCCGGCGAGGTCGCTGATTGCTGTCTCCTCTGTACTACCGATGCCGACCGACGCCTCCCACGCGTCCGGGAGCGAATCGAGTACCCGTTCGGTCGGCGTGATGTCCTGGTCGATTGCGATGTGAGTCATGTGGTGAATCGAAAATGGGGTGTTGCTAGTCGCGCCAGCGGAAGAAGTACGTCTCGAGTGGCTTCAGAATCCCGAACTCGATGATGAGGACGACGACGATGAACGGGATGAGGTACGCGAACACCATCACGAGCCGGCCCTGTTCGAAGTAGTACCGGAACATCGCCCCGATACCGGCGGAGAGTCCGAACACCTCCGCGAGGACGACCATCTTCCAGACCATCCCGAGGATGTACCGGTAGCTCCCGAACAGGTACGGCAGCAGGTGCGGGACGTAGATGTGACGCCAGACCATCGCCGCGCTCGCGTCGAACGCGTCCGCCATCGTCAGCAGGTTCACGTCGACGTCCTTCGCGCCCTCGTACATGTTCACCATCCCGAACGGCGTGGACGCGACGACGACGGCGAAGATGACTGCCACCTCGCTGAAGTTGAACCACACCATCGACAGGAGGATGATGACGACCGTCGGCGTCGTCATCCAGAACGGCAGCCAACTGCTCACCGAGTCCTCGACGAGGTCGTTCGTCGACATCAGGATGCCGCCAGTGATGGCGACGACGAGGCCGATGCTACTCGAGATGAACGCTCGCTCGAGCGTCAACTGGAGGTGGTAGAACGCGGTGTACCCGCGGAAGTCCTCCGTCGTGAGTACCTCGTACGTCTGCTCGAACGTCGCCGCCGGGTTCGGCAACTGGCTCGGGTCGTTCACGAGCACCGCCGCGACGTACCACGCGATCCCGATGACGACGAGCGGCACTCCGATCTGACGGGCGCGCTGCATGACGCGACTCGACACGTCGCCGAGACTGACCGGCATCCGCTCGCCGAACCTGTCGACGACACTGCCGTCCATCTCGGATGTCACGCTAGGCGTCACCCTCGTTCACGGTGCTCGCCGGCGAGTCGGCGGACTCCTCCTGCAACGACTCCATGTGATTGAAGAACTCGTCCATGAGGTCGGACTCGATCTGGAGCAGTTCGGCGTCGTCGGGGTTGCGCGGCCGCTGCAGGTCGATCGTGGTCTCGTTGAATATCTTCCCGTCCGTGTCAAGGAAGATGATCTCGTCGGACAGGTAGACCGCCTCGCTGATGTCGTGAGTGACGAACACGATCGTCTTCCCCGTCTCCTGCCAGAGGTCGATGAGGTCCTGTCGGAGGTTGCGGGCGGTGAGCTCGTCCAGGTCGCTGAACGGCTCGTCCATCAGGAGAATCTCGGGGTCGACGGCGAGCGCGCGTGCGATGCCGACGCGCTGGCGCATCCCGCCCGAGAGCCGGAGCGGGAACGTCTGCTTCTCGTCTGCGAGACCGACCGTCGTCAGGACGTCGTCGATGATCTCGTCGTGCTCGGCCTCGGGAATCTCCTGGGCGCGGAGTGCGAACTTGAGGTTGTCTTCGACGCTCCGCCAGTTCAAGAGGCGCGGCTCCTGGAAGACGTACGCGATGGGGAGGTTCTGCGGGTCGACGTCCGCGTCGCGCCACTCGATGCTGCCGGTTTGGAACGAGTGCAAGCCCGCGAGGATGTTCAACAGCGTCGACTTCCCGCAGCCCGACGGCCCCATGATACTCGTGAACGAGCCCTCTCGAACCGTTGCGCTGACGTCGTCGAGTACGACGAACTCGTCCCCGTTCTCTTCTTCGAAGGTCTTCGTGAGGTTGTGAATCTTGAGTTCCATCTGCGATCGATTAGGCCCTCCGGTCGACGGTGTCTTCGAGTTCCGGGCGCCACGCGAACGACCGGTCCTCGAGGCGCTTGAACAACCGTTCCACGCCGAACATCAGGAGCATGACCGGGACTGCCCACGCGATGATCATGTCGGAACGCAGCGTCTGGAAGTAGTAGCTGATGACGTACCCGACGCCTTCGGTCGCGCCGAACACTTCGGCGACGAGCGCGATCTTCCAGGACAGTGCGAACGCGAGGCGAGCCGAGGAGAACAGGAACGGCTGGAGGTGCGGAACGTGGATGTGCCGCCACTGCTCGAGGCGACCCGCGTCGAACGACGCCGCCATCTCCACGAGTTCCTGGTCGACGGACTCGGCACCCTTCCAGATGTTCACTGTCACGTACGGTGCGACGACGAGCGTGATGACGAGGACGTGCACGACGTACTGCGTGATGCCGAACCAGAGGATGCCCATGAACGCCCAGACGACGGCGGGGAACGTCATGATGGCCATCACCGGCGCGGTCGCGTAGTCCTCGACTGCCGTGTACAACCCCATGGAGATGCCGAGAACTGTCCCGATGACCATCGAGATGAGAAAGCCCATCGCGATGCGGACGAGCGTCGGCAGGACGTTGTCGAGGAACGCGAACTGGTCCTCGCTCGTGACGACGAGTACGATGTTGTCCGCGAGCTGCCCGAGGCCCGGGAACGTCGTCGCTTCGAACTGCAGCGAAACGACCTGCCAGAACGCGAGAAACAGCGCAATCGCTACCAGGCTCGGCGGGACGAGCCGGCCCCTTCGGCGGCGGGCAAGCCATTGTTTCGTCAAGGATTGTTGCGACATTGCTGTGTATCGGTCACGTCGCTCGCGTTCGGGTTAGTTGCTCCCGACATCGTCCATCGTGATGAACTGCTCGGCGGCCGGCGCGTTCTCGAGGCCGCCCTGTTCTTCGACCAGGTCGAACGTCTGGACGTTCATGTCGATCCAGCCGTCGTCCCATTCGGTCGGGAGCAGAGTCTCGTTGTTCACCATCTCGCGCACGACCTCGATTTCGCCATCCGAGGAGAGGTCGATGCCGCCGACCGCACCGTACTGGTTGATCGCCTGGTCGAACTCGTCGCGGAAGAGTTCGACGGCCTCGACCCAGCCCTCCCAGAAGTTCTGGACTGCTTCGGGGTTGTTCTCGAGGAAGTCGTCGTACACACCGAACAGCGTGACCGACGGCGGGTGCCCGTACTCTTCCTCCCAGTTCGGAACCGGGTTGAAGATGGACCGGAGGCCGTCGTTGGCGAGCGCCTTGATGGTAGACGACGTGAACAGGAGTGCGGCGTCGACTTCCTCGTTCTGGTCGAGGAAGTTGTACAGCGTCGACGTGGACGCGTCCACGATCTCTGCGGGGTCGTTGAGGAGGTCGAACCCGTAGAGGTCCGCCCACATCGCGATGTAGTACCTGGTCGTCGACGAACCGCGACCGGGGACACCGAGCGTCGCGCCTTCGAGGTCTGCGGGTTCTTCGATGTCCGAGCCCTCCGGCACGAAGCACTGGTTGATGAAGTTCAGCGTCTGCCCGAAGCACTTCACGGGCGTGTCACCCGCGAGGTTCGCGGCCAACGGGAGCGAGGAGAGCGGTGAGGCACCGGTGGCGAGTTCCTGGGAGAACGTCCGCGTGAACTTCCCGAATCCTGTGACCTCCATCGAGAGGTCGATGCCCCGGTCGGCCCAGATGTCCTGTTCGCGTCCGTAGAAGAAGACGGGAACGAACATCGAACCTTCGAGGTTCATCGTGTGGATCTCCACATTCTCACTGTCGCCGGAATCGTCGGAATCACCCCCACCGAGTATCGCGCAGCCTGCAAGACTAGTTACGCCGGCAGCTGCCCCGCCTGCGAGGACCTTGCGCCGACTCATGCCGTTGCCACTGGACTTCCGGTTGCTAAAGTCTCTCATGGAAACCCTGAGTCACCAATTCGTCTCCCCCCTGATAAATATGGTGGTAAATGAAAAATGGGCAGGAATTCCGGCCAGCGAGAACATCGTTCCGACACTGACCGAGGAAAAAATAGCATCTGTTGGAGGGACGCTAAACAGGAACCCGCCCACACAGGGAGACAACCCGGCAAAGAATAACAGCATTAATGCTGTTATCCTTTGTCGGGCCGTCGGGAATCCAGGAGCAGCGCACGCTCGTGCGCGACGGCAACGACCCACCGAGTTGCGGTCCCGAGCTGACAGCCCCGGACCAAGGAGAAAACGCCCTGCACGAGCTACTCGACGCCACAGTCGCAGCCGCCGTCCTCGAGGGCGTCCTGGATCGGCTGCTGGGTCGAACAGCGCCCGCAGATGACCTGCACGTCCACGAACACCTGCGGGTCCTCGAGGTGGAAGTCCTCCAGTTCGGCGAGCTGGTCCAGCTTGTTCTCCGCAATCGCACTCGTGCGGTTCCGCATCTGCGCAATCAGCCGTTTCGCCGACTCGCGAGGGTCACCCTCCTCGCTCTCGTACACCGTCCCGCGATACTCCTTCAGGTACGTCCGGATTGCCTGGTAGGACACGAAGTCCTCCTGGAGCGCCTCCACGTCCACGCCAGCCCGCTCCAGCCGACGCTTCACGCGCGTGCGTCCCCCCGAACTCACGTCCTCGCCCGTCAACAGTCGGTAGATGTTCGGCACCTCCCCCTCGAGGCTCTGGATGCCGACGCTCCGCATCCGGTGCTCCAGCAACCGCTCGTTGAAGTACGTCTCGAGCTCCCGCAGACTCATCCCGTCGCGACCGTCCGTCGTCCACCGGTGCTCTAGCTCCGCACCAAGCCCCTCGAATTCGTACTCGTCGAGGAGTCGCGCCACCTTGCTCCGGCGTCCAGCCGACGTCCCCGATTCGGAACCGTCGGTCATCGTTCCATCACACCCCAGTGTACTCCGGCCGTTGCAGCGACGACCGCCTTCCGGTGATTAGCGTCCATCCGTCACGACTACTCCTTGTCGCCCTCCGAGACGAACTGGAAGCGACGTCCGTCCGGGTCCCGGAAGTTCACGATCGTTCGGTCAGTCGGCTCCACGTAGTACGGGTTCGACACCTGCGAGACGTCCTCCTCCTCCAGCGTCTTCGTCGCCCCCTGGATGTCATCCACCTGGAACGCGAGGTGGTTGATGCCAGGGGTCTCCTCGCCTTTCACCGTGTGGATTTCGAAAACTGGCTTCTCCGCACCCGCCGGCTTCATCTCGTACGACGCGCCGTGGTGCTCTGTCTCCCGGTGTTCCTCGAACCCAAGTTTCTCGAAGAACGCCACCATCTCCTCGGCGTCACTGGCCTCGATCTCGATGTGATTGATGTCTTCAATCATGCATTGAGATGTGGGTACTCGACGCAAAACCTTTTCGCCAGACCGCTCGACAAACCTCGAACAGACAGTCCCACTGACGACCGAAGTCCGGGACTGCACCCGAGAATAGACAGTTACCGGATAATAAAACCAACATACTAGTATCCAGATAATAGGTACGCTGGACTGGCACCGATAAGTTGGAATCGTCGAACTGGGAGGAAACGCCCCGGAGACGGTGAATTAGTGGACCCTGACGAACGAGCGTCGTTCGTCGTCGCCGCACGAGAGGCCAGACATCAACCCCAGAGCGACCATAGCTCGAAGACTATCTCCCCGAAATCGTCGAGAAGCGGGCGATTTTCGGCGATTTCCGGGGCGACGTCGAGCGGAAGCGAACCCGCGTACGAATTCGGGAAGCAAAATCGGACCTGGAACGAGCAGTCGAAGAGATACCGGAGCAGAGGCCGCGTATCGGCACTCGTCGAACAGTTATCGGAGTACGCCCACGTTCTGCCGGGAGCGTCGTGATATGGACCGGGCCAGTCGTGGAATCGAGTGAACCATCCCCGGCCTCGACCGCAAGAGCGCCTACGCGTCCGTGACGAGGCAGATCTCCGCGAGAGACGTGCAGACTTCGAGTCCAGCGTCGGAGGGGGGAATCTGGCTATAATCGATATCATACCACTTTCATATACTGTATGTATTATTTATATACTGGGCGTCAGGCCCCGCCCGAGTGCCGTGCATTCGTGGGTGCATCACCTCAACGGTAACCGAGATAGGCCGCTCGGAAGCAGTGCAGGAGCACGGATGGAACACCAATTCCAGGGGGATCGAAGGTCGAATCGACTATTCGTCTGCGGATCAGGTGAACACCATCACGATCCACGAGGCCGGAGTTGCGGCTGTCGAGTATCGGGCTGGAGCGCCCCCTGAGCCTTTTGGTTCCGTCTCCGGCGACGGGGTTCGGATACTGGCCACCGGAGCAGTGACTGGATTCCTATGTGAACAGTGTCGGAGGTCGGGCGCCGCATCGGTGGTAACCCTTTGACCGAGTGGAACGAGAAGCGACACCGGAACCGCTTGTGAAGGCCAGTGTCCCGCTGCACGTGCAACTCTTATCACTTTTAGATACTGTATTGGCTATCGGACTGGTCCCGAGTCGCTCGTGCGTTCCACCGGACACAACTGGATCCGGAAAGCCGATCAAGAGACGACTTCGGGACGTGAGCCGGACCACGTTGCAGTTGACGAACCGATCGTCTGTCTCGACAGCCAGCAGTACTGGCTGTACGCTGCGTTCAGCCCTGTCGAAACCCTGTACCCCCACTTACTGCTAATTTCAATACAGAATCCGTGCGAACAAAATCGATTCTGGCGGCGCAAACCGAGGGTCACGACGTCGAAGACAATCCGTTTCTCGTCGATAGCGCACCGCGATCGCACGACCCATTGCACGAGCGCACCCGTCGCCCCCAGGTCGAATCCCACGGAAATCGGGGCTCGCCGAATATATCACCAAAAAGTTAGTTAGAAGAACCAACCAGATTTCTGACTATCACGAGCACGCCAATTCGGCGTCCGGCAAAACCGGGGTCCAGACGTTCACAGACACGCGGACTCAACTCCCGCGTAGAGCGGTGAGGCAGTACGGACCACGAGTGCGCTCCCGCGGGTTTGGCAGACAGCCGGCAGTGGCCGCCTCCGACAGGAACGGCTGCGTCTCAGAAGATATTCGCCTGCCGGTAGACGGAGATGCCCTGGTGGGTGATTTCGTAGGGTTTGGTTTCCCGGGAGTGGTTGGCGTCCCGGATCTTCTGGATTTCGACGGCGAGGCGGGTTTCCCGGAAGTCCTCTGGGCGGATGTACCGGAGGACGACGACGGCGTCCGTGAGGTATTCGATGATGCCGTAGCGGGACGCGAAGGAGTTGTCCTCGCTGGCTTCGCTGGTGACCATAGTGGTGACGCCGGCCTGTTTGAGGGATTTGGTGAAGTCGTAGATTTCGGTGCGGCGCGTGGACTGGTCGTCGTACATCATCTCGAGCAGCGACACCGAGTCCAGGACGAGCCGGCTGGCGCCGAACTCCTCGACGAGGCGCGGAAGTTCGTTGCGGATGCTGGTGAGCGAGTTCGCCATCTCGATCGGGTCGATGTCGATGACGGCGAGGTTGCCCTCCTCGGTGTGGCGGTCGAATTCCCAGCCCTTCTCGGTGGCACTCTGTACGACGCGTTCGCGGGATTCCTCGAGCGTGATGAAGACGGCGCGTTCGCCGTTCTCGATGGCCTCGTGGAGGAACTGGAGGCCGAACGTGGTCTTCCCGGTGCCGGCTTCGCCGATGGTGACAATGAGTGAGCGCTCGGGGACGCCGTCCTGGATCATCTCGTCGAGGCCTTCGATGCCGAAGTCGATGCGCGGGATGTCACTCTCGTACTCCTCGTCTTCCTCGAAGCCGCCGGGGCCACCGGCGCCGACGTCGGCGTCCAGGTCGAAGCCGAAGTCGTCTTCGCCGCCCGGCCCGCCACCGGGGCCACCACCCGGCATGCCGCCCTGGCCACCGCCGCCGAACGCGTCCGCGAAGTCGTCTCGAA
>NZ_WUUU01000024.1 GCF_009831555.1 Halobacterium bonnevillei | reverse complement strand
CTCGAACACATCCCGAGCGTGACCATCGCGCCCTCGGCCGGCGAGGAGGTCGCAGAGGGTGCGCCCGTCTACGCCCCTGGCGTCATCACTGCAGACGAGGCCCCCGACGACGCGCTCGTCGTGCTACACGCCGAACGGCGCCGCGGTGTGCCTCGGGCGCCTCGTCGGCGACCCGGACGCCGACTCCGGCACCGTCGTCGACCTGGAGCGCGTCCTCGTCTGACCGGGAACGAAGCGAAGGCCTTAATGCTCGAACCCGCGTCGGTGAAATCGTGGGACCGTGGGGTAGCGGTATCCTCGGCGGATGGGGTCCGTCGGACCTGAGTTCGAATCTCGGCGGTCCCACTTCCTTTCGTACTGCTTCTACACATATAGCGGTAGAGGCGCCAGCTCGTCAAAGTACTACTTTAGAATATCGGAATTAAGTCAGGGCTTTAAGTGTGGGTGGTCGGCGTGAGTCTCCGCGTCTCACGCACCCCCGGCCAGGACTTCAACGTCCTCACTCACTGCCCCGCCTGCGGCTACGAATTCACGCCGGAGGAACGCCGACACGTCCATCTCTCGGACCACGGACCCGCGGACTTCGGACTCGCACCACTCGGGGAGATCCCGGCCGACCACGACGCGCCCCTGTATGGGGGTGACGGACGGTGACCCGCGAGTTCGTCGCGGCCTCCGAGTTGCGGACGGACGGCGGCCCACAGGTCCGCCGACACGACTACTGGGAGACCGTTGCCGAGGACGCGCCGGAAGCCGGTGAGTGTGAGGTCTGTGGGTCCGACGGCCCCGATTGCCGGCGTGTCCGGCTTCCCGACCGTGACCGCGTGAAAGTCGCGCTGTGTGCCGCCTGCCGGCGGCTGTGGGGTGACGCAGATGCGTGACCACGCACACTCGCGGCCCACGCTTCGCCGGGGCTACTGGATGCAGTTCTGGGTCGCCCTGTACGCCCTCACCACTGTCTACCCGAACCCCGGACTGACCGCCCTCGTGGTGGTGCTCGTCGCCGTTCTGGTCGGACTCATCTACGCGACACGGCCGCCCGCTTGGAGGTGGTCGGCGTGAGAACGCTGGATCTGGCGGCCCACGAGTTCGACGCCCACCTGCATTTCGCCGAGAACGGCCTCGACCCCTGGTTTGGGGCAGACGCCCTCGTGAAAGACGCGGACGGCAGCCGAGCAGCAAAGTTCACCCACAACGGCGAGACGTGGGTTGCACGCCTTTCGTATCGTGACGAGGGCGGACTGTTGCCACCGACCGGCGGGATAACTGACGGTGGCGCTCGCATCGAACACGAGACAATCCGCGAATTCAGCGTCAAAGTCGCCCGCCACCCCGAAGAAGACCCCGTCCAAAAGCAAGATTTCACCGCACACATGTCACCACGGTGGGCAGGCCTGCACGGCGAGACCGACGACGGGGACGTAACCGAGATCCCCGTACCGCCGACACTCGAAAATGATGGCCTGAATATCCGCATCCAGGGCTCAAACATCGAATTCACGCGGTACCTCGACCTCTTCCAAACCGCCGCCCACGTGCTCGGGTTCAGTGCGCGATACTTCCAGGAGCCCGAACACACCAGCAACATCCTGGACGCCGAAAAGTACGCCCGCCTCCACCGCGACGCCAGCGGCCCCGTCCACGCCCGCGATGGGTCAATCGCCTCGATGGCACACCTCCTCGAGAACGACCGTAGCGGCTACCGGAAGCTCGTCCAGAACGACCAGGACGAAAAAGGCGAGAACGTCCCTGGATACTACCACACCGCCACGCTGGACGCACAACGGCTTGGTGAGGTGTTTCCCGGCCACCGCCTCCCCAAGGAGGTCAAACACTACTACGCCCGAGAGGCCGCACGCCTGGACGCCTCGGAGGCGCTAGCACACCCGAAGGTCGGCGCCTCCCTCCAGACCTCTCTCGTCCCCCGCACCCAGACCGTCCGCTTCGACGACCTCGTAGACTTAGAGCGCGAGCTAGATCAAACAGTCCTGTCCGTGCTCGCAGACGCCGGTCTAGACATCTCTCCCGACGACATGAGCGGGAGCGCGTACGTCGAGAGTGACGCCTACTGGACTCCGTCGACCAGCGAGCGCGGCCCCGACCCCATTCAACTAGATCTCACCCGAGTCCGCCAGGAACAGGAGAGCGTCGTTGTTCGGCATCTCGCCGATGGGCTCAGCCCCGTCCAGTGGGAAGCTCTAGACACGCTCATCACCGACGGCGGAGAACTCTCACCCGAGGACATTGCGACGGAGAACGACCGCCACGTCGGCAGCGTGCGCCGCGCGCTGCGGGCGATGAGCGAACTCGTCGACCGCAAGTACGGCGAATGTGCGCTCCGCAGTGAGTACGTCGCCGAAATGGTCCACGACGCCGTCCAGGAAGCACGCGAGGCGACGCGCACGGCCGTCGAGACAAGTGCGAAAGCCGTCGAAATGGCCGAACGCGAGGCCTCGGACGCGATGGCTGAGTGGGTTGCGTGGTGCAACCGCTACGGCGTCGATATCAGGAACCGAGCGGACGCCCTGGAGATCGACCTTGGCGACTTCGAGGAGGTCACGTGGGCGTACAACGGCCTCCCCAGCGTCGTCTCAAGCCGACTCCGAACGGCCTTCGAGGTGTGGACCAACGCCGGCCAGGACCCGGAGCGCTTCCGGCAGGCAGTCGTGAAGTTCCGCGCCAGCGGCGTCGAAGGCACGCGTCGCGCCTGGAAGGCGCTCCGGTAGCGCGGCCCGCGGCCAGTGGCAACACTACCAGACTACCACTACAGCTCAATTCTACTTATGTTCAACCAGCTGTATAGTGCAACCTCAGTTGAGATGGGCGTGCTCGTCCAGGGTGACCGACTAGATCGGGCCGGCTCCTCCGGCCGGGAGAACCGAACCAGGGGCGTTCGGTTCTCCCTTAGGGGTGTGGCTAAGGCCACCAATCCAAAACACACTGCACAGCTGCAGGCAGCTAAATATATTTCTTCCAAACTCTTTCTGTGACTTCCTTCACGTCAGCCGGCCCGCCCGAGAGCGGTAATAATATTACCCCCGGGTAAGTACAGCTAGATAACCGAAACGCGGGAACCGTACTATGTCCCCTACAATCACATTTGGTCAAAGCGCAGCTGAGACGATTGCTGGTGAGCTTGGGGTTACGGTTACCAAAGATGGATATCTGCTTGATGAGAATGATGAGGTCATCATCCCAAGTGGTGATGATGAGCCCCTCACAATTGAAGAATTTGGTGGGACTGGAGTTGGTTCCCGGGTGTTTATAAAAGACAACTTCAACTCTGTTTCAGAGTACGTCGAAGAATACCGTTCTGAGGAGTAATATGCCGGAGGGCGGAGATGAGAATGCGGATCTCGTCAAAACCGCCATCCGTCTTATTCGTTCAGAAGAAGTAGTTGCACTGAAAGACAGGGTATTTCGTGTCGTCGAGCGCGGTATCAGCGCTGTCTTCTCGCTTACTACGTCCGACGATGACGGTACACGGACGACATACAATCAAGATATTCTGGAACTCCCGGATCAGGAAGTAAAAATTGTTGAGAAGGGGGAAGGTGTAGAGCCTCTTCAACAAGTCGAAGAAGAAGGAGAGACGGTCGTTGAACTTAATCTGGATGCCTTCACTGAGGAAGGCAAACGAGAAATCTTAGATGAGGTTGTACCGACGGAGCAATCCCAAGGCCGCCTTCTGAAACACGAACAAGAAAGAGAATTTGAAGTCGCCGATGAGGCCCGGAGGGATGATAGGACAAAAGAAATTATAGAGTTTTTCTCAGAATATCTATCGAAACCCCAGCTGAAGCTGTTACGTAGGAGCCAAAGCATTCGGATTGCTTGGGAGAGAGACGATCGATATACCCCGCCAGAGACGATGCGAGAGTGGAAGTCTGAGTTGGAAGACCAGTTTGGAGAGACGGCTAACCTAGTTACAAACTTCTGCAGCTCAGGCTACTATGATCAGGGTGGTATTCTGAGGCATATTCTGGACGAAGTCGCGTCAAACAAAGATAGTGACGAAGAAATACAAGATACTTACACAGATATTGTTCTGGAGCATCCGTTCGTGGTCTACGTCGGGAGATACGATACTGCGGAGAAGATAAAATGCCAGGCCAAAACACGGGTACAGGAGTATGACTCGAACGAATATAGCATTCCCTACATTGATGTCCGGGCTCAGGGTAGGAATAACAAGAAAACCGCTAAGCAGGCTCTTAATCGACTCAATGAGGAGTTCAATACACTCCCTGTGGAGCAGATAGAGGGAGAAAGAGAGTTAGTTTACCGTATTGACCCTGAGAATGCAGAATTATAGCAATGTCTGCAAGCGAGCTTAATGATCTTCTTAATACACCGAAACTATTTCTTTTTCTTCCAGCTGTAAATCACACGCTTCTAGTAGCTACCACCTCAAGAACCTCCGAGTTTCTCTTTGCGATTGTTGCACTCCTATCCTCAGCTGTGGTTTATAATATTCTCGACGGATCCCGGTTCAGAAGGCAGACAAGGTTAGAATCTGGACAACAGGAGTATTCATAGCAGCAGCAATTGGTTGGCTTGCGTCCTTCGTGGCTAGTCTTATGAGACTTAGAGAAGCTTTCATGCAGGAAATGTTACTCCACGAGATTTTATTTTTTGGTAGTATTGGCTTCGTCTGCGTCGTACTGAGCCACCTGCTATTACGGCTTGAAGATGAGTACGAAAACAGTCTGTAGTAGGTGGCAAAGGCGTGTGAGGCCTCACGGTTGGTAGTCTATTAGCTCACTTCTTTTGAAGATCCCATCACACCCACACGCCCCAGGGCAAACACGCGCTAAGAATCGATTTCCCAGATATGCACACGAACCGGGAAACCTCGTGTGCATATTTCGGCGCCCATCGTGCTCACGGTGAGGGTCGCGGGTGGGGCCTGCGGGGAGATCGAGGCATTTTGCCCCGAATCACCCCAGCCAGTGAACGTAGTACAACGGTTTTCAGGACTCGTGTGAACGAATCCAGCATGCGAATCCGCACCGACGGCGATTACGCCCACCGCCTGGATAGCATCGAATCCGCCATGGATGCTCTCAATGAGAACACTAAGACTGCCGCCGTGCTCGCCGCCTGTGAACACATCCGCCAAGACCGACGCCGAAAAGAGAAGACCCTGAACCACCCCGACATGACCGAAGACCTCGCAGAGGCTCTCAGCACCAGCGAACTCCAACTGACCCACGAAGTCGAAACAGCCATCACCGTCGACTAGAGGAAATCACAGAACCATTCACAAGGTGGTTATTTTCACCGTAGAACTCGGCGAAGATGCTTGTACGTAGATATGCGTATCGAGGGTGCTGACACTCTCGCTCGCTACGCCCCGCTTACAGCTACCTCGTAGGAACCACCGTTGTACTCTACATACTCGTAATCAATCCAGACCCCGTAACTGACCTCCTCTGAAATCCAGGCATCATTATCCTCACTATTCACAGCAGAGACGAAGACCTCCTGCTGGCCTGAAGACATTGAGAATACTCAATGACATTCTCTACGGTTGGCGCTGAATCTACCTTCTCCACCGTGAGTGCATTACTTGGATGTCCTCCCTGGTCATCCGAGGAACGAGAAATACAGCCCGCCGTTACCAGACAGAGTATCAGAACGGTGGCGACCGCTCTCCTCATATCCGAAATCTACCGAGTCAGTGATGAATATCTTGTGTGGCCTCAGTCATGAGAATCAAGCGAGTGACGCCGATCCGGGTGGTGGATTTTGACTTGCTCGCTCCCCACAAAGCGTTTAATCCCCATATTCTTACACATATTTATGCCCGGTAAATACTGGTCTCGGCATCCAATCTGCGTTCTCACACTCATTATTGTTACCGCTGGCTGTCTGGGAACCTCGCCATCGGGCCCAACAGGATCCACAACATCCGATTCAACAGAGACCGCGCCTGCGACGATACCGGAGATGGCCGACCATCTCACGGTTCACGAAGAACTCACTACCAACCACACGTACCATGCTGAGAACAACACCATCGAGTACATCGAGGAATACCGGACTTCGGTCAACGAAACAACAGGGAGTGTAACTAAAGAACCGGTCTACGGGACTGCTCCCGCAGACACCTGGCTGAAGTACAAGGGTGAATCTATTGCAGCCCAGGCAGTCCGTCAAGAACTCACCGCGAATGCGTCCAATCGAACCTTAGACGGTATCACCGTCGTGGGATCATCCAAGCCGACGGTGCACGTCGCGGTCGTCTGGACGCGCAACAAGGTCGGTGACACCACCCACACGCCACACCTCCCTCAAGAGACCCTCCACGAAAACATCCCTGAAGACGTCACTGTCACACTCAGCGTCGGCGAAAAGCAACTGACGAGAACCTACAATGTCACCGTCAAAGAGCGAACCAAGATGTGAAACCAGAGACGTCAAGCACGCCGTTCATACTGAATGCCGAACCATCTTTCTTCCCGCGAATAGAGTCGATCCCTATGGTTCTTTTCTGTACTTATCGCTTCAATCCAAGCATGCCAACGGTTCGATGACACCCTGGTTGACTAGTCAGTTTGTCGTCGCGGAGACCGTGTCTTTCGCTGACGTGATCGACACAGCCTGGAGTTCTGGTTCCTGACCCCGTCCGGTAGTCGCCCCGACGGACCGAACGCGTCCTCGCGCTGTCAGTTCCGTGCACCACCAGATGATCCGCGAAGCCACACCAGTACCGCGACCCCGTACCCGTTGGCTGCCCGACTGGGCACGGTACAGTTGACGGCTCGTCGTGCGCAATCACCCGGATTTCGGGAGCGTCACAGTGAACGTCGCGCCCGCCGAGTCGTCGTCCTCGACCCGGACGTCACCGCTGTACTGTTCGACCAGTGTCTCGACCAGGTAGAGTCCGATACCAGTCCCCGTACTCTCGAGGCTCCGTTCACCCTTCCCGAAAATCGCCTCCTGTTGGCCTGCAGGCACTCCGGGCCCGTTATCGGAGATTGTCACCTGGACGGTGTCCGCACGCGCTTCGGCACGAATCTCGACAACCGGCGCGTCCTTGTCGTTGTGCTGGACGGCGTTGTTCAGCAGATTCCGGAAGACCGACGAGAGCATTTCGTTCGCCTGGACTTCGACGTCGGGAATCGACCCCGCAGCGGAAATCGCTGCGTCGGGATACGCTTCCTGCCGGAGGGCGATCTCCTTTTGCAGCATCGGCCGGAGTCGAGTCGGATAGACGTCCATCTCGTCGTCGCTCGCTAACGTCTCGACGTAGTCGCGGGTGATATCGGTCAGTTCAACGACGTGTTTGCTGCTGCGGAGGATGTTCTTGAGGTGCTCCGCACCAGCTTCGTCGATGTGGTCCTCGAGCAGCTCGCCCCATCCGAGAATGATCGACATGTCGTTGCGGATGTCGTGGCGAACGACGCGATTGAGGATCGCTAATTCTTCGTTCAGCTGTTCGAGTTCCTCCTCGTGCCGTTGCTGCTCGGTGACGTCTCGAATGGATGCGAAGACGGCGTCCGCTCCCTCGTATCGTATCTGGGCGGCGCTCACTTCTGCGACTCGCTGGCGCCCGTCCCGCGTCTGAAATCGCACCCTGTACCGGGACGGCGGGTCCTCACGTTCCGGGTCGAGTCGGCGTTCGTACCGGCGTTGAACAAGCGCCTGGTCATCTGGAGCGATCGCCGCCAGGAACGACGTCCCGAGGAGGTCGGCCTCGTCGTAGTCAGTTAGTTCCGCGAACCTGGAATTGACGAAGACGATGTCGCCGTTCTGGATGATCAAGATGCCGTCGTGACTCTGTTCGACGAGCGTCGAGTACTTCGCTCGCTCTTCGGCGAGTTGGGTCTCACGCTCTCTGCGCTCGGTGATGTCGACGAACGACGCCATAACCCCGATGGGGTCACCGTCGTCGTCCGTCAGGAGGCTGGCCGCGCTCCTGACGTAGAACGTCGACCCATCGGCTCGGACGGCCTCGAGCTCACCTTCCCACCCGCCCCGCTCTCGTACCGTATCGAGGGCGGCTGCTGCCTTCTCGGTGTGCTTCCAAACCGCTGTCACCGACCGCCCGAGGACGTCGTCCCGGTCGTCGTACCCCCACATGTCGAGGAACGCCGGATTCGCGGCCGTGAACTCGCCGTCGAGGTTCGCGATGACGATTCCACTCAGGGACGACTCGTAGGCATATTCGTACCGCTGCAGCTGTTGCTCTCGTTCCTTCTGCTCGGTGATGTCCTGGAACACGCCCCGAAGCAGATCCGCGTTCCCCGACTCGTCCGTCCGAACCTCCCCGTACGCACGGACGTCTCGAACTGTGCCGTCGGGGCGGACGATACGGAGTTCCCGTTCGTAGTCGCGCCCCGCTTCGATCGCCTCGGTGACGGCGCTGTCGATCTCGTCTCGGTCCTCCGGGTGGTAAAACTCGAGTGCCGTTTCTAACGTCGGCTCGTAGTCGTCTTCGACGCCGTGAATGCGACGGACCCCGTCGGTCCAGCAGAGGTCCTCCGTTCGCGGATTGTACTCCCACACGCCGATGTCGGCGACCTCCTGAACGCGACGGAACAGGAATTCCTGGCGCTCGAGTTCGCGCTCGCGCTCCCGCCGTTCGGTGACGTCGCGGAACACCCACAGGCGACCGTAGTTGGTGCCGTCGTCGCCGATGACCGGGGCTGAATAGCGGTCGAAGACGCGTCCATCGCGAAGCTGAACCGTATCTCGGCTCGTCTCTTCGGGGTGATCGTAGAGTTCTTCGACGAGGGCCAGGAATTCACCGGGGTCCGCGACCTGTTGGTCGACGACCCAGTCCAGGAGGGCCGTATCCGACTCGGTCTCGAGCAGTTCGTCGGGAATCTCCCACATCTCGAGGAACTGCTCGTTGTAGGAGACGACAGTACGGTCCTCGTCGACGAGGAGCAGTCCGTCGATCGTCGTCTCCATCTGTGCTTCCAGTAACGAGGACTGGTACTCGAGTTCCTGGTGAGACTCCTTCCGGTCAGTGATATCAGTGATGAACCCCTCCAGAGCGGTAACGGTACCACCATCGAGGACGCCTCGGCCCTGTTCCCAGACCCACTTTTCGCCGCCGTCAGCAGTCCGGATGCGATATTCGATGTTGAACGGGCGTCGTGCTTCGACCGCCTCTTGAACGGTGTTCCAGATGCGGTCCCG
The DNA here is from genome assembly GCF_009831555.1 of Halobacterium bonnevillei. Lineage (GTDB taxonomy): Archaea > Halobacteriota > Halobacteria > Halobacteriales > Halobacteriaceae > Halobacterium > Halobacterium bonnevillei. The sequence continues at coordinate 17,525 of NZ_WUUU01000024.1, read as the reverse complement.
GTCGTCCGGATGGATGACGTCCGCTCCGTAACTGACAGTTCCGTCGACCAGTTCGGACGGGTCGTAGCCCGTGAGCGCGCCACAGCCCTCGCTGACGAAGTTCATCGGCCAGTCCGGGTCGTTTTCGCACTGATAGACCATCCCCGAGAGGTTGCTGAGTAGCGTCCGAAACCGCCGTCGACTCTCCTCGAACCGCTTTTCCGTCCGCATCTGGCGGACTGCGTTTTCGACCCGATTGGCCAGGACGGTGAACTGGTCTGAACCGGGGTTCTTCTGGAGGTAATCGGTAACCCCGGCGAAGATGGCGTCGCTTGCGACTTCCTCGCTGCCCTTGCCGGTGAACAGAATGAACGGGAGGTCGGGGTGCTCCTCGCGAACGGCGTCCAGGAACTCCAGGCCGTCCATCCCGGGCATCTGATAGTCGCTCACGATGCAATCGATGCCGCCCTCGGAGAGGCGCTCTAATCCCGCAGTTGCACTCGTCGCAGTTTCGACGACGAAGTCGTCTTGTTCCGCTTCGAGGACGGCCGCAGCCATTTCCAGGAAGCTGGGTTGGTCATCGACGTGGAGAACGGTGATCGAGTCCGTCTCCACGAACGACGTGGCTGGTGGCTCTATGCGACCGGCGTGAGCGGAGTTCATCTTGGCTAGACATAGCGGAGCAGAGATAAAAACGCGAGGCCTGTTATCGGGTGTTGAGGAGTGTCTGCAAGCGCTCTCGGCGTCCAATCGCTACCCGCTGAACGCCTCGAATAGTCTCCGTCCGGGCACCGGATAGCGGCCACGATCGAGGGAGCGCGAATCGCGGAACGGACCTGCAGGATCGACGCGCGATACAGCAGTAGCACGGCTTGAAGCCAATCGCCTACTCGCTGGTTCGACGTCAGTCGAATCGTCGAGTGGCCGCCGTCGGTGTCCGCGGACACCTCGCCGCGGGACTGTTCGACTGTCCAGCGGAGAACCAGAGGGGCGCACTGGGGGCGTTCCGGCGGCGTCCCGATGCTGCGCTCGATGCCCTCGGCGTCGCCGGCCGACAGCGACCCGCTGTGGTCTGAGAGCGCGAGCGCGAAACGGCCGTCGCCCCCAGAGACAGCCCGTGTTGGGTCCGGCCGCCCCGTTCGACAACCCGGGTCCCGGCGCGGGGCGTCACTCCGCCTCGAGGTCGTCGAGTCGCCACGTGAAGATGCCCTTCAGGACGACGACCAGGCTGTTGGCCTCCCCGGAACCCCAGATCGCGGTCTCGGTCCGGCCGTCGTCTCCGTCGTCGACGAGCACGCTCACGAGCGTCTGCTCGCGGTCAACGAACAGGAGTCGGCTGGCGGGCGTGTCCGACCACACCCACAGGGAGTCGAATCGGTCCGCCGCTGGGACCACCTCCTCGATTTCGGCCTGGACCGCGGGCGACCCGCCGCCGAGTTTGACCGAGACGCCACGGTCGGCGGCCGACGCCAGCGCGTTCACGACGTCGTCCGTGAGCACGTCCTCGACGCTCATGAAGATGAGTTCGTCGTCTGCTCCGGCGATGAACTCAAGAACGCGGTCGGTCACCGTGTCCCGGCCGTCGACCGTCCAGACCCCGCGCTGTTCGTCCCGGCGTTCGACCGGTTCGAGGTCGGTCAGGGCGTCCGTGAGGACCTGCGTGTGGTGGCGGTACTGCTCCTCGAACGTCCGGCTGGTCGTCTCGGCTGACACCGCCCAGAACTCCATCGGAGAGGACTGTTGGACGTCCACGAGGCCCAACTCGGCTAGCTCGTCGGTCGCGTCGTAGACCCGCGTCCGCGGAACGTCGACGACCTCGCTGACGTCCTTGGCGGTGCCGGTGCCGAGGCTGACGAGCGCGACGTACGTCCGCGCGGCGTACGTGCTCAAGCCGAGCTGTTTGAGGGCGTCGATTGCCGTAGAACGTGGGTCGTCTGGCGTCTCTGAGCTCATGCCTTCGCTCGTTCGGCGTCGAACCCCGCCACGGAGTGTGGCCGGGATCGGCACGCGCCGTAGTGGTTGGGACACAAAGTGGACGCGTGCCAGTAGTGGTGTTGCAGGGCTGCCCGTATAATCGTTTTGTGATAAAGTGGGTTAATCATCAAGTGTGCGCTCGGAATCCGAAAAAGTAGTGTATCGAAACTTCCAGCTATTGTCACTGAGGGAGTGACAACACTCCCGGTTCCCGTCTGGGAATCGGAGCGTCGCGATCGAGAGCCGTTCAGGCGAGCGTGCAACGGACCACAGCGCCGACGAGCGGCCCCGTCCGAACTCGCATCCCCGACGTGTTTCAGGGCTGTATGCCGATGGGACGTCGGGGGAAGCCTGCTGCAGCGAGGGGGTCGCCGCTGTAGATCCGCTGGCCGCGGTAACTCCAGTAGTAACAACGACTATCTGTCGGGGCGTCCAATTTAAAGAGGACGCCCCGGACGAAGCCGGGAACAGGGTTGGGACACATGAGTACGAACGACAAACTAGCGGAAGCGGTAGACGTCCTCCAGGAACTCGGCCTCAAGGAGTACGAGGCGAAGTGCTTCGTGGGCCTGACGAGACTCTCCACGGGGACGGCAAAACAACTCAGCGAAATCACGGACGTACCGCGGACGCGCGTCTACGACGCCATCCGCGTGCTCGAAGCACAGGGGCTGGTGGAGATCCAACACTCCAGCCCCCAGCAGTTCCGGGCAGTCCCGCTGGACGAGGCCACCGACACGCTCCGCGACCAGTACCAGAACCGCGTCGACCACCTCCGGAGCGCGCTCGAGGACGTCGAGAGCGTGGATGACGACGAAGAGGAGATCGTCCAGGAGGTCTGGACGCTCTCCGGGAAGACGGCCATCTCGAACCGCACGGAAGACCTCGTGGAGGGCGCCGACGAGGAGGTCGTGCTTGTGGTCGGCGACGAGTCGCTGCTCACCGACGAGTTGCTGGCGTTGCTGCGTGACGTCAGCCAGGAGGTCGACCTCCTCGTCGGCGCCGTCTCCGAGACCGTGGAGGCGAGGGTCACGCGCGCCGCCCCGTCGGCGACGACGTTCGTCTCCGGTCTCGACTGGTTGCACGGAGCCAAAGGCGACGGCGAGATCGCCATCGGCCGGCTGCTCCTGGTCGATCGCTCCAAGTTCCTCGTGAGTTCGATCGTGGCGAAGACCGGCGACGAGAAGGCCATCTTCGGCAGCGGGTTCGGGAACGGCCTCATCGTGCTCGCGCGGCGACTGATGGCTCAGGGGCTCGTCGCCAACCGCGATCCGAGCAAGCACGTCAGCGACTGACCGAACGCGCCCGCGGACGACGCAGTGGCGAGCCCGGGAAGGTTCGGGTAGCGACCGAGGCGGTACTCCGTTGTTCAGGGCCTCCCCCGGACGTTCCGGCGGGAGAACGAAGTAGCTAGCAGGAATGCGCGTCGGACGGCGCGGCCAGCGAGTCCGTCGTTGGGCAGCGTGTCACGACAGCAGCGCGCCCGCGAGCGCGACCTCCGCGACGTTCCCGGCGATTTCGGCAGTCCGCGTGATACTGTGGAGTGTTCGCGTCAGCGGAGACGCGACCTCGGGGGATTCCTCGTCGACGCTCCGAGCGAGTTCGCGGCCGCGTTCGACAACGCGGTCGCGTTCGTCCAGCGTGGCGTTCGCCCGGTCCGTTCCTGACCCGTTGACGACGACGTCCGAGGCGTCAGCGACGAGTTGGCGTGCGTCAGCGGCGAGCGCCACCACGTCGTCGACGAGGGCCGGCGGAAGACTGTCGTCGACGCCGTCGGCGACGCGTGCGACCTCGACCGCGTGGTCGGCGACCCGCTCGAGTTGTCGTGCGACGGAGTAGTACCGGAACAGCGTCCGCCTGTCGATGCCGAGCTTGTCGATCTCCTCGAGGTCGGACTGTGAACGGTTGAAGTGCCGCGCGATCAGCGCGAACACGCGGTCCACCTGGTCGTCGCGTCGTTCGACCTGGGCGGCGTCTGCGTCGGCGTCGGCGAGCATCCCGACCGCGGCTTCCTGCATCGACACGGCGTTGAAGCGGAGCTGGAGGACCGACTGCTGGATCGAGATGTCGTCGGCGTCGAGCAACACCCGGACGGTGATTCGGTCGTCGCTCTCCGCGGCGACTTCCGCCCCGGTGAACGAGCGCGCCGTTTCGCCGATTACGCGCCGCTGCTCGGACGTGAACTCGTCCGCCGCAGTCAGCGTGATGCGCTCGAAGCCGGTAGTGTAGGCCGCTCGGAGTTGGCGACCGGCGACCGCGGGCGACGCCCCCTCGACGGTAGTGGTGGTCGACGCGAGGTCACTGTCGTCGCGCTCGCGCCGCCGCACCACCAGCGACCCGTCGAGGTGCGTGTACAGGTAGACGGGCGCGCCGGCCTCGACCCCACAGTTGTCGGCCCACTCCCGGGGGAGCGAAACCGTGTACGTGCCGCCGCCGACCTGCTGGACTTTCCGTGTCTCCATCAGTAGACTAGCTCCGGGTTGCTGTCCGCCGCGTACAGCGTTCGCGCGGCGACGTTCACGGCGTGGTCGGCGACGCGTTCGAGGTCCCGGATCGTGAGGAGGAGCCGGCAGACGTCGTCCAGCAGTGCTTCGACGCCCCAGGCGCGCTCGCCGGCCGCTCGCTCGATGAGGTCGCGGAGCACGCGGTCGCTGGCGGTCTGGCAGAGCGCGTCGACGTGGTCGTCGCGGGCGGCGATGTCGTAGCACGCTTCGGTGTCCTGTCGAGCGTAGGCGTCCATCGCGTCCGCGACGAGCGCGTGAACCTCGTCCCCGATTCCATCGACGTCGACGCCTGTGAGGTGGTCGTTCCTGGCGGCGAGCGCGTACCGGCCGAAGTTGGTCGCCAGGTCGCCGATACGCTCGAGGTCGGTGATGACCTTGAACGACGCCGCGACGAACCGCAGGTCGCCGGCGACCGGCTGCTGGAGCGCGAGCAGGTCGATGCAGTCGCCTTCGAGTTCGAGGTAGCGCTCGTTCACGTCGTCGTCGCCGTCGATGACCTCGCGGGCGAGCGCGTCGTCCCCGGAGTCGAGCGCCGTCAGCGAGTGCTCGAGGCGGTCCAACACGAGGTCGCCCATCGCACAGACGTCCGAGCAGAGCGCGGACAGCGAGTCCTGGTACGTCTCTCTCGTCACCCGAATCACCCGAACTTGCCAGTGACGTAGTCCTCGACCCGCTGGCTCTGGGGGTTCTCGAATATCTGGTCGGTGTCGCCGTACTCCACGAGTTCGCCGCCAGTGAGGAACACCGCGGTCTGGTCGCTGATGCGGGCGGCCTGCTGCATGTTGTGCGTGACGACGACGACCGCGTAGTCCTCGGCGAGTTCCTCGATGAGGTCCTCGATCTTCGCGGTGGCGATGGGGTCGAGCGCGCTGGCGGGTTCGTCCATCAGGATGACCTCAGGGTCGACCGCGAGACACCGCGCGATGCAGAGCCGCTGCTGCTGGCCGCCGGACAGCCCGAGCGCGTTGTCGTCCAGGCGGTTCTCGACTTCGTCGTACAGCGCCGCGCGGCGGAGCGCGCGCTCGACCAGCTCGCGCTCCGCCCCGGTGTCGTCGCGGCCGAGCAAGCGAGCGAGCAGGCCGGTGTCGAGGTCGCCGTGCTTCCGCGGCCCGTACGAGATGTTGTCCCGGATGGACTTCGGGAACGGGTTCGGCTCCTGGAACACCATGCCGATGCGTTTCCGGAGCTCCACGAGGTTCACGCCGTCGCCGTAGACGTCCGTCCCCTCGAGCGTGACTGACCCGTCGACGCGTGCGGCCTTGATTCGGTCGTTCATTCGGTTCAGACACCGGAGGAACGTCGACTTCCCGCAGCCCGACGGCCCGATGAGCGCGGTCACTGACTCGTCGGGGATGTCGAGTGAGACGCCCTGGAGCGCCTGTTCGTCCCCGTAGTAGACGTCGAGGTCTTCGATGGAGAGTTTCGCGTCGCCGGAGAAGTGGTAGTCAGTCCACTCCTCGCGGACGCGCTCGCTGGTTTCGCCGATGGTTGTCACTCGCTGGTCTGGTTCGTGGGTTGCTTCGGTCTCACTCATGGTGTAGTTTCCTCCTGAAGTAGAGCCGGCTGCCGACGCCGATCGCGTAGAGGCCGACGACGACGAGCAGCAGGACGAGTGCGGTCCCCCAGCCGAACTCGGTGTTGGTGAACACCTCCTTTGGGAACACGCCCGCCGTGATCGTCGAGTACAGCTGGTAGGGCAGGGCGCTGGCGGGGGACAGCAGCGCTTCGTTCGTGACGAACGGCGGTTCGATGCCGAACTCGAAGCTCCCGATGACGTTCGGGGAGCTGCTGGGATACGGCGACCCACCGAACACCAACAGCAGTGGGGCGGTTTCGCCGGCGATGCGCCCGACACCCAGGATGATGCCCGTAATGGTGCCCGGCATGGCCGCCGGCAGCACGACGCTCCTGATGGTCTGCCACTTCGTGACGCCGAGCGCAGCGCTGGCGTCCCGGTGTTTGTCGGGGACCGCGAGGATAGCCTCCCGGCACGTGATGAGCACCAACGGCAGCAGCATGAACCCGAGCACGAGCTGCCCGACGAAGATCGAGTTTCCGCCGCTGATTCGGGGCACGAGGAACGCCAGCCCGAACAGCCCGAACACGATGCTCGGCGTACTCCAGAGGCCGTTCGTGGCGACCTCGACGACCTGCGTGAACCGACCGCGCTCGGCGTACTCGGTGAGGAACACCGCGGCACCGACGCCGAGCGGAACGGCGAACAGGACGGCGCCGAACACGAGCCACAGCGTCCCGATCACGGCGGGGAGGACGCCCGGAATCTCCACGAACAGGCCGCCGGTCTGATTCAGCAGGAACGGGAACTCCGCCCACGGCACCTGCAGGCCGACGAACGGGAGCGTGAGGTGGCCGCCCGTCAGGCTCGTGCCCGTGAGCACGGTCTCGAGGCCGTTCGTGACGATGAACGCGACGAGGAGTGCGAGCACCCCGAGCATCGCGAACACCACGGAGCCGACGAGGTAGTACGCGCCCGCCTGTCGCCCCTCGGCGCCGAACCCCAGTTTCGCTTTCGCGCCACCCCACGCGCCCAACAGCGTCGCGAAGACGACAGCGACCGGTACGAGTTCGCTCCCGGGGAACACCGCAGCCGACCAGGACGGCGACCACGTCCAGTTGGCGTCGATGCCACCGAACGCGACCGAGGCGCCGAACAGTGCGAGAATCGTGCCGAGGGGAACGGTCGAGCCGACGTCCTCGCGGGGGAGCACCGAGCCGAGGAAGCCGCCGACGCCGAACACGGTGGCGACGGGCAGCCACAGGCTGAGTGCATCCCCGAGCACGAGCGTGGCGGCGATGCCGCCGAGAATCGCCCACAGCAGGCCGAACACGAAGCCGACGGGGACGCCGGCCGTCGAGGACGGCGTGGCGTCGAGGTAGCCGAGTCGCGACCCGACGCCCACGAAGGTGAGGCCGGCACCGATGAGAACGACCGCCCCGCCCAGCAGCTGCAACGCGGGCACGCCGGCGAGCGTCGCGGTCTCGTCGACCCACTGCAGGAGCAGCAGCCACGCCGCGACGAACGCGAGCACGGACGTTCCGAGCACCACCTGGGACACGAGTTCGCCAGTCGTCGAATCAGCCCCGGTGAGCCGGTTCCGAGTGACGTTGCTCATCAGCGCTCGCCCCCGAGTTTCTGGTACATCCGCCACTCGACGTACTGCGAGGTGACGCTCAACAGCATCACCGTCACGAACAGGACGACGCCGCCCGCGAACAGCGCGCTCATGTGAATCCCGCTGGCGTTTCCGCCCTCGAACGCGATGACCGTGGTGAGCGTCTCGCCGTAGTTGGAGAACACGTCGAAGACGGGCGACGGGAACCCCTTCGTGTGGGTGAGCATCACGGTCGCGGCCATCGTCTCACCGAGGGCCCGGCCGACGCCGAGCAGGACGCCGGCCGAGACGCCCGACAGCCCCGCGGGGATGGTGACACTCTTCGTGGTCTGCCACTTCGTCGACCCCATCGCGAGCGCGCCGCTCTTGACCGACTCCGGGACCGCGTTGAGAGCGTCTTCGGACACCGTGACGACCGTCGGCAGCGCCATGATGCCGATCATCAGACCGGCCGCGAAGTACGTCCCGATGGTCGGCGTGCCGAACTCCACGTAGAAGTACTGGTTCACGATGGTGAGGCCGATGAATCCGTACGTAATCGAGGGGATGCCGGCCATCAGTTCGATGCCCGGTTTGACAACCTCGCGGACGCGTCGAGGTGCGATCTCGCTGACGAAGACTGCGCCGGCGATCCCGATCGGGGCGGCGACCAGCGTCGCGATGACGGTCGTCACCGCGGTACCGGCCATCATCGGCGTCAGCGCGTAGACGCCGCCCTGGTTGGACGTCCACAGCGGTTGTTCGATGCGCGTGAGGACGTCGAGGCCCATGTGCCGGACGATTGGCTCCGACCGTACCAGGAGGAACGCGATGATGAGTGACAGTATCGACACCGTCGCGACGGTCGTCAGGAACGTCAACGCCTTCGCTGCTTCCGCCTGGTATCGCGACCACCCGACGGCGAACGTCGCGACGAACGCGATCACTGGCAGGACGGTCCATTCCGAACCGGCGAGGAACAGCAGGAACGTCGCGACCACTGACGCGAAGACGAGGGCGTGCATGGCGATTGCGCCGTCGGTGGTCCGCGACCGGTAGTCCCGCGCCCGCTGCCTGGTCGCGACGAGCCGCCCGGCGGCGTACGCGCGGAGCCGCGACGGTGCGTCCCGGGTCTGTTGCAGTATCTGGGTCATGTATACCGAATAGAGTTGGTTGTGTACGCGAGCCCGGTGGAGGCCGGCTACCTACCGCCCGGTCACTCGTAGTTCGAGGCGGCGACCGCTTCCCGCTGGGTTTCCAGCCGCTCCTGCGGGAGCTTGAAGTAATTGTTGCCCTTTACGAAGATTTCCTGGCCGAACTCGCTCAGCAGGAAGTTGATGAACGCGGCCTCCTTCCGCGAGGTGTCCTCCCACGTGTACGCGTGGAGGTCGCGGGACAGCGGGTACTCCTGGGCACCGAGGTTCTTGCCGTACTCGTAGAGCGTCCCGTCGATTTCGAGGCCGAGAGGCGGCGTGCCGCCCTCCGGTTCCACGAACGCGAGCGCGATGTACGCGATTGCGTTGTTAGCTTGTTTGACCGCCTGCTGGAGCTGCTGGTTCTGGCCGAAGCGCTGGTCGGGGCTGATAGCGGCGTTCGGGTCGCCGTAGACGTTGTTCCGGAACGCGGTGTCCGTGCCGGAGCCCTCGGCCCGGCCGAGTGCGAGAATGTCGCGGTCTGGGCCGCCGACTTCCGACCAGTTCGTGATCTCCTGACGGTAGATCTTGCGGAGTTCCTCGATGGTGATGGATTCGAGGCCGTCGTCCGCGATTTCCCGGCTGACGACGATGGGCTGACCGTCGACGCCGACGACGTGGTCGACAAAGTTCTCGAGTTGGTCTTCGTCGCCGCTGCCGGCGAGTTCGGCTTCTGCGGAGGCGCTGGAGTCCCCGATGTCGACGCGACCCTCCATGACGCCCTCGACGCCGGTGCCGGAGTGACTGAGCGCGACGCTCACGCGGAACGGCGGGTTCGAGCGCTCGCCGGTGGGTTCGTAGCCGTACTGACTGGCGAAGTAGTCCGCGAGGCGCATGTCGGTCCCGTACTCCTCGGCCCACTCGGTGGGCCAGTAGTCGCCGTCGCCGGCTTCGGGGTTGGAGTTCCAGTAACTCCCGCCGGTGTTCGTGATGGGGAACACCGTCGACGAGCCGTCCGCGGTCAGCACGCTGGCGTCCATCTGGTTCGATTGGTCGCCTCGTGTCGTCTCCTGGCTGCTCCCGCCGTCGTTTCCGTCGGACGCGTCTGTTTCGGCCGCGGGCGTATCGGGTGAATCGTTGCCGCTGCTGGAACACCCGGCGATCGCAGCGACGCCCGTCGCGCCGGTCGCCGTCACGAATTCTCGCCGCGATACCAGGTCGGACAGCCGGTCTGAGTCGTGCGCCATCAACAGGTCCTATCACAGCACCACATATGAACTATAATATTTTTTATATATAGGCCTGTGAGGGGTGCTGACGGGTACGTTCGACACAGACCGGACGGGTGGCCTATATACCGCTCCGGAGTCGAGGTTCCGCTGTCGGCATCCGCACCAAGGGCCCGACTGTACCGGGGAGACACTCGGCTCGTTGGAAACTGCCTGTGCGGGACGTCTGGGGCAACATCGCCAGTAATTATAGGAGAATTTACTTGTAGGACGTAGAATGAAATACCCCGGAGTGGTACGTGGACGCATGACAGGGGCGTATCGGGTGGTGCTCAGGTCCACGGAAACGAACCCCTCGCAGGACACCCAGGAGAGCGTGCTCCCCGCCCTCTCACAGACGTTCGGGTCGCGGATCGACGTCGACGCGACCGACATCTCGCCCGACGACAGGCTCCGGTCCGCGCGAATCGGGACTGTGACCGTCGCGGACCCCGACGTGCTCTGCGAGGTCTACGAGTACCTCGAACCCAGCCGCCTCGTGAAGATCACGGACATCCAGACGAACGACGACACCGGGGTCGTCAGGCGGAAGCTCCACGAGGTCGACCGCGAGGCGGTCGACGGCCGAGACGACGTCGCTATCATCGGCGCCGTGGACGGCGAACTGCTGCTGCAGGTCAGCAGGGACGACGCAGGGTGACCGCGTGGCGCACCAATCGCTACCTACAATCGCCTGCGTTCGGGGTCGGAGCGGACGCGTCGCTACGGGGTCGTAAAATACGGGAAAGTCTGTTTCTCTGAAGGTGAACCGACTTAGAGCCGGGTCAGGTTCGTCGCGCGGGGGCCTTTGTCGGCCTCCTCGATGTCGAACTCGACTTCCTGTCCTTCCTCGAGGTCCGGGCCGCCAACGTCCTCCATGTGGAAGAAAACGTCCTCGTCCGCGTCCTCAGTCTCGATGAATCCGTAACCGCCTGTGTCGTTGAAGAAATCAACCGTACCGGTTGCCATTGCAACCTACGATATGCCGGGAACACAGATAATACTTCCGAGTCGACCGGTGGCACGGTACTGCGGAGCACGCTGGTGAGCCGACGCTCGCGAACAGCCTCGACAGCCACCAGCCGACGAACCCCAGCCTCGACCTGAAAGGACGCGAACACAGGACGCTTTAACCCCGGGTCACGTGGACTGCACCGATGAGAATCTCGACCGGCGTCTCCGGGCTCGATAGCCTCCTCGACGGCGGGCTGCCCGCGCGCCGCCTCTACACGCTGAGCGGGCCGCCCGGCAGCGGGAAGACGACCCTCGCAGCGCAGTACGTCACCGAGGGCGTGCGGAACGGCGACGACGTGCTGTACGTGACGATGCACGAGACGCGCAACGAACTCGTCGACGACATGGCGAACTACGACTTCGGGTTCGAGCGCGCCGCGAACGCGGACAACTTCGAGTTCCTGAACCTGACGCGGGAGCGCTCCCGGCGGTCGCTCACCCAGTACGGCCGCGAGTCCGGCCTCTCCTCGCGGCTCGCGTCGATGATCCGCCAGAAGGACTACGACCGCGTGGTGGTCGACTCCACGATGCTGCTGGCGCACTTCGCGGACGACGCCGACGCGGAAGTCACGCACTTCGCGACCGGTCTCAAGCAGACTGACGCCACCGTCCTCCTCGTCTCCGAGATGACGGACCCGACGGCGTACGCCGAGGAACACTACCTCGCGCACGGCGTCATCTTCCTGCACAACTTCCTCGAGGACGGCGGAATGACCCGCGGCATCCAGCTGGTGAAAATGCGCGGCACGAACATCGACTGTGACATCCGGGACGTCTCCTTCTCCGGGTCCGGACTGCAGGTCGACCCCGGACGCAAAGTCCGGCCGCAGTGATGTACGACGACACCTTCTCGCGGGACTGGGACGAGACGGACCTCGACCAGGAGGAGGCCGTCTGGCGGGCGTACGCGCTCGGCGTCGCGGCCGCCCTGGGCGACCGCAACCCCGACGAGTACCGCCAGCTCGTCGCCGCCACCGGACGGTCGCTCGTGGAGATGGCCTACGACGAGGGCAAGAGCTCCGCCGCCGACCTGGACAGCCGTCTGGCGTCCGACGACGCCGACATCGACGAGTCGGAGTTCCCGTCCCGGGAGCGCGCGGTGTGGTCCCAACTCATCACGTACGAACGCGGGAGCGGCGGCGAGGTCACCACGGCGAGCGGCGACAGCGACCGGATGGACCTGCCGGAGTTCCTCGAACGAGTGGACCTCGACGCCGTCGACCGCGACGACCTGGAGAGCCTCCGCCTCCCGGAGTTCCTCTCGCGGAAGTAACTTTACGAGCGCTGGTGTCCGACACCCGACTGTGCACCTGCTCGCTGCAACCCCTGGCGGCCTCCACCGGGTGACCCCGGAGCGGACAGTTCGCGTGCTCGACGTCGGCGTGAGAGCGGTTTCGGTGGCTGCTGACACCGTATACGCGGCTTCCGAGGCCGGCCTGTTCGCGTCGACGGACGGGGGCCGAACGTGGACTGACACTCGCGTCCCTGCGAGTGACGTACACAGCGTCATCGCGAGCCGCGGCGAAGTGCTCGCGGGCACGCGACCGCTCGGTCTCTTCCGACGGCGAGACGGCAACTGGACCGAGGTGGACGGCCTCCGACCCCTGGCTGCCAGCGAGGGCTGGCCGACGCCCGAGTTCAGAGACGAAGCCTGGGCACGGTCGCTCGCCCACGACGGCGACCGAACGCTCGTCGGCGTCGAGGTCGGCGGTCTCGCGCTCCGCGATGCGAACGGTGGATGGCGGTCAGTCGGACCAACAGAGCCAGATCCAGCGGTGAGCCAGCGTTGTGACGACGTCCACCACGTCGCCGTTCGCGGTCCGAGGGAGTGGGTGCTCGCCACCGGTGGTGGAGTGTACTGGACGACGACCGCAGGCGAGTCCTGGACGCGCCTCGACACCGGAGGGCGGCGGTACGCGCGAGCAGTGCACCTGCACGACGGCGAGTTGTTGGTCGGCGTCAACGACTCGCCGCCGCGCTGGAACCCCCCGAACGCTGCGCTCTACGCTGGCCCGCCGGACGACCTCCAGCCAGTCGCGTACCCGGGCGGTCCGGAGCGGTTCGTGATTTCAGTCGCTCGTAGCGGCGACCGGCTGTACGCCGGCGCCAACGACGGCGCAGTGTTGCGTCTCGACGACCGAGCGGTGACGCAGGTTGCGAGCGTGCCGGTCGATGAAACGACGTCGGAAGCCTACGGCGTCCGGTCGCTCGCTGTGGTCGGCTAGCTGCGGAGAACGACACTAGCGAGAAAGAGCGCGTCGCTCCGTCAGTCGTCGCGTTTCACAGCAGGGTTCGTGACCGCGCCGCGCGCGGCGGAGCCGAACTGGCTGCCGTACTTCCGGAGGACGCCGGTGTCGTAGCGGGGTTCGGGCTCGGACCAGTCCTCGCGGCGCGCGTCGAGTTCCGCGTCGGAGACCGCGACCGAGAGTTCGCGGGACGGGACGTCCACAGTCACTTCGTCGCCGTCCTCGAGAAGTGCGATGGGGCCGCCGGTCGCGGCCTCGGGGGCGACGTGGCCGACCATCGGGCCGCGGGTCGCGCCCGAGAACCGGCCGTCAGTGAGGAGCGCGACGTCGTCCTCGTGTCCCTGGCCGACGACGGCGGCGGTGACGCCGAGCATCTCCCGCATCCCGGGGCCGCCCCGCGGGCCCTCGTTGCGGATGGCGATGACGTCGCCGGATTCGATGCGGTCCTCCTGGACGTACGCCATCGCGTCCTCCTCCGATTCGAAGACGCGCGCGGGGCCCGTGTGCTGGGTCTCGTCCTTGCCGGTGACCTTGAGGACGGCGCCGTCGGGCGCGAGGTTCCCCGTCAGGACGGTGATGGCGCCCGTCTCGTGGTACGGGTCGTCGGTCGGCTTGAGGAAGTCGACGTCCTCGTCGATGGCTCCGTCGACCCCCAGGTGCTCGAGCTCCTCGGCGAGTGTCCGGCCGGTCACGGTGGCGGCGTCGCCGTGCATCAGGCCGGCGTCGAGGAGGCGAGCGATGACGACCGGGACGCCGCCGACCTCGTGGAGGTCGTTCATGACGCGGGAGCCGCCGGGCTGGAGGTTCGCGATCTTCGGCGTGCGGTCGCTGATGTCGTTGAAGTCCTCGATGTCGAGGTCGATGCCGGCCTCCGCGGCGAGCGCGAGCAAGTGCAGGACGGCGTTCGTCGACCCGCCGAGCGCGACCTGCACGGCGATGGCGTTCTCGAAGCTCTCCCGCGTGAGGATGTCGGACGGCCGGCGGTCCTCGCGCACGCACTCCGCGGCGAGGCGGCCCGCGCGTTCTGCGACCTCGTAGCGCTCGTCGCTCTCCGCGGGCGCGCTCGCGGACCCGAGCGGCGCCATCCCGAGCGCTTCCGAGATGGACGCCATCGTGTTCGCGGTGAACATCCCGCCGCAGGACCCGGCGCCCGGGCAGGCGTCGCGCTCCATCTCGTCGAGTTCGTCCTCGCTCATCTCGCCGGTGGCGACGGCGCCGACGCCCTCGAAGACGTTCTGGATGGTGATCTCGCGGCCCTCGTGCTCGCCGGGCATGATGGACCCGCCGTAGAGGAACACCGACGGCAGGTCGGTGCGAATCGAGGCCATCATCATCCCGGGGAGGTTCTTGTCGCAGCCCGCGATGGTGACGAGGGCGTCCATGCGCTCCCCGAACGCGACGAGTTCCACGGAGTCCGCGATGACTTCCCGGGAGATGAGCGACGCGCGCATTCCCTCGGTCCCCATGGAGATGGCGTCCGAGATGGTTATGGTGCCGAACTCGATGGGCATCCCGTCGCCGTCCTCCACGCCGTCGATGGCCGAGTCGGCGACGTCGTCGAGGTGCACGTTACACGGCGTGATGTCCGCGGCGGGGTTCGCGACGCCGACCATCGGCGAGGAGAAGTCCGCGTCGTCGTAGCCCATCGCGCGGAACATCGCGCGGTGGGGCGCTCGCTCGTAGCCCTCCGTGACGTCCGCGCTCGGCAGGTCCGAGTCCTTCTGCTGGCTCATGCGTAGGCGTAGCGCGCACAAGGGTTAAAACACGCCGACTAAACAGATGTTGCCGGTGGCTCGCCGACGCGGCGGCGGAGGCGACCCACCGGCGTCGACTAAACAGATGTTGCCGGTGGCTCGCCGACTCGGCGGCGGAGGCGACCCACCGGCGTCGACGAAACAGCGGTTACCGGCAGACAGCAGGAGCCGAGACTGTTCCGAGCGCTGGTGGAACTAGCTGACGCTACGCGGCGTCGGTCGTCAATTGAGACGACCAGAGGATGTCTCGGTTAGTGGGCGACTGGGTCCGTGCTCTCGCGCCCGGGAATGGGAATTTCTTATCGTCGTGGCCGGCGGACCAGGAATCGATGTATCTCGTCACCTTCCGCCTGGACCCCGGCGAATACGACGCGGAGTTCCACGAACTGAATGACGCGATACAGGCGGCAGCCGAGGACACAGACGGCTATCTCGGCAAGCGCACGTGGAACGCCCCGGACCGCGATGAGGTACTCGTCGTCTACTACTGGGAGTCCCTCGATGCGCTAGATTCGTTCGGCGACGACGCAGACCACAAACGGGCGAAACAGCGGTGGACGGAGTGGTACGACGCCTACGAAGTCACCGTGACCGAAGTCCTGGACGCGTACGGGAGCGGGTTCGGCGACGACGCAGACCCGCCCCAGTAGGACACGCCGGGTCGATGGATGCTCAGCGGCGACCCCGGACTACGGCTGTCCGCTCGTCGGAGTCGACAGCGGTCGGAGACAGTCGTTATTCGAGCACCTCGATCGTGTCCCCCGGGTGAATCGTCCCGGTTTCGAGGATGTCGGCTCGAAGCCCGCCCCGGTGGGCCAGCGGTTCGAGGACGTCTTTTCCAGTGCGGTCCTGTAGATACCGGCAGGGTTCGCAGAGTCGGTCGCCCCGGCAGATTGCGTCGCCGACGCGGAACCGCTCGCCGACGAGGTGATTCAGCGCGGCGTCCCGAGTGACGACGTTCCGCCGGTGTTCGCCCGGCGCAAGCGTGATGTCTGCCTCGCGTTCGATCGCGTCGATGGCTTCCTGTTCGATGAGCGTCAGGTCGTAGCCGTCCTGGCGGTCGTCGTCCGCGTTCCAGTTGACGAACGTCCCTGTCTCGATGTCGCTGAAATACCGGTCGCCCCGGAGGCCGCGGCCGGCGACGGCCTCGACGCCAGTGCGTTCGTCCATCTCGGCGCCGGCGTCGGGCGCAGTGAAGACGTGTTTGACAGTCCCCGAACCATTCATACGCACTGATTGCAGTCCGAGAGGAAATACCTCTGTCGCACCCGGTCGCGTCCGGGCCGCTACTGAACGGAAGCCTGGCGCCGACGAGACTCTGGAGTACTCCGAGAGCCCGTTGTCGTTACTCGGGTGTATCGGAGAAGGATTAAAACGGGTCGGAGCCGTCCGTCGGCTATGGCGACGTCGGAGACGAATCGGACAGCTCGTCAGCGGCCACCGCTCGGAGTCGTCCTCCTGTGTCTGTTCTTCGTCCTCTACAGCGGTCTCTGGCTCGTCACGGCAGCGTTCACAACGACAGCGATGGCAGCGCTCTCGATGAGCGTCGCCGTGGGCGTGTTGATTGTAACGTACTTACTGTACACCGGAAGCGCCGCCGGGTGGTGGATCACCCTCGTTTTCCTTGGGGGGAGCACACTCTGGCGGTTCGCTCTCGTGGCGCGAGGGGACCCAGACAACCTCTCGAACGCTGTGGGCGGCCTCGTTCTCCTCGCGTACCTCGTCAGCCAATCCGAGTTCTATCAACCGCTGCCATCGGGCGAGTGAGCGGTGCAGACGAAGTCCGGGCCGGTACCTGCAGTGGGAGTACACACTCCTCGGTTCCGCTTCCCGGCTGTTGCAGCGACTGCGAAGCAGACCGAAGGCGGCTACAATCGAGCCTGTTCGCGGACGCCGCCCGCGAGTTGTCGCTACCGGGCAGGGTTGCCGGTGGGGGGACAGGCTTTCACGGCTTGCGCCGAACGACGACGTATGTCCGTCCTGGTCGAGACCGGTGCCCGCCTCCACTTCGGGTTCCTGAACCTCTCGCTGTCCCACGACCGCCTGTACGGGAGCCTGGGGCTGGCGCTGGAAACCCCGCGCGTGGTCGTGACGGGCGAAGCCGCAGACGACGTTCGATGTCCGCACGCTCGGGCGCGAGCGTACGCGGAACGCGCCTGTGAGATTCTGGGCGTTCCGGGTATCGAGTTGACCATTCGCGAGGACCTGCCCGAGCACGCGGGACTGGGATCGGGCACACAGCTCGCCCTGTCGGTGCTCGCAGCAGTCGCGAGCGTGCACGACCGGGCGCCCGCAGTCCGAGAGCGCGCCCCAGAGTTGGACAGGGGCGGTCGGAGCGGTGTCGGCGTGGCGACGTTCGACGGCGGCGGCTTCGTGCTGGACGCCGGCCACCGACGGGACTGTTCACGACAGAAGCGCCACCGCGCGGCGCGTGGACGGTCCCGCCGGTGACAGCGCGGCACACCGTCCCGGCCGACTGGCGGTTCGTCCTGGTGCTTCCGGACGCGGACCCCGGGAAAACCGGGGACAGCGAGGACGAG
>NZ_WUUU01000023.1 GCF_009831555.1 Halobacterium bonnevillei | reverse complement strand
TCACGCACAGCCGCGACCCGTCGCTGTCGTTCGTCGCGACGCAGGCGTGGATGATGGCGGTCGGTGCGGTGTTCCTCCACGCAACCGTGCTCGCGATGCCGGGGCAGTCCTTCGCCGGCGCGACGTGGACGCCGTCGGCGCTCGTCTCGCTGGCGTACCTCTCGGTCGTCGCGGGCGTCGGCGGATTCGTGCTGTACTTCCGGTTGCTCGCCGAACTCGGCCCCATCGAGATGAGTTTCATCGAGTACGTCATCCCCGTGTTCGCGGCGCTGGCGGGCTGGCTCGTCCTCGACCAGGCGGTGACCGCGGCAACCGTCGCGGGGTTCGCGTGCATCCTCGCGGGGTTCGTCGCCGCGAAGTGGCCCGCACTCACCGAGGAATTCGACCGCGTCACGGGAGACGGTCACGTCGACCCTGCGGACTGATTCAGTCCCGCTAGCTGAGTCAGTCGATGTACTGCAGGTCTCGCGTGTACTGGCGCGCCAGATTCCCGGACTCGTCGTAGAGACGCACCGTGAACGCCTGGCGCCCCATCGTCTCCTCGACGTCCGCCGCGTCGACGGTGAACTCGAACGGCGGGTCGTCGTCGGCGACCAACTCAGTGCCACCGGACAGCACCACGACGCGGTCTACCTGCTCGGCGTCCCGGAGTTCACACGATATCCGGGTCGTCTCCCCGGCGGCCTGGCTCTCGCAGACGAGTTCGGCGTTGACGTCCGCGGCGTCCGCGCCGCCGATGGCCGAGTCGAAGTTCACCGTCATCGGGCCGGCGGGGAACGTCCCCAGGACCAGGACGGCGACCAGGAAGACCGCGAGCATCGCGTTCGGGAGCCGCCGTCCGACGCGCTGTCGGAGTCCCGCCGAGCGACGCCACCGCAGCGCCAGCGGGATGACGACGATGTGGTGAATCGGGCCGTACCACAGCACGACGAACCCGTACGCGGCCGTGTAATCGAGCGCGCGCCAACCGGTGTACGACTGGAGGACGCTCGACCCGGCCCACAGGAAGAACCCGAAGAACAGGAGCCCGCCGCTCTTGAGGGCGCGCCAGCTGACCGAGTTCGCGTAGTAGACCGTCCGAACGGTGGACCACGCGTTGAGCACTGCGCGTGCGAGACCCGCGTACAGCCGCCTGGACCCCGCGTTCGACGTATCAGTCACGACGGATCACGCTTAGACGTGTGTAGGATGTCGCCGACGGTGGGGGTTGTCCCGAATATATTGCCCCTACGAGCGGAAACACCCCGCGAACGGCCGCAGAAAAGGTTTGCCGGGCGACGTGCCGGCCTACGGCCCGATGTGCCAGACCTGCGAGAGCAGGAACCAGTTCAGCGCGTACAGGACGACGAACGCCCCGAAGAACACGAGTGTGAGCGTGAACGTCCCGCGCATGCTCTGGTCGTGGACCGCGTCGGCGTCACCCGCGCCGTCCGCTGCGACCGCGTCGTCGTCGACGACCGGGCCGCCGGAGAACGGACTGCCGGCGACGAGGCTGCCGACCACGATGAGGACGAACAGCGCACCGCCGACGATTGCGAGGAGTGCAGCGACGGCGAACACCGCGAAGAACGGCTCGGCCGCCGAGAAGTCGAACGACGTCCCGGGGATGTCCATGACGCTGGGGTGGCGCCGCGGGACGCCGAACAGCAGCCCGAGGTACATCAACATCAGGGAGACGAGCCCCATCGCGCCGCCGTACAGGAACGGCTGGATGGACGCGAGGGTCCCGCCGAGCCAGTTGCGGCCGAACACGAGGCGGAGCACGTAGTAACTCAGTCCCATGAACGCCAGGGTCGTCCCGGTGACGACGGTGGCGTGGAAGTGGCCGGTAACGGCGAGGGTGTTGTGCCAGTTCATGTTGAGCTGCATCTGGCCCATCATCACGCCAGTGATGCCGCCGAGGAACCCGAACAGGATGATCGATAGGATGGTCGCGGAGAACCCGGGGTCCTTCCAGGGAGCAGACCACAGCCACCCGAACAGTCCGCCGCCTTCGCCCTTGCGCCGCCGGCCGGCCTCCAGGCCCGCCGGGATGGCGAACGCGTGAATCATCGACGCGATCACCGCGCCGTAGGCGGCATACGAGGTGTTCCACATCCGCCACGCCGCCGACACGCCGGGGTCGGACATCAGGTGGTGGGCGGCGCCCATGTTGATGAAGAACAGGTAGAGCACGAACGCGAACCGCGAGACCTTCTCGGAGGCGACTTCTGCGCCGCCGACGACGTGGGTCATGAAGTACCAGACAGTGATCATCGCCAGGAGGTTGATCTGCTGGCTGCCGTGGCCGACCGTCCAGAACATCTGGCGGTACCACGCGGCGTCGAGGTGCTCGATGAAGCCGATGCGCCAGAGGAACGCCGGGGTCAGCGCGGTGATGCCGCCCGCCAGCGCCTCGAGCGCGATGACGGCAGTGATGAACGCACCGAACGTGATCAGCGGCAGCGTCTTCGAGGGGTTCTCGCGCTTCTCGCGCCAGATGGTCGCGAAGAACGGGACGGCCGCGACGACGGCCCCGACCAGGAAGAGCACGGCGCCGGCGAAGTACGGCGCCGGCGACGGCAGCGGCACGTAGGACGTGTAGAACGGCGCCTGGTTCGGGAGTTCGTACGTCGCGATGCTGTAGACGGCGAGCAGGCCGCCGAACGCCATGATGCCGTAGCCCGCCCAGCCGAGTTTGTGCAGCGAGAGCTTCCGGCCGAGGACGAACGGCCCGCCCACGTAGAGGATGGCGATCTCCATGAACACCATCCAGAACAGGATCATGAACCACGCGTGCAGGCTCGTGAACCGGTAGAACTGCCCGGAGTCGAGGAGGCCGACGACCTCCCAGCGAGTCATCGCGACGAGGAGCGCGAACACGCCACCGATGGCCAGCGAGACGATCGCCGTCACGCCGAACAGTTTCACGAGGTCCTCCGCGGACTTGTGGATGCGGAGGTCGGTGACGCCACACGTTCTGAACCCGTCGTCGTCGTACTCGTAGGTACTCAATCCGAACATTCAGACCACCTCCACGACGCCCTTCATCCCCATGCCGAGGTGGGGTTCGCAGTAGTACTTGTAGACGCCCGCTTCCTCGAACGTGACCGTCTCGCTGTACCCCTCGCTCTCCAGGGACTCGACGCCATGCCAGTCGGCGCCGTCGGGTTGGGAGTCCACGAGCACGTTGTGGCCGTCGGAGACCCACTCGAAGTGCACGGTCGTCCCGGGTGACACCTCGAGTGCCGCGGGGCCGTACCCGTAGGGGCCGTCATCGGTGTCCGACCCGACGTCGACGGTGACCTCGCTCTGGTCGGTCGCGTCCGTCGCGGCGCCGTCGTAGTTCGGTGTTTCGGCGCCGCGCGCGTCGCCCGTGAACCAGCCGCCGTAGTCCCCGGTCGGCTCGCTCGTGTCGTCAGTGGACTGGTCGACGCCGGTCTCGACTGGCTCGTGGTCCTGCACGAGGAACGTCCCGTGCATCGTCCGGTGGCCGACGCCGCAGAACTCGTTGCAGACCACGTGGTAGGTGCCGGTCTCCTCGAAGGACATCTCCACGACCCACTCGTAGCCCGGGATGATCTGGAGGGAGATCTGCTTGCTGAGGTTCCCCTCCGGCCGCACCCCGAACCCGTGCTGGACGTCGTAGGACCCGAGGTGGAATTTGTACGTCTCGCCCGGCTCGAGGACGACCGGGAGGCCGTCCCACGCCCACTGCCGGGACCCGATGAAGACGTCGTTCCCGTCTGGAACGAGCATCTCCTCGCCGTCGACCTCCAGCGTCCCGGCGGCGTCCTTGTACGCCTGTACCTTCTCCTGGAAGCGCTCCGTGCTGATTTTGTAGGTCTGTCCCGTCTGGTTCTGGTCGCCGAACTGCGTCCAGCCCAGCATCCAGCCGAACAGCGTCACCGCCCACGCCCCGGAGATGCCCAGCCAGATGGACTCTCGACGGTTGACCGTCTGGTTCCACCAGTCCCCCTCGGGTGACTCGAGTGGCGAGTGTTCGTCGTCAGCCATGGTTCACCCCGCGGGAATTGTCAGCAGGTCGATTATACCCCATACCACGTACGACAACAGGAAGTACAGGATCGCGGCTCCCGCAAGCAACCACTCGCTGTCGAGCAGTTCTTGCTGCCACGGCGCGTCGCTACTGGATGACGGTACGTCCGACATACTGGTGGGTCCTCACTGTCTAGCGGTGGTATTTGCCCCGAAGGCGTTCGCTTGGACTTCCAGTTCCTGAGAACCCACCCGAACGTGTTACGCAGCTTTTTACGTGACGTTCGCTGGCCTGCTAGGCCACAGTCGACGCCAGCCACTCGAGTTGGTCCTCGAGTTCCCGGCGTCGCTGCCGGCTGATGACCGTCGAGTCCAGGACGCCGCCGACCAATGGGACGCCCATCTCGAACGTCGTCACGGCCTCGACGACAGTCCCATCGGCGTCCTCACGTGCGCGCGTGGAGTATCCAGTCCACATCTCCTCGAAGATCCCCTCGCGTTGCTCGTAGGCGAGCGCGGCGTCCTCGTCGGCCACGACCTCGAGTTCGAGTTCGATCTCGGCGGGACCGACGGCGTTCCACACGCGAATCGTGTTCCCCTGGACGTCGACGCCGTCGAAGCCCGCGGCCCGAACGAATCCGGCCCAGTCGTCCATCGCGGCCTCGATCGCCTCCGGCGACGCGGCGATCTCACGGGTCACCGTGACAGATTCCATGGCGGCGCTTCGAAGCGCTCCCCCAAGTAGTTGTGCCGAAGAATCACGCCGGCGTCTGCGTTCATTCGGTTTCCGATCTCCCCAACCGATTTCCCCACAACCTGGCTTCCCGTGAGAATTCTGCCTCAGGGTGTTGTCGACGCCCGCGCGCAGTTCCGGCTGTCATCGGGGCAGCCGTTCCGCGTCGCCGCTAGCGAGCCGGTATCGGTACGGAAACTATCCGCTTGGCAGCTCCGCAACCCTGCGCCCGGTCGGTTTGTGGTGCGGCGATTCAACGACCATCCGGCTACTCGGCCGTCCAGTCGTTCCAGCACTCGTTGCTGCAGAAGCTGTAGAGCTGGAACGCACCGTCGTCGTCGGTCGCCGTCGTGACCGGATGCCACTCCGCCGGATCGATCCGCGAGCCACACGTCTGACACCGCGTCACTCGAGGCCGGTTCTCGGTACCCGCCGGGGAGTCTGCTGTCGGAGCGTCGGCCTGCTCAGACATGGGCCACCTCAGCTATCGACTGTACGGTCGCTCGGAACATCTCTGTGTTGCTCAATCTGGCGACTCAGCCGGGTACGACGACGGTTGGTCGGCCGCGGCGGTTGGGGATGCGGTCTGGTCGTCGGCAGCCGTGACGTCAACTGGGTCGCCCTGGAGGGTCACTTCGACTGCTCCGTACGCGTGAACTGTCACCTGGCAACCAGCCATCGGGAACGTGACGCGGCCCCGGTCTCGACGCGTGTCCGAAGTATCAGCAAAGAGGCGAACCAATCCGTCGGGGTCGACGTGGTCGTGCAGCGGCTCTAGGTTGTGCGAGTCGATACCCGTCTCCGCTGCCACTTGCTCGACGACGCGCCGACTGACCTGCTCGTACTCGATTGTATTGATCGTCGACTCCATTGTAGCGTCTCGTATCTACCCGATGGAGTTTGTCCGAGTTACCCGTTCCCCGTATGTGTCTGCGGCGTGGTGCACCCAGGGCGTATGATGATACGGGCTGGTGTCTACGTGTCTCCAAATAGCATCGCCAGGAGTTTCGCCTGGCTACTTCGGAGATGCCGGCTGACCGTTGGCTGAGACACGTCTAGCATCTCCGCGATGTCGCCAGCCGAATTGTCTCGGGGCTGCTCGAAGAACCCGGCGAAATAGGCCGTCTGGAGGACTTCCCGCTGTCGTTCGGTAAGCCGGTCGACGTAGACGCGCTCGAACTCTGCCCGCGTCTGAACCGGGTTCGGGGATTCTCGACGCGCGACCAGTTCGGCGTCGTCGTAGTACTGCTCGAACATCTCGACGAAGTCCCGAACGGATGCGGACTGTGGCACTCGAATCGTGGTCCGTCCCTCCGCTGGCGTCGCCGTGATGTCGGTCGGCATCGCCCCGCGGTCCAGCAACGTGACGAGAAACGAGTCCTCCGGTAACGTCAGTTCGACGATGATCTCGCCGTCGCGATCTCTGACGAGCGTCAAGTCGTCGCTCCCGAGGTGTTCCTCGAAGAACGACCGAATCGTCTCAAACGCCAGGTCTTCGAACGCGACGAACACCTGCAGGGACCCCGCGTCCCGGGACCCGATATTCTCCAGGCGAATCTGTCCGTCGTTGTCCCGGAGTAACTGTAGGATCGGGTCGGAGAAATCTCGGATGAGGAACTCCAGTTCGACGGACTCCTCACTGACCAGGGCGTCGTAGCGCTCCATCGCGTTGAGCGCGTACCCGATCATCTCTCCGAGTTCGGTCAGGACTGCCTGCTCCATCTCGCTAAACAGTTCGGGTTCGCCAGCGTAGATATTCAACAGGCCGTACAACGTCTCGTTGTACACGACCGGGACGGCGATGCTCGCTCGGTACCCGCGCTGCATGGCCTCCTGTCGCCACGGCTCGAACGGCGGGTCGGCGTGCAAATTGTTCTGTACCTCCACTTCGTGCGTCTGAACCGCTCGTTCTGCGGGGTCCGCGTCCCCCTCACCGGGATCCGTTCTGACGTCGATCTCGTCGAGATATCCCTCTTCGACTCCCGCAGCGGCACTCGCGGTAATCGTCTCCGTCGCAAAGTCCCGCTCACCAAACCAGACGAATCGGTACGGGTCACTGTTCGCCAAGCGGTCGCAGACGAGTTGTTTGATTTCAGGCTTGGACGTCGCGTCCAGTAGCGATTCAGTGATCTCTCGAATATGGCTGTTTATCCGCTGGACCCGTCCTAAGCGGTCATTTTTCCGCTCGAGCTCGGACGTTCGCTCGCGGAGTTGCGCTTCCCTGTCCAGACGATCGAAGACCGCATTCAGGGTCCCGGACAGCAATTCGGCGAGCGTGACCGTTCGGTCCGCGAACGCATCAGGCTCAGTCGCGCCGACGGTCAACACACCGTGTTCACCGATCGGCACGAGTAGAGCGCTCGAAAGCGGCGTGCCGTCCTCGTCGATACCAGTCGCGTCGTTCAAATCTGGGAGAACTCGCGTTTCGCTCTGGACGAACGCTTGCCACGGAAGGCCGCGTTCCGAAGCGAACAGCGGGGACTCGCCGACGAGCCCGTCGAGACGGACTGTGCGGGCACACGGTTCGAGACTGCCCGTTTCGGCGTCGTACCGCTGGATAGTCGTAACCGGGAGATCGAAGCTGTCGCAGGCAGCCGCGGCTGCACGTTCGCACGCGTCCTCGAAGGACTCGACTTCGGCCAGCTCCTGGCCGAGTTCGGTCAGTCCTTCGAGGGTCTTCTCGCGGCGCTTCCGGTCGGTGACGTCTTCGAACGTGAAGACGGTCTGGGTGATGGCGCCAGATTCGTCACGGAGCGGCGTTCCCCGTTGGGAGAGCCACCGTTGAGTCCCGTCGTGGTGTTCGATTTTGATGTCGTAGGAGACGTCAGTTCCGGTCCGAAGGACCTTGTGGTACGGGACCTCGGACTCCGGAAGAACCGCTCCCTCCACGTCAAGTGCCCGGTACGGGACCTCGTCGAAGCCGGGATAGTTCCCCTCCTCGTCCGGTTCGAGCCAGAGGATTTCTTCAGCCCGGTCGTTCACGTAGGTGAACGTGCCGTCGGCGTCGATGACGACAATCCCGATCGGAGAGGTTTCGAGAATGTTGGACACGAGATTGCGCTTCTCCCGGAGTGCGTCCTCGGCCTGCCGTCGCGCAATCAGCAGCCCGAGATTCGCTCCGACCGCACGGGTCACTTCGACCATGCGCTCGTCGACGGATTGCGCTTCGGCCATCAGGAACACCATCACTCCGACGGTCGAGTCGTCAGTTCGAATCGGAACTGCGAGTGCGGCTTTCAATCCGGCGTCCGATGCGATGTCGGTCCGCGGGAATACGGATTCCGTCGCGGTGGAAACGTCCGGAATCCATTCGTACTCGCCGGTCCCCCACACGCGACCGACTAACCCCCTACCGGACGATGGGGCTATCTGCGTGGATTGTTCTCGGAACTCCTCGAGGTCAGCCGCCTCCGCGGTCCAGGTCGTGGCACACGTGAGTGTGGCGCGGCCGTCTGCGGGCACCCAGGCCTCCCCGTACAGCCAGTTCATCGACTCACCGAGGAGACGGAGGATATTCCGCAGCGCATCGTCGACCACGTCCGCCCGGAGGAGTTCGTCTTCCGTCGCCTTGAGGAGGTCTCGTTCAGATTCGAGCGTCTTCCGGCTGGAAACGTCCCGTATAATCCCGGTGAACAACCGTTCACCGTCGCTCGTAAATTCGCTGAAGGTGATTACGAGTGGGACTTCGTGACCGTCCTTGTGCTGTGCCGGGAGTTCGACGTGGTTCCAATCGAGTTGCCTGGTGCCGGTCGCCAGATACCGGTCTACGGCTTCGAGGTGCGAGTCTTCGAGGTCGCCGGGCATGATTTTCGTCAGCGATTCGCCGAGTAATTCGTCCGGTGTGTACCCGAGAATGGTCTCGATGTCGGGGTTGACGAACTGGATGCGGCTCTCCGAGTCGATTGTCACGAGTGCGTCAGGTGTGGTTTCCGCGAGCGCGTGAAACTGGGCAACGGCCTCTGAGTCGCTAAGAGTCATACATCGTGGGTTTTGATCGCGGCGAAACAGATTCCCGATTTGTTGTCGATACAGACCTCTCGAAACGTGGGTTCCCAGGGAGTCCGCCACAGAGAGCGGGCGCAGGCAATTTCAATCGGAATTCGAGACTCGCGGCCGTAAGAATACTGGCTAAATTTCTAGGTCGCGTGGGTTGGAATCACTGCATCCCTTGCAGTTCCAGCCGATTCCAAACGCCGGCCGATGGTGATTTTGGCAGGAACTGCCCCACGCGTCATCTCTGTACCGCTGTCGCCTTGCAGCGAACCCAGTGCAGACTCAAACTCGCTGGCCATTGGGCCGGACGCACTCGGCCAGTGGTTCAATCGTCCGGGGCTACCGTCAGCCCGCGGGCGAGTACCGGAACTACGACTTCCTGCACTTCTTCGTAGTAGCCTTCCCGATACATCTCGTACTCGTCCTTGTGGATTGCGAGGTACTCGGCCACGCCCATGACGCCGAGTACTGTCGCCGGGTCGTACTCAGCAAGCGGCGGTCCGGCCGCTTCCTGGAGCGATTCAATCAACGGGAGGTACTCTTCAAACTGTCTCTTCCCGAGTTCTTTCATTTTCTCCGGCGAGATACTATTCAGGAACGCATCTCGATACTGGATGAGCGGATTCGTCTCGGCAAACTCCATCAGACACCGCATGAATCGTTCCAGCGCCTCACGTGGCGTTTCTGCTGCGTCGATCTCTGCCGCAAACGTTTCCAGCATTTCGTCGCTCTCTCGTTCGACAATCGCGATATAGAGATCCGCCTTCGAGTCGAAAAACCGGTAAAACGTACTTTTGGCGATGCCGACGGGGTCGGTTACGTCCTCAATGTTCGTCTTTCGAGGTCCATACGTTCGAAGTAACTCCCGGCCGGTTTCGATGAGGTCCTCCTCGATGCGATCGCGCTCCTCGTCGCTGAATCCTTGCATAATCAGACTTGGACTGGAAAACGCAAAAATAAATCGGTCATCGTTCATGACTTGATGAACGAAAAAGGTATTTAGTCATCCATTCAAAAATGCACTATGTCATCGATCACAGTTGACAATCTCAGTAAACGCTATGACGACGTCGTAGCTGTCGATTCACTCTCTTTCTCCGTAGAACGCGGAGAGATATTCGGTTTCCTCGGCCCAAACGGAGCCGGAAAGACGACGACGATACGAACGCTTCTCGGGTTAATCGCACCGAGTGCCGGTACTGCGACTGTCCTCGGTGCAGACGTCCACGACGAGGACGCGCTCATCGAGGCGAAACGACGGATCGGGTATCTGCCCGCAAACCTCGGGTTCAACGACGAAGCGACAGGTGCCGAGGTGCTTGACTACCACGAGTCAGTCAAAGGGGGTTCCCGCCGGGACGAACTCCTCGAGATATTCACACCGCCGGTTGAGCGCCCGATTCGCGAGTACTCGACCGGGAACAAGCGGATGCTCGGCATCGTCCAGGCGTTCATGCACGATCCCGAACTCGTCATCATGGACGAGCCGACCTCCGGTCTCGACCCCCTCAAACAGGAAGAGTTCAACGAGTTCGCCAGGAACGAGCGTGATCGGGGGAAGACGCTATTCTTCTCGTCACACGTTTTGAGCGAAGTCCGCCGCGTGTGTGACCGCGTTGGTATCCTCCGTGAAGGGGTGCTCGTTGGGCTCGAAGATGTCGACACCCTGCTTCGCCAGGGTGGAAAGCGGGTCCAAATCCAGACGACGGACGAGGCCAGAACGGACCTCACGGAGATCGACGGCGTGATAGACGTTCAAACGTTCGCTGAGGGCATCCAGTTCATCTACACTGGCGAGTACAACACGCTACTCCGCGAGCTAGCGACCCACGACGTCCGTGAAATAGAGATCAGCGAACCCCCGCTCGAAGACATCTTCATGCATTACTACGGCTCAGACGGTGGAGTCGAACCCAATCAGGAGGTGCAATCCGATGCTTGAAACCACCAGGTACGAGATCAGCCGTCGGGTCCGTGGAACAACAATTCTGACTGTCGGTGTCAGTCTCTACGTGGCCTTCATCGTCTGGTACTTCTCGCTTTTGGACCCGTCAGCATACGAGCAGATTGCGGAGTCGTTGCCGCCAGCGATGTTAGATGCATTTGGGATGCAGTCGATCGGGTCGATTGAGGGGTGGCTCGGCGGACAGATCTATACGTTCCTGTGGTTGCTGGGACTCGGCATATACTTCGCGTACGCATCGGCAGCAGTGATCGCGGGTGACATCGAAAGTGATCGAATGGATCTGTTGCTCTCGTTTCCGGTCTCTCGAAGCCAGCTGTTGGTCGAGAAGTTTGCGGCGTTGCTCCTCCCACTGATCGCGCTAAACGTGGTTGTGGGCGGTGTCACGTACGGTCTCGTGTTGGCGATTGGCGAGACCATCGACCCGATGCATCTCGCGCTGGCTCACCTCCTCTCGATTCCGTATCTCCTCGTCTGCGCCGCAATTGGCACAGTTCTCTCCGTGCTCGCAGATCGGTCAGCAGTTGCAGAACGAGCCGCCATCGGATTGATATTCGTGCTCTGGCTCGTCGAGTCAGCCGTCGGTGCGGCAGAAGACTTCGCGTGGATTCAGAATCTTAGCCCAACCCATTACTACGCTCCGACGCCGGTGCTCATTGATGGGTCATACGAATTGATGGACACTGGAATTTTGGTTGCTGCGTTCTTGGGGTTACTCGTCGCTAGCCAAGTCCTCTTCCAGCGTCGGGATATCTAAGTACTGTTTTCGACTACACGAACGACCGATTACGTCGCTCCGTTCTCACTGCTCGATATCGACTGGGTGACTGTCCCGCTCGACCAAGTGCTACTGGCAGATGTACCGACGAACGAGGCCTGCGATGCCTCCTTCTCCACCATCTATCGTCCAATCGAGCGCCTCCAGGAATCTGGGCCCGGCGCTCGAGGGATTCCTGCCGGAGCGACGTCGAAGGCCTACTCAGTCGGTTGCTCGACTTCGGGTTCGGCGTCCGGATGTTCAACACGCGCTGGTGATTGATTTCCTCGTCCGACTGAGTCTCGACAACGACCTGCGAAGCAAGCCGCGATTGACACCCCAGGGTCCGTACCCTCGCACAATCCATCCGCAGGATGTACGACTACCACGTTCCCCCGGCGGCGGACTCGCCCAAAGGCACGTCACAACGAAACTTGATTCATGCGTATCAGGGTGTTTAGGCCTCTGAACACCATTTCGTATTTTTCGTCCGACGGTACGATCCCGGAAATCCGGTGTGTCGATGACCAACCCAGAAGTCGGTGGATTTCCACCGAATAGCCGTTGCATTTCCAGCGACTGGCCATCGAGTCCATATCCTAGCATACGGTTTATGAGTTCGGAACGCAACGCGGATCCACACAAGCATCGAGTGTAATGGGGGACTAACACGCCCAAATCGGTGCCTCTGGAGGATCGGCAGCTACCATTGCGAGGGAATCTTGGGTGAGCAACGCAGAACGGATCGCGGCGACGAACCGATACATCACTGCACATCCAGCCCCCGACCGGATAGAAGTGTTCGTCGCCGCGTCACCGCGACCGCCGATCGACTGTGATGATATAGTCCAGAGCGCTTCACGGCCTGTGCTGGCCGACTGATACCGGTTACCTCCAAAAGTTGGCTGCCCCACTTGCTCTGTCGGCAAACACAGCGGATAGACGGAATACACGAGGGCGGACGTCGAACGGACGAGACATCCCGTACCTGTCGGCGAAGATAGGGTGAACCATCCACAATCCTCGTTGGCCTCGAATTAGGCCCTAGAGTCCGGTAGGAGTCCCTCGTGAATAGGAGAGGCAGGCCACGACGCCAGAACGCCACTCAGGACGCCGTAGCGCGCTTCTCCGGCGCTGAACTCGCACGGCACCACTCGCTCCCCGTTCGAGTCTGCGTTCGGCCCGTAGTCGCAGTTCTTGCAGTGTTGGGCCGTCGACATCGCCGATTCCGAACACCGGGGCCGCGCTGAGTAGTCCAGAGTTCACTGCGTCGCCGCAGTCACGTACCGGCCACACAAGCGAATCCGAGTGCCACGCTCAGTGGTGAACACTGCGTCAATGCGTATTCCGCCTTCCAGTTCAGGGACGCTCCGCACCGACGCTGCAATTGAACCCCGTCATGTACCTCGATAGTCCACCCTCGGATTAAGTTTTGTTGCCGGACGCCCCCGGCGCTGTTTCGAGTTCGCGGCCCCCAGCGACCGCCGTCTCAGTCGCCGCCCACGGACAAACGCATCAAAGACTACGATCATCGCTACCGAATGCCGTCCTCTGGGGAGCCAGCGCGAGTGAGCCAACCGACTCTGTCCAGACAACCGAATTCCATGCCTGGGCGCACCGACTCGAATCTACGCACGGCGCTGAAAATCGACGAAGAGCTGTCTTTTCAGCAGTACAACAAGTCCCGGGGCGGGAGTTCCTGGTGCCACCCAGATTTTGTATCTGTCTCCGAAGTACCAGAGAGCAACATGAGTAATCACGTAATTTAGGGCGTTGATATACGGTTATCATGGAAAATAGCACCTCAATTGGCGCTAAAACGGGACCGGACGCAGTGATAAGGTGTCTTATCCACTGTGAGGGGAACATTGAAGGGGTCGCGTGGAATCCTCCACGGTATGGCAGACGAGGACCGTGTCGTCGTGAAGACCTACGTGCCACCCGAACAGAAAGCCGAGTGGCAGGAGCACGCGGACGACCTTGACATGTCCCAGAGCGAGTTCCTGCGGTCGATGGTTCAGGCCGGTCGACGGGGGTTCGTAACCGGGGGCGAGGAAGGCGGTTCTGGGGACGCTCCCCCTGGGGGTAGCGGGCTCGAAGACCGGGTCCTCGAAGCGCTATCGGGGAACGAATTCGTGTCGTGGGAGGAACTGGTCTCGGAGCTCTCCGGGGACTTCGAGGACCGGCTCCACGAGACACTGCAGTCGCTGCAGGCCGAAGACCGAATCGCCCACGATCCACGTGAGGGCGGCTACGTCCGCCGGGGTCCCCGATGAGCGAACGCAGCGCGGACGCGGAGCTCGCTGCAGCCGGAGGACGCGGGGGAGCGGACACCGACGACCCCATCGAGTACTTCCTCGAGGACATGGCCTATCACGGAAAGTCCGAACGGACGCGAGAGGCGTATGGCCGCGTCCTCCGGGACTTCGAGGCGTTCCTCGCGGAGTTCGATACGACGCCGGCTGCCGCTGACCGGCGGGACTGCCTGGCGTGGGTGCACGAACTCCGCGGCGACCGCGCCGAGAGTACGGTGGCGACGTACGCGTCCTACCTGAACCGGTTCTACGGGTACATGACCCAGGTCGGGGAGTTCGACAGCAACCCGATGACGCTCGTGATGCAGGAGATGGACGAGGCAATCGACACTGACCCGACCCGACGAGAGGTGTCGGTCGAGGACATGCGGTCGTTCGTCGACGGGATTTCGCATCCACTGGAACGAGCCGTCGTCCACACGTTGTTGAAAACCGGCCTGCGCGTCGGTGAGCTCTGTAATCTGGACGTTCGCGACGTCTCGCTGGCCGCGCCACGCGTCGAGGACGCCTACGACCTCGGGACGCGTGCGCAACTGGACGGACGCCCGGATACGCTGTTCGTGGACCCTTCGATGTCGCGCGGAGAGACGGCGAACGGCGAGGAGCGGACGGCGTCGAACAAGCGCAAGCGAGCGACGCTAGTCCCCGTAGACGGGGAGCTGAAGGCCGCACTGGCCCGCTGGCTGGCGATCCGCCCTGATTCGCCGTCTCCGGCCGAACCGCTGTTCGTGAGCACGAGAGACGCCTGGGGGCAGCGCCTCACCCCGGAGATGGTGCGGTCGATGGTCCGGACGCACGCAGAAGCGGCGGGCTGGTACCGCAGCGGCGGTGACGCGGCCGAGAACGTCACGCCGCACTACTTCCGGCACTTCTTCACGACGCACCTCCGGGATCGGACCGGTGATCGGGGGGTCGTGAAGTACCTCCGCGGCGACGTCGCCGACGACATCATCGACACGTACACGCACAACTGGGGCGACAGGGTGCGAAAAGTGTATCTTTCCAACATTTACTCGCTTTCGTGACGTCCGAGAACGAGTAAGTAAACCGTATGCTGCTATATCGAATTGATGGCGCGGCGCCGCCGCGAACGAGTCTCTCACCGACATAGTTTCACCGACGAGAACTGCGGGGATCGAATCGGAGATTCGACCGGTAGCGACGGCAGCGCCGGGCTCGATGACGTGTTCTCGGGATCGGTGTCGCGGCCACTGAGAGCAAATCACCGAACCACTTCGAGGACGCCTGCCGTCACCGAGTAGCCTTGATCCCGACGAACGAACCGTCGCCGTACCCCGCTTCGACCGATTCGGGGCTGTCAATCTCCTCGAGCCAGTGGTAGATAGTCTGGACGAACTCGAAATCGGTGAAGCCGGCCGCTTCGAGCGCGTCGACGAGTTCCGCCGTCGTGACGAACGTCGCGTCCCGGTAGAACGGGTTCGATTCTTTCTTCTCCTGGTAGACCGCTCCGACGGGACTGTCCTTGTCGATGTACCCGAGCACGAGGTCCCCCGACGGCGTCAGAATCCGGTCGGCTTCGGC
The DNA here is from genome assembly GCF_009831555.1 of Halobacterium bonnevillei. Lineage (GTDB taxonomy): Archaea > Halobacteriota > Halobacteria > Halobacteriales > Halobacteriaceae > Halobacterium > Halobacterium bonnevillei. Next base: position 12,211 of record NZ_WUUU01000023.1, on the reverse strand, counting down.
CAACGTCCGGGGGATGTCGTCCACGAAGCAGATCGTCGTCACGATCAGCGCCGTGTCGAAGGAGTCGTCCCGGAACGGGAGGTGTTCGGCGACGCCCCGGGCCACGTCGACGCCGCGCTCGCGGGCTTGCCTGAGCATCGCCTCGGCCGGGTCGATACCGACGTCGATGCCCAGCGGCGCGGCGAAGCGCGCGCTGCCGACGCCAATCTCGATGCCGCGTCCGCGTGGCGACACGAGCCGTTCGAGCGCCGCCAACTCGGACTCGTAGACGGCCTCGTATTCGTCGAACCACTGCTCGTATCGCCGTGTGTGCTCCTCGAACGGTGCTGCGTTGGGCATGTTGAATGGTAGGATTCCGACTAGTACCAACGTTGGGGATGAATTGGACGCCGGGGCTGCCTGCGCAAAGCCCTTGGCGCGTCGAGGCGAACCAACTCGCGGATGACGCCCCCGCCCGCCAGTCGGTCCCGCCGCGAGTTCCTGAAAGCAGCCGTCGCGGCGGGAAGCGCGACCGCACTCGCCGCCTGCACGGATCTCGCCGATGACCGTGCGCCGTCGGGAGACCCGTCTGCGAAGCCGGCCCGGCAGCACGCCTGGAACGACTACACGCGAACCGACGACCACGGGAACGTGCAACTGCCCCGTCACCAGACACTCATCTACGCGTCGTTGCGGGCGGACGGCCCGCCGTCTGAATCGGACCGGGAAACAGTCGAAGCGGCGCTCGGTGTCCTGGACGAAGCGTACGAGTGGAGTCACGACGGCCTGCTGTTCTCCGTGGCGTACTCGCCGGCGTACTTCGACCGCTTCGACGACGGGATGCCCGAATCCGTCGACCTGCCGCGTCCGGGCGCGCTGTCGCCGTTCGAGGAACCGGGCTTCGATACACAGGACGCGCTCGTTCACCTCGCCAGCGACCGGGCGGACGTAGTGCTCGCTGCCGAACACGCACTCACCGGCGAACTCGAGGAGGTAAACGGTGTTTCCGTCGACGCGACGCTGACGGACGTGGTGTCCGTCGATTCGCGACGCACGGGCTTCGTCGGAGCGGGGATGCCGGCAGAGCGACAGGACGCCGCCGGCGTCCCCGAGTCCGAGCCAGTGCCCGAGGAGTCCCCGCTGTTCATGGGGTTCACCGCTGGATTCGCCGGGAACCAGGCCAGCGAGGACTACGTCACGCTCCCCGACGGGCCGTTCGCGGGCGGGACGACGAAAGTCGTCGCGAACCTCCGCCAGCGCCTCGAGGACTGGTACGTCGAACAGGACTACGACGAGCGCGTGATGGAACTGTTCAGTCCGGGTCACGTCGCGGACGACCTGGTCGAGGGCGTTGGGAACAACCTCGGTGCGGACAGCCAGGTGGACCAGTACGTCCAGGACGTCGCCGAACACGCCGAAACGTTCGGCCGCGTCGGGCACGCACAGAAGGCAGCGCGCGCGAACCGGGACGACGACGGACGGGTGCGGTTGCTCCGGCGGCACTTCGAGTCGACCGACGACATCGGATCCGACGACCCGGTCGCGAGCCTCCACTTCCCGTCGCTCCAGCGCGGGGTGACGGCGTTCGAGGAAGTGCGGCGTGCGATGAACGGCACCGACGTGGCGGCGGAGACGCCCGCCATCCGCCAGCGCGTGAACAACGGCATCCTCGAGTACATCTTCGTGCGCAGGCGCGGGTACTTCCTCGTGCCGCCGCGGGAGTTGCGCGCGCTCCCGGAGCCGGACCCCTGACCGGGTCGTCGCGGACTCTCAGACTTGACCGACCCCGGTTATTCGCGGCGGACGAGTACCATCCCTGCAACGAGGGCCGCGACAGTCGCGTGGAGGATTCCGAACCCGGGCACGAGCGACTCGGTTTCGCCGTCCGTCCCGTCGGTCGTTCGAGTCGGTTCGTTCGACGTCGGTGTGACGACGTCTTCGTCGGTAGCTGCCGTGTTCACGATTCGCTCCGACGTGGTCGCGTTGGCGTCGTCGACCCGCCAGACGAGGAAGTAGGTACTGACGACCCGGTCGCCGGCGGACACGCGTTCGTCGTCGGTCGCGAATTCGCCGTCACCGTCGTCAGTGTACAGTTCCGCGTACAGGCCCACCGAGGACTGGTTGTCCGGGAGCGCGGATTCGTCGAGCGAGAGCGTGACGTCAGCGTGCTCACCCTCGTTCAGGGCGCGCGTCGCGACGACCTGTCCGTCGGCGTCCTCGTGCCGGAGAACGAGAAATCCGTCCTCGGGGAGGACGACCTCCGAGACGGTGGCTTCCGCGGCGTCGGTCCGCTGGGGCTCGGAGCGCTCGGCGAGAACGCGTGCTGGCGCGTCGGATTTTGCGAGCGTGATCGGTCGGCCGGTCACGGTGCCGAACGCGGACGTCGCCGGGTCTGTCCCGGGCGTGAACTCGCCGTCGCCGTCGGCGTCAGCGTGGAAGACGACCCAGACCGTGTCGTCGTCGGGCCACTCCGCCCAGGCACCGTCGTCCAGCTGGACGGCGACGTCCCGCTGGAACCCGTCGGCGACGGCGATCGGGACGTGCCCGATCGGGTCGCCGAAGTCGCCGTCGGCCGTCTCGCGGTGAAGCACGAGGAAGCCGTCAGAGAGCGGTCGAACCGCTTCCACGACGACAGTTCCGTCGTCGGAGCGCTGGCTGTCCGCCTCGACGTGGTTGCCGTGCGCGGTGACCGGGCTCGCCGAGAGGACCAACAGGAGGGCGAGGAGGGCAGCGAGGACGGCGCGTCGCATGTCACGTGATTACCCCGAGACGTGGTTAACGTTTCTGGACGCCGACGCCGCCCCAGGTCCAGGGGATTCGACTCGCGGACCAGAGCTTCTTTTGTCCCGGTGACCGCCACTACGGGTATGCGACGCCGCCGCTTCCTCGCGCTCGGTTCGGGGTTCGCCACCACCGCCCTCCTCGCCGGCTGTACGGACGACGGGTCGAGCGAATCGACGACGACGCGACCAGCGACGACCGACCCCGACGTGGACAAACCCGACGGCGTCTACGTCCAGTCCTTCGAGGACAGGATGGCGATGCAGGGCACGGCGACTGTCGGCGACTACGCGGTGGCGCTCATGTTCACGGTGCCGCACACGTTCTGGACGGTGACGAACTGGGAGCGGTCGAAGACGCCGCGGACCGATGACGATTCGGTACACCTGATGGCCGTCGTCTGGGACGACGACTCGGGGACGGCGTTGCCGGACGCGGGCGTCTCCGTCGAACTGTCAGACGGCGGGAGTATCGTCTCCCAGGAGGTTATCTACCCGATGCTCTCCCAGCCGATGGGGTTTCACTACGGCGGGAACTTCACGCTCCCCGGCGACGGCACCTACACCGCTGCGGTGAGCATCGGCGGGATCAACGCGCGAACGACCGGCGAGTTCGACGGCCGGTTCAGGGACGCGGCGACCACGGAAATCGACATGGAGTTTACCGAACAGTCCCGGAGCCGGGTCGGGTCGTCGTCCATCGAAGCGGCGGGGGAACCTGGCGCGCTCGCGCCGATGGAGACGTCGTACCCGAAGTCGGTCGCACCGGGGCCGGACGGGCTCCCGGGAACCGTTCACGGGACGGCCGCAATCGACGACGCGTACTTCGACCTGTTCCACCTGGATTCCGCTGCGCGCGTCGGCACTCCGGGAGACGCGTACCTGGCGGTGTCCGCGCGCACGCGCTACAACGACTACGAGTTGTCGGGGATGGCACTCGAGGCGATTCTCGAGCGTGACGGCGAGGTCGTCTTCGAGGGGCCACTGGAGCGCACGCTCAGCCCGGACGTCGGTTACCACTATAGTGCAACGGTGTCGGCGGTGCGGGCGGGCGACGACCTCACGCTCTCAGTGGCGACGCCGCCGCAGGTCGGTCGGCACGAAGGCTACGAGACCGCGTTCCTCGATATGCGGTCGGACGTGACGCTGACGCTGTAGGTAGGTACTTGCGTCCGGCGGCGAGCGACCGGTGAACGGTCGAGTGACGGAGTGACTCGCCCGGGAATCGACGGTCCCGGTTGGAAGTCCGCCCGCGAACCGATTCGCGGGCGGCCCGTATCGGCGCCGCAGTCCACGCGTCGAAGGCCGCCCCCTGTCGGCCCGAGTTCGTGGCTGCGGCACCGGGAACGTCTCCCATCTCCCCCTGACCACGAACGAGCGCCAGGTCCCTCGGTCTGCGGTTGGGTTCTGGATTGAGTCCGCCTGGACCGACGTTCGTGGTCGGTGAAATAGTTCCACGCACGACGAGTTTACGTCACGGCCTGCACGAATCGACCAACATGTGAGGCCCTCCATATAATTATTTATCATGGCGCTAAGGATCTGTAAACAGAGCGGCTCTCGTGGGAGTTTGGGCAAGACTCTTATTGCTTTGCCAACAGTATGTGGCATGGCGACTCCCCCGGGGGACGACGTTGCCACCGAGGCAGTGCGAACGCTCCTCGACCGCCTGGAATTCGTGCAAGCTCTCCTCGACGACCCGAAGGACAAACGAACGCTCGTCTCGGAGACTGACGTCTCGCGCTCGACGGTCAACCGCGCCGTGCGAGACCTCGAAGGGAAGGGGTTGATCGAGCGAACGAACGGCGAGTACAGACCGACGGCGTACGGGGAACTGCTCGCCGACGAGTTCACCTCGCTGCTGGAAACCGCGGCGTTCGCGTGGAACGTCCGGGACGTGCTCGAGCAGATTCCCGCGGACGAACTGGACTTCGACCTGGCGAGACTCGCGGACGCGACCATCACCACGCCCACGCCGGCGAACCCGTCCGCGCCCCTCGAGCGCGTCGTCCAAATCAAGCGGACCGCGTCCACGCTTCGGTCGCTGGCCTCGGGTCGAAGCCCCGGCGCGCTCGACGCCCACGAGCGCGGACTGGAAGCCGGCGACGCGGTGTTCGAGACCGTGCTCTCGGAGGAACTGCTGGCGTGGCTCGCCGCGGGCTCGAACCGCCGCCAGCGAGTCGCCGACTTGCTCGCGTACGACGACCTCCACGTCTACGTCTGCGACGACGACATCCCTGTTCCGCTGGGCATCACCGAGGACGTCGTGTTCTTCGGCGTCTCGTCGCCCGAGGGTGCGCCAGTCGCACTCGTGGAGTCGACCGACCAGTCCGTCCGCGACTGGGCCGTCGAGACGTTCGAGGCCACGCGGGACGCTGCCGAGCGAGTGACCCGCGACCACCTCGAGGAGTACGCGGACTCGTAAACCGGATTTCGGTTTGTCGAACCGAGGCGCTGCCTCCCATCCCGCGGCCTGGTGTGGATTGCGTCTGATGGCTACGGACGATTCAGTCGATGTCGACGAGCAGGTCGCTGTCGTCGCGGCGAAACGTCGTGTCGAAGTCCGCGGAGCGCTCCCGCATCCGTTCCCGGCACCAGGCCGCGACCGCCGAATCAGCCGTCTCCACGCGGCAGTACTCCAGATTCACCGGGTGGAGACGGAGTTCAGTCGGGTCGCCGTCGGCGGTCACCGAGAGTTCGAAGCTGAAGCTGCGGTCGTTGCGCAGCGTCTCGTCGACGGCGTAGTCGTCGACGAAGTCCCCAGTGTCGTAGAGAATCGGCGCGCCGTCACGGACGTCGACCCCCTGGAAGACGTGGGCGCTGTGGCCGTGGACGACGTCGACGCCCTCGTCGACGAGCCAGCGGCCGAACTCGCGGTACCGCTCGTCGGGGTGGGCAACCATGTTCGGCCCCCAGTGGAGGGACGCGACGAGCAGGTCTGGGTCGAGGGCGTCCGCCCGACCCAGAGCGTCACGGACCATCGACCGGGTGTCGGCGTCGTCGGGGTCACACTCGACGCGCGCGGTCCCGGGGGTGTCGGGGTCGGCAGCGTACTCCGGCGTGTTGTCCGTGAACCCGACGACGGCGACGCGACAGTCGCCGGCCGAGAACGCGAGTGGGTCGAGCGCCTCGTCGACGTCGCGGCCCGCGCCTACTCGGGCGATGCCCGCATCGTCGAGCGCGTCGATCGTGTCCCGCAGTGCCACGGCCCCGAAATCCAGCACGTGGTTGTTCGCGAGCGTCACGCCGTCGACGCCGACGGCCTCCAGTGCAGGAATCGCCCACTCGGGGTCCGCGCGGAAGTGGAACGGCCGGTGGGTCTCCGTCCACCGCTGGCCGCGGGTCGACAGACAGCACTCGAGGTTACAGACCAACCCGTCGAGCGACGCCAGGCGCTCGGTCAGATCCCCCCAGAGTTCGTCCGGCCGCCGCGTCTGCTGGCGTTCGTTTACCTTCCGGCCGAGCATCACGTCGCCGGTGAAGCCCAGCGTGGGCATACGGGTGCGTACGCGCGGCTTCGTGTTAGCTGTTCGCAAGGATAGCGTGGTCGGTCGGGCGGAATCGTCTACTGCGGCGGAATCGCCGTCTCGGGCGCGCTGTCCGCGAGTTCTCGCTTGACCGTCTCGACGGCGTCCCCCTCGGCCTCGCACTGGTTCTCCATCAACACGGTCTCGCTGGGGAACAGGCGCTCGCCCACGTCGAGGCCGTACTCGCGGGCGGTCGAACCCGTCACCGTGAGGTAGACGCCGACGCCGACGTCGGCGATGCCCGCTTCCTCCTCCCGGTCCGGGTCCGGGTAGACGAACGACACGCCCTCGGTGGCGTCCGTACCGAGCACGGCCTCGACGAGTCGCTCGTACCGGGGACTGATACAGACGTCGCCCTCGTAGTCGACGACGAACTCCCTGTCGAGGGCCGGCGCGCCGACGGCCTGCTGGGCGGTCGGCGTCGCGAGGAGCGTGTGGTGGACCGTGTCACCGAGCCCGGACACGACCCGAACGTCGGTGTCGTGCGGGTCGATGCGGTCGTTGAGGTCCGCGATGGTCGACAACGGCTCGGGCCGGAGCTGGACGACTTCCTCGAGGACCAGGTCCGCGCTGTCGAACCCGAGTGCGAACTCGTGGGTGCGCAGCGCCCGGAACGGCTCCTCCCGCCCGACTAGCTGGACGGGCGTCCCGTCGAGGTCCAGCGTCAGCGAGTCGAAGACGATCCGGCGCGGCTTTCCCGCGCGAGCGTCCCGGAGGAGCGTGTAATCCGGTCGATGCGGGTCGGACGGGTCGCTGTACGCGGCGAGTCGCTCGTAGACGCCGCGGTCGTCGGACTGCTCGTCTTTCGTGAGCGCTTTCTCGTACCGCAGGGTCGAGGCCACGTCGTCCGCGAGCGTCGTCGCGTCGGCGCGAGCGGCGAGTCGGTCGAGCACTGCTTCCAGCGGTCGCCCCTTCCGCGGAACGGCGACGCGCACCGGCGCTGTCATTGTCGAGTCGAGGCCTCGCGCGCCGAAAACGGTTGTGATTCCGGGGGAACTGCCGTGGTCGGCCGTCGGGCGTCGACGGCGTCAGGCGCCGAAGACGTCCGAGAGCTGGCTGCGCCACTGTTCGATCTCGTCGACGTGCTCCTCGACGTCCTCGAGGTCGTCCTCTACCTGGTCGACCGCCTCGGTCAGGTCGTCGACGTCCAGCACCGCTTCCTCGGCGTCCTCGAGGCGCTCGTCGAGTGCGTCGAGGTCACCGCGCACGCGCTCGACCGTGTCTTCGAGGTCGTCGACGGCTTCGAGGTCGCCCTCGACGTCCGACACGCGCTCGCGCAGTTCCTCCCGGTCGCCGGCCGCGTCCTCGACGCTCGCCTCGACTTCCGCGAGTTCGTCGCCGAGGTCCGAGAGCTCCTCGGAGAGCCCCGCGACGTCGTTCTCGACGTCGGCGAGGAGCTGTTCCGCGGTGCCCTCCTCGTCGATGAACGCCTCGAGGGCGTCCGAGTAGGCCTCGAGTTCGGAGACGCGGGCCTGGAGGTGTTCGATTTCGGCCTCGGTGCTGTTCGGGACGCCGCCGAACGCGTCCTGCAGTGTCTCGAGGTCGTCGTCGGCGATTTCGTCGTTGCGGACCGCGTCTGCGAGCGCACCGACGAGGTCGCTGGCGTCGAGGCCAGCCGCGGGCTCCGCCTCGTCGCCGTCGAAGCCTGCCGCTTCCGGTTCCTGGACGCCTTCCTCGGCGGCCGACGGTTCCGGCTGCTCCGCGCCAAAGCCTTCCGCTTCCGGCTCGGTCACCGGCTCGGACTCGTCCGTGGATTCGAGCGCAGATTCGGTCTCCGGATCAGGTTCGGTCTCCGGCTCAGGGTCCGGGTCCGTCTCTAACTCGGGCTCCACGTCCGGTTCGTCGTCGACGGTGTCATCCTCGGAGCCCGGCCCGGCGTCGGCGGACAGCCCGGGCTCGCCCGCGGGTTCGCCGACGTCGACGTCGCCCTCCAGGATTTCGGCGTCCTCCTCCGCGAGAGATTCGACGCCGCCACCACCGATGTCGGCCTCGAGCTCGTCCTCGTCCTCGAGCCCCGGGACGGTGTCGCGCTCCCCGCCCGCGAGTTCGCGGACGACGTCCGTCGACTCCGGCGGTACCACGTCGTCGATGTTCTCGCCCTCGACCTGGACGGTCGGCGCGGAGAGGAACGGGGTCTCGTCCTGGCCGTCCTCCATGCGGACGCCGTAGACAGTCGTGAACGATTCGCCGGGGTCGATCTCGCGCTCGAACCGGACGACGCCGTCGCCGCTGGCCGTCCAGTGCTCGCTCCCGTACTCGGGGTGGAAGCCGATCTGGTCGATGCCGAACTCGTCGGGAATCTCGTCGATGAGGCGGAGGGTGACGGCGTCCTCGCGCGAGGAATCGACCTCGAACGCGACAGCGGGGACGGGGAAGTCCTCAGCGTTGAAGAACTTGCTGACGGTGACGCCGTCAGTTTCGACGACTGATTCGTCACTCACTGGAACCACCCGCGGATTGGTCGTGCATACGCTCACGTACGCGGACGACGACTTAAATTGCCCGCCGTCGTTAACGACTCGTTAGTTCCCTATCACGGGGAGCCACCCGGACACGAACCAGTCACGAACTGACCGGAGAACGGTGTTTCGCGCGCCCGCCCTGACTACTCGCCGGTGACGTCGACTCTGTCGCCGATCTCCGCGAGTTCGAGACGCTGCGGGAACTCGAAGCTCCGGACGTGGTGGTGCAGCGCCTTCGGGTCCGCCGTCAGCCCCTTCCACATGTCCCAGTGCGACGGGAGGAAGCGGTCGAAGCGCAGGTCGCTGGCCGCCCGGACGACCTGGTTCTCGTCGTTGTACCAGCGCGTGCGCTTCGGTTCCCGGGTCTGCTTGTCGGGGATCGCGCCGACCGAACCGAACGCCAGGATCCCGAGGTCGATGTCGTACTCGCGGCCGAGGCGCTCGAACTCCTCGCTGGGCTTGGTGTCCCCGCCGTGGAAGATGGTGCCCGCGTCGTGCTCGAAGACGTACGACACGGGGTGGGTGGCGTCCGGGTCGTGGGCGGGTTCGACGTGCACCGTGAACTCGCCGACCTCGAACGCGTCGCCCTCTGCGACCTCCTCGTACTGGTCGGTGGAGACGGCGTAGCGGTCGTCCCACGCTTCCTCGCCGCGCGCGACCGCCAGCGAGTCGTCGGGCGCGTAGAACGCCGCGCCGGTCTCCGCGAGGATCGGCGCCTGACTCGGGCCGTGGACGTGGTCGGTGTGCTCGTGGGTCGCGAGCACGGCGTCGGCCTCCTGGACGTCCCGGGGGTCGAACGGCACCGGAATCATGCGAATCGTTCGCGGCGGGTCGCCCGTTCCGAGGTAGGGGTCGACGAACAGCGTCGTTCCGCCCTCGCCTTTCAGGACGAAGCCGTTGCAGCCCAGATACCAGACCGCGACGCCGGCGGGCGTCGCCGACTCGACCGCAGTGGGGAGCCAGTCGCCCCAGTCGGAGTGCACCATACCGGGAGGTCGCTCGCGTATTCCCTAAGGGTTCCGGGGTTCGATTGTTGAACGCTCGCACAGGACCCGAGACTGGAGGAGGGACACCCCGTCGCGGGATTGATCGGAACGCAACTCAATCTGCGTACCCATCGCTGTGGCTCAATCGGCCGGAGACGGAAGAGCAGAAGAGCGAACCAAGTCCCTCGACTGAAGTCAGGACGAACGGAAGTCAGGTCGAGTGGGTCAGTCCTGGCAACACGCGCCGGACTCGCCGACGAAGTCGACCGCCAGGGGCTCGGAGATGAGTTCGTTCAGCGCTTCGAACCTGGTTTCGAGGGCGTCCTGGGCGTCGAGGTAGTCGGCCATGACGGGGTGGTCGTGGAGGTGTTCCTGGGCGTCCTGGACGCGCTCGAGGTCCTCCTGTGTCGCGTCGCCGGTCTGGCGGGCGAGCATGAACTCCTGGCGGAGGTCCTCGAAGTCGCTGATGCGTTGCTGGACCTCCTCGCTGGTCTCGACTGCTTCCTTCGTCTCCTCGAAGGCGCGGTACTCGGGAGTCTCGGTGATTGCCTCGCCGAGCTGGCGGGCGAGTTCGTCGGCGCTCGAGGCGTCAGTCGCCGTCGCGGAGTCGGAGTCGACGCTCATTACCGTCTCGTTGGAACTCGGCCGCTTTCAAGGTGCCGGAACCGGGGGTGCTCGAATCCGATTCTGCAGGACCGTTCGTAGGAAAAGGCGGATCCCGGGGCGTAGCGGCGCCGTGGTCGCCCAGCGAGAGTCGGGGCGTTCCCGGGGAACCGCCGGGGTTAAACCCGCGAGGCCTGTATCGAGGCCCAATGAGTCACGAAGAGACGCGTTCGGCGGGAGACCTCCGGAAGACCGGGCTCTCCCTGAAGCACGACCGAACGTGGGACTACGAACTCGACCGCATCGTGGACGCGGTCGAGGAGCGCGACGCGGAGAAAGTCGGCCTGCAGTTCCCGGAGGGATTGAAGCGCCGCGCGCCGATGGTCGCCGACGACCTCCGCGAACTGCTGCCCGACGACACCCGGGTGCTCATCTCCGGGCAGCCGTGTTACGGCGCCTGCGACCTGGACACGTACGTGATGCGGCGGACGGACGTCTTCGTTCACTTCGGGCACTCGCCGATGAAGGAGTCCGAGAACATCATCTACGTGCCGCTGTTCTCGAACGTCGACGTCGAGCCGATCATGGAGCAGTCCCTCGAGGAACTCGAGGTCGGGGACGTCGGCCTGGTGACGACCGCCCAGCACATGAACCTCTTCGGGGAGATGAAAGAGTGGTTGACCGAGCGCGGGTTCGACGTGCACACGCGGAAGGGCGACGACCGCCTCACGCACGAGGGCCAGGTGCTCGGGTGTAACTACGCGAGCGCGGACATCGACGCCGACCAGGTGCTGTACGTCGGCGGCGGGAAGTTCCACCCGCTGGGCCTCGCGATGGAACACCCGGACAAGAAGGTCGTCATCGCCGACCCCGTGAACAACTCGGTGTCCGTCGCGGACACGGAGAAGTTCCTGAAGCAGCGCTACGCGACCGTCCACAAGGCGATGGACGCCGAGAAGTGGGGCGTCATCTTCTGCACGAAGATCGGGCAGGGCCGCTGGGACCAGGCGAACGAGATCGTGGAGAACAACGACAACGCGTACCTCATCACGATGGACGAAGTGACCCCGGACCGCCTCCGGAACTTCGACATGGACGCGTTCGTGAACACGGGCTGTCCGCGCATCACGACCGACGACGGCCCGCAGTTCCACAAGCCGATGCTGACGCCCGGCGAGTACGAGATCGCGGTCGGGAACAAGCCCCTGGACGAACTCTCCTTCGACACGTTCCACGGCACCTGGTAACGCACCCGAAGCCTCCGGAAGCGACGTATGCAGCCGTTGGAGCGCCCTCGAGAAGCGGTCTGAGTGACGAACTCGGTGTTGGATGGCGGCGTCGTGTCAGCGGGCAGTCGCTGTCTTCGCTCGCCTGCAACCCGATGTATTACTATTGAGCATTAGCAAAGGTTTTTGTATTTCCACTATGTATGTGTGTGCAAGATGAGCACGACCTCCCATTCCAGTCCGATCGAAGGGTGTCGCCCCACGGACTCGACCCCCGTGGCGGTCGACGCCGCGACCATCACCGACGCCTCCCGCGACGACCTCCGAGCGCTCGCAGACGAACTCGCCAGCGAGGGCTACGTCCCCGCCGAAGTCACCGCCGACGCGTGCTTCGACGAGGACTGCTCGCTGGCCACGCAGCGCGAAGCGGACCGCCTCCGCGACGTCGTCTCGGCCGCAGCGTTCCTCGGCGCGAATCGCCTGACTGTCGACGTGGAGGAAGCCGCGTCGCCCGAGAAAGTCCGCCCGGCACTCTCCGCAGTCGCCGAGCGCGCGCGCCGCGACGGCCTCGCGCGACGTCGACGGCGTCTCGCTGCAAACTGACCGCGCAGCGTTGCCGCCCACGCGAGTGCGCAGCGCGTGACGCAG
>NZ_WUUU01000022.1 GCF_009831555.1 Halobacterium bonnevillei | reverse complement strand
CGCATCGACGCCGGCGACGACGGCGACCCGCTGGCGTGGGAGACGAAGCGACGCGAAGTCACCTACGAGTGCCCCGGCTTCGACATCGTCCGCGAGGACGTCGAACTACCGGACGGCACGCAGACGGACTTCGACTATCTCGTCGACGACCCGGCGGTCGTCCTGCTGGCGTTCACGCCGGCCGGCGACGTCGTGCTGGTCGAGGAGTGGCGTCAGGCCGTCGGGCGCGTGAACCGCGCACTCCCCGCGGGTGGCGTCGAGGAGGAGGACGCGGACTTCGCGGCGGCAGCGCACCGCGAACTCACCGAGGAGACCGGCTACGAGGCCGCGTCGGTCGAGAAAGTGGGCGAGTTCGAGCCCGCAAACGGCATCTCGAACGCGGTCCACCACTATTACGTCGCGCGCGGGTGCGAGCCGACCGCCGAACAGGACCTCGACTTCAACGAGTCCATCCGCGTCACCACTCAGCCCTACGACGACCTCCTGGCGGCCGTGCGGGACGGCGAAGTCCGGGACGGCCGGACCGCACTGGGCGTCCTCCAGTACGAACTCCGGTAGCGTCGTCGCCGGCCGACGACGTGGCTGTCGCCGCCGTCTTTATCGCGGTCCCAGGCGACGGTCCGGCTATGGGCGTCATCGTCTACGAGGACCCGCAAGGCGGCGTTACGGACTGGCAGACCAGCGACTCGAATCTCGGCTTCGACGACGACACCGGCCACTGGCTGGTCACCACGGAGGACGGCCGGACCGTCCGCCGCATCCCCCGCGAGCGCGTCTTCTACGTGGAGACGAGTCAGTAACCGGGTGGGGCGGTTCCCGCTGGAATCCGGCCCCACGTGCCGAGACCCGGACAGAAACCCTTACGCGCCGCCGCTGGCTAGGGCTGGCCAATGAGAGAGGTCTTCGAGGTGACCGCGCAGGACGGCGCCGCCCGCATCGGGGAGCTGGCGATTCCGCGAGCGGGCGTGACCGTGGAGACGCCGACGCTGATGCCCGTGGTCAACCCGAACCTGATAACGGTGGCGCCCTCGCGGTTCCCGGAGTTCGGCGCGGAGATGCTCATCACGAACTCCTACATCATCAACAACGACCCGGACCTCCACGAGCGCGCTCTCGAGGAGGGCCTCCACGAGATGCTGGGCTTCGACGGCGCCATCATGACCGACTCGGGGAGCTTCCAGCTCGCCGAGTACGGCGAGATCGACACCGACACCGAGGCGATTCTGGAGTTCCAGCACGAGATCGGCAGCGACGTCGGGACGCCCGTGGACATTCCGACGCCGCCGGACGCCGGCCGCGAGCAGGTGGCGCGCGAACTCGCGGAGACGCAGTCCCGCCTGGAACTCGCTGAGTCCGTGGACGTCGGCGACATGCTCGTGAACGCGCCGGTCCAGGGCGGGACCTTCGAGGACCTGCGCGAGGACGCCGCGAGACACGCGTACAACACCGACCTCGACCTGTTCCCCGTGGGCGCGGTGGTGCCGCTGATGAACACGTACCGATACGACGCGGTCGCCGACGCCGTGCTCGCGGCGAAGCGCGGCCTCGGTCGGGACGCGCCCGTCCACCTCTTCGGCGCCGGCCACCCGATGATGTTCGCGCTCGCCGCCGCGCTCGGCTGTGACCTCCTGGACTCGGCGGCGTACGCCATCTACGCGCGGGACGACCGCTACCTCACCGTGCACGGCACCGAACACCTCGACAGCCTCCACTACTTCCCCTGCGACTGCCCGATCTGCGCGGAGCACACGCCCGACGAGGTCGAACGCATGGGGGACGCCGCGCGCGAGCAACTGCTCGCCGAGCACAACCTCCACGTCTCCTTCGGCGAACTGCGGCGGGTGAAGCAGGCCATCAAGGAGGGTAGCCTCATGGAACTCGTCGAGGCGCGCGCGCACGCACACCCACGCACCCTGGACGGCTACCGCGCGCTCCTCGACCACAGCGAGCAACTGGAAGCGACGGACCCCGCAGCGAAAGACCCCTTTTTCTACACGTCCGCGGACAGCGCGCGTCGCCCGGAGGTGCTGCGGCACCACAAGCGCCTCGAACGATTCGACCCCGAGGGCGACGTCCTCCTCACTGAGGGGTCGGGCAACGACGGCTTCGACGACTGGTGGAACGTCGCGCCGCCGTTCGGGCCGTACCCGCGCGCGCTGTCCACGACGTACCCGCTGAACGCGGAGACGCCGACGCGGATGGACCGCGCGGGCTACGAGGCCGCCGCCGACGGCGTCCGTCGGCTCGCCGAAGCCAACCCGGACACCGCGTTCACGCTCGCGCACCGCGACTGGCCGGAGTCCGCACTCGAGCGCGTGCCGCCGCGCGTCGACGCGGTGGACATCGACGCGGGGGACGCGGCGGACGAGACGGCCGGCGAATAAGCGGCCGGACGCCGAGCAGGAGTTTCGTTCACCGGAACGCGAGCAGCGGCCCCCTGGTCTGGACGAGGACGCGGCCGTCGGTAACGACCGGCCCGCGTCCGACGGGTCCAGCGGGCAGCGACCACGTGTCGGTGACGGTGCCGTCCTCGAGACGCAGGCGGAGGAGTTCGGTCCGGTCGTCGCTCACGCAGACGTAGACCGTGTCGCCGACCACGGTTGGCGGCGAGAACCGCCGCGAGCCGTCCGGCGGCGCAATCCGCCACAGGCGGTCGCCGGACTCGGCGTCGACGGCGTGGATGCGACCCGCCGAGTCGTCTGCGCGGCGTTCGCGGACCAGTACGACGTCAGTCGTGGCGGCCTCGACCTCGTACCAGCGCCGGGCGATGCCGTCGTCGATTTGGACTTCTGTCGGCGACAGCTGGTACTGCCACAGGTCGTCGCCGCTCTCGGCGTCGAACGCGAGCAGGTCCATTCCCTCGGTCCACTTCGAGACGACTGCGGTCCCGCCGGCCACGACGGGCCCGCTTTTCACGTACGCTGGGATTCCCTCCGTCCAGCGAACGCTCCCGTCCTCGGGGTCGAGCGCGTACAGCGTCCCCAGTGACGTCGCGAAGACGCCGAATTCGGGGTGGAACGACTGGACGACGAGGCGCTCGTCGTCGACGGTCGTCTTCCAGAGTCGGTCGCCCGAACGCGCGTGATAGGCGTGGAGGGAACCGCTCACGCGGTTTCCGTAGTAGAGTCGGCCGGCGCCGACCGTCCAGCCGCCGAGGGGCGGGTCGTCGACCCCCCAGACTTGGTCGCCTGTCGCCGCGCCGAACGCGCCCAGTGGCCCGTTCTCGTACTGGTCGACGCGGTAGTAGACGACGTCTCCGGGGGCGCAGACGTCGGGTGCGGTGCCCGCTGGCCGGGGGAACCGGTGGCGCCACGCCGTCGCTGCGTCGCGGACGTCCAGCGTGTGCAACGTCCCGCCGACGGTGTCCCAGCTCGCAGCGAAGACGCGACCGTTCGCGACGACCAGCGGGCTGTGTTCGTCGTCGTTGCTCGCGTCGCTCCGCCAGTCCGCCGCGAGGTCGCTGTCGGGCGCGCTCTCGGGTGGTGGATTCCGCGTCTGCGCGGGATCGTAGTCGGGATACGGCCAATCCGTTGCCGCCCACGCCAGCGGGACTGGGTCGGGCGAGTCGTCAGTGTCGAGGAACGGACGGCCGGCGTAGCCCCCGACGAGCCCGGCGACGAGGCCGCCGCCAGCCGCGAGCACCTGTCGTCTGGAGGGCGCGGACATCACCGGCGGTTCACGCGGCGCCGCCAAGTGTCTTCCGTGGGGGTGCGGCCCGAAACGGCAAGGCAATTGAGCGCTCGGCCCCGAGACGCCTGTAATGACTGAGTACTTCGAGGTGCACGCGCGCGACGCCGCGGCGCGCGTGGGCGAACTCCGACTGTCCGAGTCGGTGACGACGCCGACGCTCGCGGACGACGTCGTCGAGGACGCGGGCAGCGAGTGGTTCCAGCGGCAGGACCATCCGGAGGGCGACGAGTCGACGGTGACGGTGCTCCCGTACCGGGGGTTCCCGTCGGGGACGGCCGAGGAGGTCCAGGCGTCGTTCGCGCCCGACTACCCCGACGTCGACTATCCGAGCGCGGCCGTCGTGTCCCCGCAGACCGCCGCGGACTTCGGGAGCGACGTCTACGTGCTCTCGGGCGCCCCCGGCATCGTGGGCCACGGCGCGGCGTTCAGAGACGCCGTCGTCGACACCCGCGAGGCGATTCCCGACGACACCGCGCTGTACCTCTCCGGCGTCGCGACGCCGCGGAACGTCGCCGTGCTCGTGTACGCGGGCGTGGACCTCGTGGACGCCGACCGTGCTGTGATTCGCGGGACGCAGGGCCGCTACCTCACGACCGAGGGCGAGTACGACCTCGCCGACCTGGACGAACTGCCGTGTTCGTGTCCGGCCTGCCAGCAGCGAATCGCGGAGTTCGACCGCGACGACTGCGTCGACCACAACGTCAACGCGCTGTCCGCGGAGCTGGCGCGCGTGCGCCGCCGCATCAGGGACGGCCGCCTCCGGGACTACGTCGAGGGGCAGGCCCGCCACGAGGCGTGGGTGGCCGCGGCGTTCCGCGAGTTCGACCAGCAGTACGCGTACGTCGAGGAGCGCACGCCCGCGTTCCGGGACTCCCTGCTGTTGTCGGCGACCGAGGACACGCTGCGCCGCCCGGAGATCCAGCGGTTCGCCGAGCGCGTGACCACGCGGTACCGGAAGCGCCTCGACGGCCACCCCCTCCTGCTGGTGCCGTGTTCGGCGAAGAAGCCGTACAGCGAGAGCCAGAGCCACCGGCAGTTTCAGGACGCCGCGAGCTACCGCGCGCACGTGGTGTCGATGACGTCGCCAATCGGCGTCGTTCCCCAGGAACTGGAGTTGACGTATCCCGCCCAGCACTACGACAGCGTGGTGACGGGCCGGTGGAGCGAGGCGGAGAAGGCGTTCGTCGCGGCGGTACTGGAGCAGTACCTCGAACGGACGGACTACCCGCGGGTCGTCGCGCACGTGCCGCCGGAGGGCTACCGGGACATCTGCGAGCGCGTCGCCGAGCGCGTGGACGTCCCCTTCGAGTTCACCGTCGAGGACCACCCGACGACCGACGAGAGCCTGGGGGAGTTGAACGCTGCGCTCGCCGGCGAGGACAAGATCTGGGTGCAGGAGCGCGAGGAAGCGACGCTGCGCTCGATCGCGGACTACTTCATCGGCGACGGGGCCGGCGACGAACTGTTCGCGGACATCGAGGTCCAGGGCCGGTACCCGAAACTGCAGGCGCTGGACGCGGACGGCGAGCAGCTCGCCGCGCTCGTCCCGCAGTACGGGTCGCTTTCGTTCACGCTCGCGGGCGCCCGCCGCTGGGTGGACAGCGACGCGCTGACCAAGCGCGTGGAGATCGACGCGTTCGTGCCGGAGGGCAGCGTGCTCGCGCCGGGCATCGTCGACGCCAGCGACGACATCCGCGTCGGCGACGAGGTCGTCGTGGAGGGGCCGCGAGCGTTCGCGATCGGGCGTGCGGAGATGGCCGGGCCGGCGATGCGGGAGTCCACCCGCGGCATTGCGGTCCACGTCCGGCACAGCCAGGAGAAATAAGACGGGACGGCGGCTGTCTGGTCGCCAGCGCCGGCGGTCCGGCACGTCCGGCGCGTTGGTGACCGCCGAAAGAGCTACACCCCGTGTGTGGGAATCGTTGACTATGCTGGTCCGCGACGTGATGTCCACGAACGTCGTCACCGTGGACGCGAACGCGGCCGTGCGGGACGCAGTCGGCCGCATGCTAGACGCCGGCGTCGGCAGCGTCGTCGTCACCAAGGAGGACAACCCTGCCGGCATGCTCACGAAACAGGACGTGCTGCGAGTCGGCCACGACCACGACCGCCCGCTCAGCGAAATCCCGGTGTACGCTGCGACGAGTCGACCGCTCGTGACGGCCCGGCCGTCAGAACCGGTTCGCGTGGCCGCCGCGCGCATGTTCGACGAGGACGTCCACCACCTCCCCGTCGCGGAAGACACGGCGCTGGAAGGCATCGTCACGGCGACGGACCTGCTGGCGGCCCAGGACGACCTCCTGGCGGAGGCCCGCGAGGACGCCGAGCAACGCGAGGAGTGGGACGCGTGACCGGCACCCTATTGTGTAATTTTTATGTATCGGCCACCGGAGATTGTTTTCAACTTGCGACCGGCGTTGAAGTAGCATCTGGGACACGGAAAACTCGCCGACTGCACCCGACCGACTCTGCCAAGGTGCTGTCGAGGAATCTGAATGTGTTGGGTACCGATACTTTCAAGTTAAGAATCTACTAACAGTAAAATCGTCACATGATGACAGATGGGGAGTATCTTAGTGAGGGGTTAGGGACTCGTTCGGACCCGTCCGGAGGCGTGGAGGCGCCGGAGTGGGTGGTCGCGAAGTCACTCCTAGAGGTGAACGACGCGTGCTCGCGCGCGCTGGAATCGGTGATGCTGTACTCCACCACGGGCCGCCTCGACGAACTGCCGACGGACGAACTCGAACTGCAACTGGACGAACTCATCGAGAAACAGCGACGGACCATCGCGGAACTCGAACTGGCGCGGGACGCGTTGCAGGAGCTAGACTCGTAGCGGCCGTCTCCCGGACCGGCCGAGCGTTTCTTGCGCTCTCTGGTGGGACGCCGGCGGGCTCGTTCGACCGTGAATAGCCGCGAGCTGCTGGTCCGTTCCGGTCCCAAAAACCTTTATTGCCGCCCGGAATACACTTCAAGTGGGTGTATACTAACGGTATACGCTCGCCCCTGCGATCTCGGGTGACTTGCCCGGGGACCACGGTGTTCGAACTCGCATCCCCCGCGAGTGCCACCGCCTATTCGGACGGCACTGCCCCCTGCCGCCGTCCGTTCGACGACCTGTGGAGTGCTCTGAATTTGGGTTGGCAAACTGGACAATCCGGCGTCAATTTCTAGTATATACTGTCAGTACTTTATAAGCGAGCCCTAGTCTATTTGACCCCTGGCTTCTACTATCGACTCATGAAACTCGCAGTCCCCACGGATTTCGAAATTCTCGACGCGCTCGCAGACGGAAAACGAAACAACGCCGTCAATTTATCGTATATTCTCGACAAGAACCGCGCCTACATCAACACACGGCTTCCCGTGCTCGCGGACTACGCCCTCGTCGAGCGCGTCGGCCCCGCGCCCAACAGCGCCTGTACGAGATCACTGAGAAGGGCAAGGCCGCCGTCGAGAACCGCGAGGCCTACGAGAGCGACGACGAGGACTTCGAGGCGCGCGTCGAAGCGGCTCTGGAGTGACCTGAACGGCGCGCTCGCTCTCCGTGGGGGCGGGGCCGCTCGTTCGCTGTGTTCTTCGATTCGGTGTTTGTCCTGCCGTGGCGGCTGTGCGGTGATTGATTCTGGTCCGGTAGTAGGCTGAAATTCCGAGCTGGACCGCCACGACCGGTGGCCCCAAACGTCGACACCCTCCGCGCCGGCTAACCCAGGGCCCGGAATAGCCGGGTAGAAGCTCTGTAACTCCATAAACCGTCGGTTAGTACTGTCTCCATATACCAACAGTATCTATAAGTGGTATTGGTTGAAAGACATGACTGTCTGGTCGCCAACCGTCCAGACTTCACCCAACTGGAATGGAACGCACTCGAAGAGAATGGAAGCAAGGATGACAGTCTCGGATGACGGCGACGGCGGCGACACGCGCGACACCACGCGCACGACCATCGAGGTCCGTCGCGAGGTGTGGCGACAAGTGCGTAGTGACGCCGTTGCCGAGGGACAAAACGTCTCATCGAAGCTAGAGGAGGTGCTCGAGGATTACTACGACCTCGACTGACGCACGGTACACCGGCCTACCGGCGGAGAACGCACCGACGGAGCAGGAGTACCGGGTTCTGAGTAATTATTAATTTCAACTCCACAGATACGAAATGACAGACAGAAGAGAAAAAATACGCGCGGTGTTCCTGACGGCGCTGATGATCGGTTCCGTATTCGGAGCCGGCATCTCGCTCACAGGGAGTGCCGTCGCTGCTGAAAATGCTGGACCCGAGGAGTTCTCCGATCTGGGAACAGATGCGGGGGTCCTCGCGGCTGGCGAAACTGCAGTCGTACAGACAATCGAAGTGAATGATACAGACGGTGGTGACGACACGAACGCAACCACGTTGACCTCCGTCAACGTCAATAGTACGGCGTCCAACACCGTCTCCGCGTCGAACGTCTCTGAGGTCGCCATTCTCAGTAGCGACGGGACAGTGCTCAATTCGTCCTCGTCGCCGTCCGCCGTCTTCAGCGGTGGGCAGGACTTCGACATCACGGACGTCACCATTCCCGACAACGGGAGCACCGAGATTCAGGTGCAGGTGACGATCGCGTCCGACGCCAGCGACGACGGCGAGACGCTCGCACTCCAGACAGCGGCTGACTGGACCGAGGGCGGTAGCTCGGACACCACGTCGGCCGTTGCCGACGGTGCGACCGAGACCCTCGACACGGTCGCGCCCGACCTGTCCAGCGCGTCGACGGCTGACTCGGACAACGACGGGACGGTCGACACCATCTCCGTCACCTTCTCCGAGAACGTCAACGACAACACCGTCGAAGCCGGCGACTTCTCGCTGAGTTCGGGGAGCGTCGACGGCGTCGACACGGGGTCGACCGCCAACGACACGACCCTCGACCTCACGGTCAGCGGCGTGGGCGACACGGCCGCGAGTCCGGACGTCAACGTGTCTGCTAACTCGGTCGAGGACACCGCCGGTAACGCGGGTCCCACGTCCGAACAGCAGGTCACCGCGACCGACAACGCTCAGCCGGTCGTGACTGACGTGACACTGAACCAGACGGTCGTCAACAACGCGGACGCGCCCGCGGACGTCGAAGTCAACCTCACGTTCAGCGAGAACGTCACGGGGTGGGCGAGTGACACCGTCCAGCTACAGGACGGCTCGCTGACGAACTCGCCGCTGAACGTCACCGGAACGGACGACAACGACACGTTCTCCGGGACGGTCACGATTACCGACAACGACGACGACGTCGTTGCGAACCTGACTGTCTCCGGGCTCACCGGGGAGAACGGCAACAGCCTGGTCGCCTACGACCAGGAGAAGCTGACCGTCGACACCGACGAGTCACTCAGCCTCGTGAGCGCCGAGACGGCTGACCTCGAGGACGACGGGATGGTCGACACCATCAACGCCACGTTCAGCGACGACGTCGACGACTCCACTGTCCAGTCGGCAATCGACGATAACGACTTCTCCATCAAGGAGGGGACTATCGAGAGCCTCAACGGTGGCGTCGCGGACGACGACACCGTCTCCCTGGAGGTCAGTGGCGTCGGCGACACGGCCGCGACGGACGAGATTACGCTGTTCTCGAAAGTTCTCGAGGACACGGCAGGTAATCCCGGTCCGAACGCACCGACTGGCATCAACGTCGACGACGGTGCCAGCCCGATTGTCACGGACGTCACGCTGAACGACACGGTCGTCAACAAGTCTGAGGCGCCCGTGGACGTCGAAATCAACGCGACGTTCAGCGAGAGCCTCGATACTGACGACCCCGACGTCTCGGTTCTCGGACTCTCGCAGAGTCCCACGACAGTAACGCAGGCGGGCGACGGTGACAACGAACTGTCCGTCGTCGCTACCATTCAGGACAACACCGAAGACGTCGAGGCGAACGTCGAGATCTCGGGCGGTAACGACGGCTCCGGAAACTCCGTCGAGACGTTCAACGAGACTCGCCTGACCGTCGACACCGAAGTTCCGTCCGTGACGGTGAACGGCACCGAAGCACCGGTGGGTGAGGTCGTCAGTGACGAACTGGACCTGACGACGTTCTTCGACATCCAGAACGACGACGGTGGCACGACTACCTATCTCATCAACACCACGAACGGTGGGAGTGACTACACGGAAGTCTCCGACCCCTCGTCCTTCGACACGAAGAGTATCGACGACACGGCCTACTTGACGGTTCGTGCCGTCGACACTGACGACGTCGAGAACGAGGACCAGGCCACCACGGGTGACATCAACGTCGACAACACTGCGCCGGACGTAACCATTGACGTGCCTTCGGAGACGCAGGCCTCGCAGTCCGACGGCACGCTCTACGTCGAGACGACGATTGACGAGCTGAACCCCGACGAGAATGCCACGGTCGTACTCGAAGGCGGAGACAACTACATCGAGTACAACGCGACGACGACGGATCTCGACAGCGGTATCGACCTCCGTCTCAACACGTCCGCGAACGCGTCCGCGAACGGTGCGCGTCTCCCGGACCTCAACGCGACGGAAGGCTCGTTCGACACGCAGACGGTCTACGACCTGTCGGTGACTGTCAACGACACCACCGGCAAGTCCACGACCGAGACGAAGAGCGACGCGCTCTTCCTGGACGACACCGACCCGGCGAACTTCAGCCTGGTCGAACCGACGACGCCGACCGAGTACGTCACCGGTGACGGTCTCCAGATCGCCTACGGCTACACGGAGGACAACACCGACGAGGTGACGGTCTCGCTCACGAACGAGTCCGGCGCCGTGGCCAACATGACCGTCGACGAGTCGCTGTACGTCGACGACGGCGTCATCAAGAGCTTCGAAGCGAACCTCTTCGAGTCATTCGACACGAGTTCGCTCGCCGACGGCCGGTACAACGTCTCCGTGACGGTGACCGACCTCGCCGGCAACGAACTCACTGATTCGACCGACAACGCGCCGGTCGCAATCAACAACGACGACAAGCCCGCCTCGGACCCGCAGTTCAACAGCGGGCCCGACGCGAGCGTCAGCGTGAACAAGTCCGCGAAAGAGGTGACTGTCGACGTCTCCTACAACGTCTCGGTCCCGAGCGTCACCGACGCCGGTGACATCGACCAGACGCAGGACGCACTCGACAGTGTTGACATCACCGCGGACAACATCGGCCAGTACACAGTTCAGTACTGGGACGCCAGCGCTGACAGCTACGACACCGTCGTCGCGCCCGTGAACGTCACGTTCTCCGGCGAGAACGCCACTGAGAACGTCGACATCACGGAGACCGCGACGCTGGACCTCGACACTCTCGAACCCACGTTCGAGGAGGACGACCGCGTCACGACGCGGTACCTCGATATTGACGGGACCTACGACGAAGTCGCCGTCGAACTGACGGATTCGTCCGAGGACTCCCAGACGCAGTCCGACGTCGTCAATTACGGTACCGAAACGTTCGCGTCCGAATCGCCGGCTGAACCGGACATCGAGTCCATCGAAGTTGCCGGCGCGGACACGCCGAACGACCACCTCGTCATCGAATTCACGCGTCCGGTGAAGCCTGACGGCGGCTTCGGGTCCGTGAGTGCTGACGACTTCGCCTACGAGGACGTCTCCGGTGACGGTGCGAACTACGTCACGGAGGTCCAGGGCGCCAACACCGGCGACGACATCGTCGCAATCGTTCTCGACGAGGACGTGACCGCCGAGGACGTCGGCAGCGACGTCGTGAGCATCCAGCCGAACACGCTCGCGAACAGCTTCGGTTCGAACGCGCCGGCGATGAACGGCACGGTCGACGAGTCGGACGCACCTGGATTCACGTCCTCGACGGTCGACGTCGGTGACGACGCGTCCACGGTCGACGTGACGTTCAACCAGAAGGTCGTCGCCGAGGACGGTGAAGCGCTGACCGCGGACAACTTCACCTACACGGGTGACGCGTCCGTGGAAAGCGTCGACCACCAGGCCGAGTCCGACACCGCCACGGTGCACCTCGACAGCGAGGTCGCCGAGGGCGAACTCGGCAGCGAGATGATCGTGGCGAACGACGTCGCCGACCGCTTCGGCAACGTGGCCAGTCCCGCGGTCACGGTCGTCGACGAGACGTCGCCCTCGAACATCGAAATCCTCGAACCGACCGACCAACAGATCGTGCAGTCCGGTGACCTGTTCGACGTCTCCTACCAGTACGTCGACAACGTCCCGGACAACGTCGACAACGCAGTCGTCAAGCTCGAGGGCGACACGGACACGTACACCTACCAGGTGGACGACACGTCCTACGTCACGAACGTGAGCAAGAGCCTCACGCTCGACCTCGACGACGGTGCGAACGGAGCCCTCACTGACGGCGCGTACAACCTCACCATCGAGGTCACCGACGCCGACGGCAACATGGATAGCGTCACCATGGAAGACGCCGTCGTCGTCAACGACGAGGGTCCCGACGTCAGTGACGTGACTGTGACGAGCAGCGTCGACGACGTCGCGCCCGATTCGACGCTGAACGTCACGTACGACTACGAACCCGCACCCAACGCGACGAGCGTGATGGTGTGGGTCGTCGACACTGACGACCTCGGGAACTTCACTGGTGACCTCGAGAACGTCACCTACGAAGTGCACGAGGTGTCCGTCGACCACGGTATCGTCGACGACAAGAAGGTCAGCGTCGACCTCTCCGGAGATCTTCCGGACAACGAGGAGTACGCAGTCTACGTGAGTGCGACCGACGTGAGCGGCCTGATGAGCGACCTCCGAGTCGCCGGTCAGCCCGTCGACGTGAACGCCGAGAAACCGACCATCGAATCGGTCGAGGCGAACACGGGCGACGACTCCATCACGGTGAAGTTCAACGAAGATGTGACCACCACCGACGGTGACAGCATCACGCGTGCCGACTTCGCCTACCAGGACGTCAACAGCGCTGGTGCGAGCAACATCGAGTCCGTGGACGACATGGGCGACGAAGTGGTGCTGCACCTCGACAGCGACGTCACCACGAGCGACCTCGGTAGCGACCTCGTGAACGTCGCTGACGGCGCACTCGAAGACATGGACGAGCACGACCCGCGCCCGGTCGACTCGAACGCGGTCGCGCTCTCCGACTCGACCGAGCCGACGGTCGGACTGGTCGACGCCGGTCCGATCAACGCGAACAACGAAGAGAGCTACACAGTGACGGTCGGTACGACGAGCGAAGTGACCGACGTCTCGGTGACGCTCACCGGGCCGTCCGGCACCGAACTCTCCGCGAGCGACGCCGCTGCGACGGGTGACGCGACGCTCACCTTCAACGCGAGCACGCTCGAGGACGGTCCGGTCGACGTCGACGTCGAACTGACGGACGCGGGCGACAACACTGCGTCCACCTCGGTGACGACCGAGAAAGACACCGTCGTGCCGACCATCGAGGTCGCCGCGGCGAACCCCGGCGGCAGTCTGGACGCCGGCGGAAAGACCCAGATCGTGGTCGTGACGTTCTCCGAGGCGGTCGACGCCGACTCCGTCTCGACGGACGCGTTCACGGTCACGAGTGACGCGCACTCTGTTGACGACGTTCTCAACAGTGGGCTGCTCACGAACGACAACGAGGTCTGGCTGCTGCTGAACCAGTCAGTCCCGACCGCAGCCATCGACGACGGGTCGGTGGCGCAGGTCGAAGCTCCCGGCATCACTGACGAGGTCGGCCACGGCGTGACGAACGCCGTGAACCTCACTGACGAAGACGCGGGCAGTATGTACGCACCGACTCACACGCCGAGCTTCGGTGAGATCTCGGCGGACGCCGGTGACGAGAACGTGACGGTCACGTTCGACGAAGTGGTCGAAGCAGGTGACGGTGGCGACCTCACGGCTGCCAACTTCACCTACCTCGACACCAACAGTGCGAACGCCAGCGCGGTCGACAGCGTCACCCAGACCGGGCCGCAGACGGTCGTCGTGACGCTCGACGCCGAGCTGACCGACGGCGACCTCGCGTACGACAGGCTCGCTGTCAACGAGGACGCCGTGTTCGACACGTCCGGCAACGTGATGCCGACGGATAGCACGCCGTTCGACCTGGACCCCGGCCTCAGCACGTCCACCGAGGACGGCGCTGTGACGCTCCAGGTCACCACGCTGAACGACATCGAGACCGCGGTCGGCGACGGTCTCACGGTCGAAGAGACGAACCTCGAGCTGGCGTCGCTCGAAGGCTTCACGCTCGAAGACCGCTTCACGGCGAACGTTTCCGCCGAGGACTTCACTGAAGTCGAACCCGGCGTCTACGAGACGTCGGTCGACGTGCCCGGTGACGACGCGTACACCGTCTCCGGACTCGTCGACGGCGAAGTCACGACGGAACAGGTCATCGTGAACGAGGAAGCGCCGCATCCGACCGACGCGGCCATCCTCGACGTCACGAGTGAAGCGCAACTCGACGACACGCGGGGCACCACGCACATCCGCGTGCTGTTCAACGAACCGGTCGACGCGAGCGAAATCCTGCCGAGTGATGTCTCCATCGAGAACTTCGACGGCGAAATCGTCGAAGTGCGCGATGGCGGTCTGTTCGGCAGCATTGAAATCGTCGTCGACGGCCAGGTCCAGACGGGGGCCTCGCCCGACGTGACGATTGCTGGAGACAGCTACGCGGACCTCGCTGGGACCAGCGGTGCGAGTGAGGGCGAAACGGTGGTCCACACCGACACGCTCCAGCTCAGCGAAGGCCAGAACTTCGTGTCCGTGCCCGCGGCGGCAGGCGAACTGTCGCTCAGCGAGCTCGACACGTCCGCCGTCGACGCGATCTACGCGTACGACGCGGAGTCCGAGTCGTGGGACGCCTACGACCCGGACGCGCCGTCGAACGACTTCACGTCGCTGGAGGGTGGCGAAGGCTACATCTTCGCGATGGACGCTGACGCCACGCTCGACGTGAACGTCTACAACATCGCTGGCGCGGACGCCGGTGCAGACGTGACGGCTCCGGCTCCGAATCAGCAGACGCTCACTGAGGGCTGGAACCTCATTGGGCACTACCAGGAGTACGACCAGGCGGTTCCGACCGCACTGTCGTCTGTTGGTATGAGCAGCGTCTACGAGGTGTACGCGCAGTCCGACTCGTCGGCGTCCCTCGAGTACCAGTCCTACGCTGCAGGGGACTTCGACTCGATGGAACGCAGCGAGGCGTACTGGGTGTTCGTGACGAACGACGAGGTGTACACCGAGGCGAACGGTCAGTACATCCAAGACCCGGTACTGACTAACACCGCGGCAGTCGCGGTCTAACACCGTCCCTTCCACATCTTTGGGGGTAACTACAACACGATGACACAACACAACGACGGAAGGCGATGGATGCCCGCCGCTGCACTCGTAGCCGTGGTGCTCCTCGTCACTGCCGGGTTCGCCGGCGTCGCGGTCGCGGAACCGCCGCAGCCGCCCCACCGGTTCTTCGGAACCGTGGAGGACGCCGACGGACAGGCAGTCGAGGGCGTGACGGTCGACGTCGTCTACGACGGCGACGTGGTCGCGTCCGATACGACTGACGAGGACGGCTTCTTCGACATCCGCGTTTCGAGCGAGGACGTCGCAGAGGGCGAGACGGTAACCGTCACGACAGGCGACAGTTCCAGGTCCTTCGAGTTCACGTCCAGCGGGTCGACGGAAGTCCCGCTCACGGTGGACCGCGACTCGGATGACACCGACGACGGGAGCGACGGCAGCGATGACACCACCACGACCACCACGACGCCGGCCGCGACGACCACCACAACGAGTGGCGGTGGTGGCGGCGGTGGCGGCGGTGGCGGCGGTGGCGGTGGCGGCGGTGCGACGACCACCGAGCAGCAGACGACGGAGCAGCAGACGACGGAGCAGCAGACGACGGAGCAGCAGACGACCGAACAGTCGACCACCGAGCAGCAGACGACCGAACAGTCGACCACCGAGCAGCAGACGACTGACGATCAGGGGGGTCCAGAGACGACGGCAACGTCCGAGGAAACCACTGATGACGGAGACGACGAATCAGGTGGTTCGATTCCCGGCTTCGGTCCGGGGGTAGCAATTGTCGCGGTTCTCGCGGCTGCGTTACTCGCGCTCCGACGCGGGTAATCAACTGCTACTGCGGTTTTATCGATGCGTGGTAGCGACGGCTCGAATAGCGCATGCAGCGTCGCCGTTTGGGGGGCCGAGTAGAAGCTGTTCTCGACCAAACAGGAGTAATTATATATACTGATAGTATATACTGAATCCCATGGGGCAAACTCGCCGAAACTTCCTGAAAACGGCTGCCGCCGCGGCAGGCGGCATCGCACTCGGTAGTCAAACGGTCGTCGCGAAAGGCGTTCTCGAAAACCAGTTCTTCGTCGACACCGAGTCCAGCGACTCGGACGCGTGGCGACAGGACGTGGAGATCATCGACGAGGCCGAAGCGACCGGCTTCGCGTCGGTTCGCGGTGCGGAGAGCGACCTCGAGGGATACGGGCTGGACTTCGCACGCGAAATCGAGTACGAAATCTCGCCGCCCGACGTCCCGGAGGGCGCGCCCGCGTTGACCGAGGACGCCGAACCCGACGTGCCGTCTCCGGAGGCCCACAAGGGGAGCGGAACGCCGGCTCCATACCCCCTCCAGTGGGACAAAGAAGCACAGAACGTCCGCGCCCTCCACGAGGAAGGCATCACCGGTGACGGCGCGACGGTCGCGATCATCGACAGCGGCATCGACGCCGACCACCCGGATCTCCAAGCGAACGTGAATACGGACAAGTCCGCGAACTTCTCGACGGCCGACGGCATCGGGGCCCGTGGCGAATACCACGGGACCCACGTCGCGGGTATCGTCGCTGCCTCCGGTGATAACGCGTCCTCCGGCGGCCCGTACGTCGTCGGGAACGCGCCGGACGCCGAACTCGTCGACCTGAAGATTTTCCCGTTCAAGTCCAGCGCAAGTATCATCAGTGCCGTCGAGCACGCGATCTTGTACGCGGACGCGGACGTCGCGAACATGAGCTTCGGCCCGGGCAGTCCGTACGGCCCCAGCGTCGACTCCCACCTCAGCGAGAAGGCCTACCGCCAGCTCGGTGAACTCGCAGTCGAGAACGGGACGCTGCTCGTCGAGTCTGCGGGGAACGCCGACGCGAACATCGACGCAGTCCCGGAAACAGTGACGAACACCGGGAAGGGGACTGTCGAGGGCTATCTGGAAGTCAGCGCCACGGGTCCCGTCTCAGATTCCGGTTCTCTGCCCGAATTCGGCACCATCGCGCCGACACACGCCCCCGCGTACTACACAAATTACGGTCCGGAATCCATCGACGTCAGTGCGGAGGGCGGGAACGTTCTCGGGACGGACTTCGACGGCGTCCTGAGTACGATGCCGCCCGAGGCGACGGGCGGATTCACTCGCATCGGTCCCAACGACGAGTACGGGACGCTCCACGGGACGAGCATGGCCGCACCGAACGTCGCTGGCACGGCGGCACTCATTGCGGCCGAGAACCCGGACGCGTCGCCCAAGCAGATTCGGTACCTGTTGAAGAACACGGCGACTGAACTCGACGTGGAGTACCCCGACATTTTCGGGATTTTCGGCATCGGACTCGGCTACTTCGAGTCGACGAACGGAACAATCTTCAACGACTTCGAACTGGAGGACCCGTACACGTCCCAGCGGTACCGCGGTGACGGTCACATCGACGTCACAGAGGCCGTCGAAAAGGGCGTTCCGGACGCGCTCGAGGGCGGTATTCAGGTCAAGGGCACTACCTACTACCCGACGGACCCCGACAACGACGGCCTGTACGAGGACGTGAACGGTGACGGGGTCGTCGACATGGAGGACGTCGAACTCCTCTACCAGATCGCGCTGCGGAACGTCGTCGGACCGGACACCGAAGCCTTCGACTTCAACGGCGACGGTCGGTTCGACATGTACGACGTGCAGCAGCTGGTCCGCGAAATCCAGTAACGGGCAGCCGAGTTTTCGGCGGCGCTGCCCCATCGGTTGTCGACGACGCGGTAGTTTTCTGCGTGCGTTCTCCTGCGGTCAGCCGCGAGTCCCTGGACGGCACTCGCCGTTCGGGAGTGTGGTCCGTCCTCCCCGTGGAATGCTGGTGTCACCATAACGCGGACGCTGCTGGTGCGACTGTACCCCGAAACACGGTTCGTGGCTGAAGCGGCGCTACTGGCTCAGAAGTACACAGAGCGTCGTCGGACCGGGGTGCGCCTCCGTCGCGTTGCTGGGTCGGTCACCGAGTCACTCGTCGGGCAGGCTGTCAGCGGGGGTACGTCGGTGCGTTCGCGCGAGCGCTGCCAGTTCGGCCCCGATCCTTATTCACGTTCGTGTATCTTCGTGCGTTTCCAAAAGAGTCTTTGACCACGGACGCCCACATTCAGTCGATGACTGCGTACACCGCGACGGTGACGGTCCGACTCAAGCACGGGGTCCTCGACCCGGAAGCCGAGACCACGCAGCAGGCGCTCGAACGCCTCGGATTCGACCTCGAGGACCTGCGCTCGGCGGACCGCTTCGAGATCGACGTGGAGGCCGCCGACGCCGACGACGCGGCCGACCGCGCGGGCGAGATGGCCGACCGACTGCTCGCGAACCCGACCATCCACGACTACGACGTGGCGGTCACCGAGCAGGAATGACAGTCGCCGTCGTCCGCTTCGGCGGGTCGAACTGCGACCGGGACGCCGTCCGCGCGCTCGAACACATAGGCGTGGACGCCGACATCGTCTGGCACGAGGACGGCCTCCCCGCGGACGTCGACGGCGTCGTGCTGCCGGGCGGGTTCTCCTACGGCGACTATCTGCGCGCCGGCGCGATGGCCGCTCACTCCCCAATCATGGACGAAGTCCGCGACCTCGCAGAGAACGGCGTTCCCGTGCTCGGCGTCTGCAACGGCGCACAGATCGGCTGCGAGGCGAGCATGACGCCGGGCGCGTTCACGACGAACGCCAGCGCGCGCTTCCAGTGCGAGCACGTCACGGTGCGCGTCGAGCGCGCGGACACCCCCTGGACAGCAGCCTACGACGAGGGCGACGTCGTCACGCTCCCCATCGCGCACGGCGAGGGACGCTTCGAGATCGGCGAGGACCGCTACGACGACCTGGTCGCCGAGGACCGCATCCTCTTCCGCTACTGCGACGAGGACGGCAACGTTACCGACGACGCGAACCCGAACGGCTCCCGCGGCAACGTCGCCGGCATCCTCGGCGAGCGCGACACTGTCGCCGTCCTGATGCCCCACCCAGAGCGCGCGACGCTCCCCGAACTCGGGCTGACGGACGGCCAGGGCGTCCTGACCGCGTTCGCCTGACGGTTATTCTCGGAGCGTTTCGAGCGCGTCGATGGTGATGCACCAGGACTCCTCGTCGGCGGTCGCTGCGCCAGACGGGGTGCCGCCGAGGACGAAGTTCGGTTCGCCCTGTTTCTCGCGGGTACTGCGCTCGGTCGTCGGGTGGTACGGCAGGAAGATGCTGTGGCCTGCCTCCTCGAAGGCGTAGTGGCTCACCGTGCCGGGCGCGTCGGCCATCGCGTCGGCGAGGGTCTCGCTCATCTCGCTGGCCGGCCAGACGCCATCGTCGCGGCCCGAGACGAGCACGACGTCCGCGGTCACGTCGTCGACGGGGAGCCTCGCCGCGTCGAGGGCGTCCTGCGGCGCCTCGGCGACGAAGGCCTCGTACATCTGGCGCGTGCGGAGGCCGCGCTCTGTTTCCGCTGGTCGCCCCTCCGGGCCTGGGTGCGGGAGCAGCGGGAGGGGGTCACCGTCGACTGTCCAGGCGCACGGCGGCGGACCGCACCCTCCTTCGTCGCACGCCCCGAACCAGGCGTACGCACTCGGCGCGTAGGCAACGACGACCCCGACGTCGGCGCGCTGGTTCGCGGTGAGGAGCGCGAGTTCGCTCCCGCGCGACGCGCCTACGACGCCGACGTCGCCATCCGTAACACCATCGAACTCCCGGATACGCTGGATAGCGTCTCCGACGTACGAGACGGGGACCTGCGCGAAATCCTCCGGGACCGGACTCGGGCCGCCGAAGTACCGGAGCGCCAGCACCGCGAACCCGTGGCTGGCGAGCACGCGGGCCTTCCGGCCGTACGTTTCGCCGCCGGACCCGTGGAGCGCAACCACGCCGGGATGCGGGCCATTCTCGGTGGAGACGTAGAGAGTGCCGGCGACGCCGTCTGTCTCGGGGTCGAGGTCGCAAGCCTCGACGTTCGGCGCGACGCGCCGTGAGACGGTCTCCTCCGCGAGGACGTCGCCGTCGACTGTCGCGGTGAGGTGGAGGTCCGTGGCTTCACGATCGTCGTGGGTGTCGACTTGGTCGTCCCCTATACACTCGGCGAACTGCACCAGTCCCATCGGGCGCACGCCGTCGTAGTCGCCGGCAACGGGGGCGTGCTCCGTGAGGTCGACGTGGCCGTCGGCGTCGGCCTCGAACGTCGCCTCGCTGGCCCACTCCGTCCCGAGGTCCGTGAACGAAGCTTCGACCCTGACCCGCTCTCCGGGGTCGAGGCCGGCGACAGCGAGCGAGAGCGAGTCGTCGACGGGGGCGTCGGCGGGGACCTGAATGGTCGGCGCGGCGGTGCTGTCTGCTGGAGCGTTTGCTGGCATGGTGGCGTTGTGACTGGGGGCGTTCAGGTGGTAGTACGCGAACGGCGACGAGCACGGTGCCCGCCGCGAGCGGTCGATGTGGGTGTCTGGATGCGACGGCAGTAGCTATGGAGAACTGATAGAAGAAGCCACCGATTTAATTTCAGTCTTCCCCACGCTTAATAATTCTCGGCCTGAGGACTTAGTGGTTTTCCCGACTGTGCTGACACTTACTCCGCCAGCGGCAGATTGTAACTCGTCTCGCGCTCCACAACGGCCTCGTGAGTCGCCTCGCACTTGCAGGACACCTCCGAGAACACCGAGGGGTCCTGCCGGAGGTCGAAGTCCTTGATGGCTTCCTGCACGAGGTCGTCGCACTCCCCGCAGTTGTGCGGTCCCCGATCGCTGCCGTGCCCGACGGGGTCCGAGACCACGATGACGTCGGCGTCAGCGGTCGACTCCAGCACGTCGGCGACGCTCCAGAGCCACGGCGGCCGGTAGCCGCCCCGGAAGTGCAGCTGGTCGACCATCGTGTACCGCTGGACGTTCGTCGGGTTCATCGACACCGTGTGGCAGCCGTCGACGGCCGCGCAGTCGCGCACGGACCGGGTCATGTCCGCGATGGCCTCCGACTCCGAGAGGAACGGCGGCTTCATCAGGAGGTACGCTTTGACGCCGGCGCCGGCGGACGTCGCCTCGGCGTCGGCCGCCCGGGCCTCCGCGCACGCCGCTTCGAAGTCGCTGAAGTCGAAGTACTTGTTCACGCAGTCGTGGCGCACGCGGTCGTTCGCGGTCTCCAGGCCGACCGCGACGTCCGTCTCCAGGCCGACGTCGGTGAAGTCCGCGATCTTCTCGCGGTCCACGAAGTCCGGCAGGCTCTCGACGACGATGCGCTCGCGGTCCGCGAACGTCTCGGCGATGGCCTGCCGCGTTTCCGCCGGGACCTCGCGCTCGTCGAGGAACGACCCGCTCGTGTAGATCTTCACGAGCCCGCTGTCGTGGTCGGCCTCCTCGCGTTCGTGGTCGAGACACGCCTCGACCTGCGCCAGCAGGTCCTCGTGGGCGACGCTTCCGCCCTCGACGGACTCGGCGACGTAGCCGCACATCGTACAGCCGCCGGCGCGCGCCCACCGGCACCCACCGGTGTTCAGGATGATGGTGAGGCTCTGGTAGACGCCGTCCGGCGTGTTGTCCTCGTCAAGCCACACGCGAGTCGGCTCGTCGGGCGCGTAGTCCTTCGACCCCTTCTCCTCGCGCAACTCCCGCATCACCTTGTTGTGGGCGTCCATCCCCCGCCCCTGCTCGTAGACCTCCGCGCTCGGCTCGCTCATTGGTACGCAGAAGCCGTCGCTGCCGTAAAGCCGCTTCGTCTGTTCTCCCTGCTGTTCTTGAACGCTCGGTGCCAACACGCCACTATGAGCCTCCGGGGCACGCTCGCTGCCGCCGTCGACGCTCTCGAACCCCGGCCGCGTCTCGTAGACTGGTCGCTGTTCGCGCTCGTCGCCGCGGAAACGGTCACCGGCCTCGTGTCGTTCACGGTCGGGACGCCCAGCGGGTGGCCGGTCTTCTGGCTGCACCGCGTGCTCGGCGTGCCTATCCTCGCGCTGCTGGCGTTCAAACTCGCTCGCGTCCGCGGAAACCTCGCGAACCCCGGGAACTGGCGACCCACCACCCTGCTGTCCGTCGCTACCGCACTGCTAGCGGTCGGTGCGGTCGCCACCGGCGCCGCGTGGGTGTTCGGCGTGGACGTCCGCGTCTCCTACTGGTCGCTGCTGAGCGTGCACGTCGCGTTCGGCCTGGTGTTGCTGGCGGTCGTTCCGGTGCACGCCGCGACGCGCTTCCGACCGCTCCGCCGTCGCGACGTCGAGGGCCGACGCAGCGCGCTCCGGTACACCGGGCTGTTCGTAGCCGGCGCCGTGGCGTACCGCGCGCAGGAAGCCGCCAACGCCGCGCTCGAGACGGCGGGCGCGGACCGCCGGTGGACTGGCTCGCAGCCCCGAGACGGTGACGGTAACGACGCGTTCCCCGTGACCTCGTGGGTGGCCGACGACCCAGCCCCCGTCGACCGCTCGGACTACCGGCTGTCCGTGGCGGGCCGCGTCGAGACGCCGCTCGAAGTGGCCGTCGACGACGTCGACGCTGGCGACGAGACGCGCGCGCTCCTGGACTGCACGAGCGGCTGGTACACGGAACAGGACTGGTGCGGCGTCCGCGTCGGCGACCTGCTCGAATCCGCCGGCGGCGCCACCGACGGCGCCGCGTGGGTGCGGTTCGTCTCCGTCACGGGCTACCGCTGGAGCCTCCCCGTCGAGGAGGCCCGCGACGCGCTGCTGGCGACGCAGGTCGGCGGCGAGCGCCTGACGCACGGCCACGGCGCGCCGGTCCGACTCGTCGCGCCCGGCCGGCGCGGCTTCCAGTGGGTGAAGTGGGTGACGCGGGTCGAGGTCCGCGCGCGCCGCGACCCCGCGCAGTGGGTCGTCACGCTCGTCAGCGGCTTCGACTGAACTCGAACGCGAGCGCGCCGGACCAGGCACCCACGAAGTTCGCGAACGCGTCCAGCACGCTCGCGGTCCGGCCGACGAACGGCTGGACGACTTCGACGCCGGCACCGAGGAGGGTGACAGCGACCACGACGACCGCCAGTTGTCGGAGGGTTCGCGCGTTGCGCGCGCCGGCGACGAAGAACGCAATCGCTCCGTACCCCGCGGCGTGCATGAGTTTGTCAGCCCCGGACGTCACACCGCTGGCCGTGGACGCGGGCGCCAGCGACGCCGCAACGACGGTGACAGTCACGAGCACCGCAGCCGTCCACCACTGCCGCGGCGTCAGCGTGCGGGGGGACAGCGAGCGCGGCGTCACTCCTCGAAGACGGCGAGGGCGTCGTCCAGCCGCGGGGCGTCGAACCACTCGTGGCCGGTGTAGCGGTTCGCGCCCGCCGCGTACATGTCCGCCGTCGCCTGCACGAGTTCGTCCGGGAGCGGGTCGGGCGATTCCTCGCAGAGGTCTCGCCAGTCGGCGACCCCGCGGTCGTCGGCCTCCTGCTTGGCCTCGCCGACGGCCTCCACCCACCCGGGGTCGGTACGCTTGTAGTACTGGCGCACGACCTCCTTTGAGACCTCGCGGCCGTCGTACGCGAAGCGGTTCTCGTCGAACGTCCCCACGACGTCGGCGACGCGGAGCTCCCCGTCCACGTACAGGCACTCGATCTTCCCGTCCTCGTGCGTGAAACCGGCACGCTCGGCGCGCTCCGTGACGACGCGGTTCACTTCCCGTGCCAGGGCGTCCAATCGCTCGATGGCTGCCTCGCCGGCGATCTCGTCGGCGGCCGCCCGCGACAGGTAGCGGTCTTGCTCCTCGTACTTCGTGGAGAACTCGACGACTGGCTCCGGGAGGTCGACCGGCTCGTCGGGCCACTCGTCGTAGTCGAGGTCGAACTCGCGGGGGTCCCGGCGCGTCCGGAGGCTGGAGCCGACCGGCACGCTGTTCCGGAACACGACCTCCAGCG
Organism: Halobacterium bonnevillei; assembly: GCF_009831555.1. Taxonomy (GTDB): domain Archaea; phylum Halobacteriota; class Halobacteria; order Halobacteriales; family Halobacteriaceae; genus Halobacterium; species Halobacterium bonnevillei. Next base: position 4,737 of record NZ_WUUU01000022.1, on the reverse strand, counting down.
GGACGAGGTAGTTGCCGTCCGCGGCGGCGTGATAGGCGTCGTAGTCGTAGCCGTTGTGCGTGCCGCCGCCGTCGCCCTCGAAGGGGAGGTCGGGGACTTGCGTGAGGCCGACGACCATCTCGGTCGGCGGTTCGGCGGCGTCCGCGAGCGGGACGGTCTCGGCGTCAGCGCCGTCTCCGGCTCCGCCGTCGCGAACTCCCTCGTAGTGCGTCGGGACGCCCTCGGTCTCGAGGAGTTCGAAGTTGAACGCGCCCATGGTGCAGAGGCTGGCGCCCTTCCCGGGAATCAGGTCGGGCATCTCCCCCCAGTCGAAGACGGAGTACCGGTCGCTGAACTCGAAGACACCGCGACCCAGCGCGTCCGCTTCCGGCCCCGCCTCGACGCGGAGGTCCTTGACGCTCTTCATGCGTGTACGGGCGTCGGGGACCACCATGAATCTTTCACTCCCGTGCCCACAACCCCGCCGTTTCGAGTGGAGATGTGCACGTTCGCGCAACGCAGCGCCGGGTTGGCCGCTGTGGCAGGCTTTTTGCCCGTGGCTGTACTCCGGGCGACCATGACTGCGGACGCCAGCGACGTCGACTTCGACGTGGTCCCCGAGACAGACCAGTCGTTCGAGAACGCGCTGGCGAACGCCCGCGCCGGCCGCCGCCTCACGGTCGCGGACGGCATCGAACTCATCACCACGGGCACCGACGTCGACGGCATCGACCAGCGGCGCAAGGAACTCGTCCTCGAGGCCGCGGACCGCCGCCGCGCCGACGTCGTCGGCGACGAGGTGACGTTCGTCGCGAACGTCAACAACAACGTCACCACGGCCTGCAACACCGGCTGCCTGTTCTGCAACTTCAAGGACACCGCCCACCAGTTCGAGACCGACCACCACGAGGACCACGCCGGGTTCACGAAGACGCCCGAGGAGTCCAAGGCGGTCGTCGAGGACGCCGTCGATCGCGGCGTCTACGAGGTCACGTCAGTCTCGGGCCTCCACCCCGCGTTCGGCCTGAACGACGAGCACCGCGAGACGCTCGACCCTGACGACCCCGAGCACAACTACAAGCCACCCGAGCGGTACACGACCGACCCACACACGTACGTCGACCAGATCCGCGCGATGAGCGACGCCGGCGCGCACGTCCACTCCATCACGCCCGAGGAAGCCGAGCACGCCCAGCGCGGCGTCGACTGGGGTTACCGCGACGTCTACGCGGCACTCGCCGACGCCGGCCTGGACACCGTCCCCGGCACCGCCGCCGAAATCCTCGTCGACGAGGTCCGCGACGTCATCTGCCCCGGGAAGATCGACACCGCCGAGTGGGTCACCGCGATGGAGGCCGCCGCCGACGTCGGCCTCCCGATGACCGCGACCATCATGTACGGGCACGTCGAGAACGCCGCCCACCGCGTCCACCACCTCGACGTCGTCCGCGACCTCCAGGACCGCACCGACAACATCACCGAATTCGTGCCCCTATCCTTTGTCCACCAGCAGACGCCGCTGTACGACCGCGGCGTCGTCACCGGCGGCGCCAGCGACGCCGAGGACGAACTCATGGTCGCCGTCTCCCGGCTGTACCTGGACAACGTCGACCACATCCAGTCCTCGTGGGTGAAGTTCGGGAACGCGAAGGGGCTGAAACTCCTGCACTGCGGCGCCGACGACTTCATGGGAACCATCCTCAGCGAGGAGATCACGAAGCGCGCGGGCGGCCAGCACGGCGAGTTCCGGTCGGTCGCCGACTACGCCGACATGATCACCGCCATCGGCCGCACGCCGGTCGAGCGCTCAACGGACTACACGGAACGCCGCGTTCTCGACCCGTCTGCGGACACTCTCGGCCCGCGACTCGGCCCGAAAGCCGACGGCACGCCGCTGGTCCCCGAACGCGACGACGCCGCCCGCGAACTCGCGAGCGCCGACGACTGAGACACTCGCTGCGCCCCGTCCGGCGCCTCAGTCCACGCTCCCGGTCTCCTCCGGTTTCGTGGTCAGCACCTGCGCCGTCCGCGATCCGGCCCGGTAGACCGTCACGCCGACGCAGCCGAGGTCAACGGCGAGGCGGTACGCGTCCGCGACATCGTCGCGAGTGGCGTCGTGGGCGACGTTGATGGTCTTCGACACGGCGCCGTCGACGTTCGCCTGGAACGCCGCCTGCACGCGCACGTGGGCCTCCATCGGCAGGTCGCGGGCCGTCGGGAACAGGTCCAGAATCTCCCCGGGGACGGACAGCGAGTGCGCGCCCTCGAACTCGCCCTCCCCGAGCAGGCGCTTGGCCTCGGCTTCGACCGCGTCGACGTCGACGTCGTTGGCCGCCAGCACGCGCAGGAAGTAGTCGTCGAACTCCACGAGCGGTTCGGCGCCCTGGACGTCCCGGCCGACGTTCTTGAAGTAGACGACCTCGTAGATGGGCTCACAGCCCCCCGAGGTGTCCGCGATCATCGACGTGGTGCCGGTGGGCGCGACGCTGGTCACGCCGTGGTTCCGAATCGGGAAGCCGTCGGCCCAGTCCTCGGGGTCCTCCCCCGTGTGCCGGCGGAACCACGAGGCGTACCGGGTGGGGTGGGCGTACTTCGACTCGTCCCAGCGCGGGAACCGGCCGCGCTCGGCTGCGAGCTCCCGGCTGGTCGCCGTGGCGACGTGGTCGATGCGCGCCATCACCTGGTCGGCGACCTCGACGCTGGCGTCGCTGCCGTACCGCACCCCCAGTTGGACCAGTAGCTCGGCGAAGCCCATCACGCCCAGCCCGATCTTCCGGCGGTCCGCGACCGTCTCCCGTATCTCCGGCAGCGGGTACTCGCTGACCGTGACGACGTCGTCGAGGAACCGCGTCCCCCACCGCGTCACTCGGTCCAGGCGTTCGACGTCGAGGGCCTCCGCGAGGAACGCCTCGACGCGTGCCTCGAGGTCGCCGCCGTGCTCGAAGTCGCTCCACAGCGGCGCGTCCTCGGCGGCCATCAGCGAGAGGTTGACGTGCCCGAGGTTGCACGCCTCGAAGTCCTCCAGGGGTTGCTCGCCGCAGGGGTTCGTCGCCTCGATGCGGTGGCCCGGGTGGGTGTCGACGTCGAAGGCGTGCTCGCGGTTCGCGCGGTCCACCTCGAACACGCCGGGTTCGCCGTTCCGCCACGCGCCGTCCACGACCAGGCGCCACACGAACCTCGCCGGTAGCGACATCGGCTCCCCGACCTCGACGAGGTCGCCGCGGAACTCGTCGACGCCGACGACGTCGTCGCCGTAGTCGCGCCAGACGTTCTCCGGGACCGCCCGCGGGTCGGCGTCAGCGCGACTGGCGTTGTAGAACGCCGCCGTCGCCTCGGATACCTCGTGCACGTCGCCCGTGCGCGGGTTGTAGATTTCGTAGCTGTCGTCGGCCTCGAGGGCCGCCCAGAAGTCCTCGGTCACCGCCACGGAGACGTTGAAGTTCTCGAGGGAGTCCTCCTCGCGTTTCGCCACGCAGAAGCGGCCGATGTCCGGGTGGTCCACCCGGAGCACCCCCATCTGTGCGCCGCGGCGCTTCCCGCCGGCCTTCACCGTCTCGCACATCTGGTCGTAGACGCGCATGAACGACACCGGCCCCGACGCGACGCCGCCCGTCTCCGCGACGACGTCGCCGCGCGGCCGGAGGTCCGAGAAGGAGTACCCGACGCCGCCGCCTGACTGGAACACGCGGGCGGCCTGCCGCACCGTGTCGAAGATGTCGTCCAGGTCGTCGTCGGGCGACAGCACGAAACACGCCGCCAGCTGACCGAGGGGTCCGCCCGCGTTCATCAGCGTCGGCGAGTTCGGTAGGAACTCCAGTCCGGTCATCGTCTCGTAGAACCGATCGCTCCACGTCTCCGGGTCGTCCTCCGCGCTCGCCACCGCGTCGGCCACCCGCTCGAACATCTCCGCGGGCGTCTCCAGAATTCCGCCGTCTTCGTCGCGCAGCAGGTACCGCGCGGGGAGAATCCGCTCCCGGGCGTTCGCCGTGAGTCGCTCCTCGACGGTGTCCCCCGTGACCCGCTTCCGCGGAAGCGTGACGTCCCCGGGCATTCAAATCAACTACCTAACTAGAGCGACGGCGCCGCCGGGGTTAGTCGTTGGGGGCCTGACGGCCCCGGTTTCCAGCAGCGTCAGGCCTCCCGCGGGTCGCCGTCCAGCACCGCGCGGAACCGCCGGCCGGCGTCGTCCTCGGGGCGAACCGCGATGCGTACGGCACTCACCGCAACGAACTTGTCGACTGCCGAATAGACTTACCGCATGGTCGCCCCAACCGGCGTCGCGCTCGGCCTCGCCATCGCTGCCGTCGGCGTCCTCGACCTTCGGCACGCCCACGGCGTCGCCCGGTTCGAGGAGCGCCTCGACGCCATCGGCTCCGCCACAGACGCCAGCACCGTCGAACCGGCGGCGTGGAAAGTCCAGCTCACGAAACTGCTCGGCGGCGTCACGGTGGCGTTCGGCGTCATCGTGCTCGTCCTCGCGCTGCTCGACTAGTCACTCAATACAGCGCGGAACCGCCGGCCGGCGTCGTCGTCGGCCCGGACGGCGTCCGCGATGCGCTCGGACACCCACTCGTTGCTCGCGGCCCCCTCGTCGGGGAGGAAGCGCTCGTAGACCGGGAGGCGCTCGCGCAGTGGGACGCCGCCGTGGTCGGCGATGGCCTCCAGTTCCCGGAGCGCCGGCCACGCGTAGTCCGGATTGATGTGGTCCCGTGTCACCGGCGACACGCCCCCGAGGTCCTCGACGCCGCAGTCGCCGAG
>NZ_WUUU01000021.1 GCF_009831555.1 Halobacterium bonnevillei | reverse complement strand
CGTCGTACTCGGTCTCGCACACCGCGAGCGGGCCGCCGCAGCGACCGCCGGGACGGTCGAAACGGTGACGCCTCGATGCAGCAAAGCCCACGCGGTCGTGCAGCCTCGGTCCCGCGGCGAATCCGCCGCCCCCACCGGTCCGCGGGGGTGGCGCAACCACGCGGCCGTCGTCCGGGTCCCGGACCGCCCGGAGGACGGCGTCCGCGGTGACGTCGACGTCCCGGAGGTCGATTGCGCGGCCGCAGCGCTCGACGCCACCGAAGCGGACCCTCATAGCTCCGCGTCGTTCATCGCGTCCGGGTCGGGGTGCGTCGTCCCCGTGGCGAACTTCGCGTACGGCGTGCTCCGTGCGTCCCGAGTCTCGTAGGCCGACGCGGCCGTCCGCACGCGATCGGGAACGTCGCTGAACTCGTTCAGCGGTTCGGTCCGCTCGAGTTGCACGTCGCCGCCGTGCTTCTCCCGGAGGCGCAGCGCGTGGAACGCGCCGAGTTCGGTCTCCGCGAACAGCGCTGCGCGCCCGAACCGCCGGACGACGCAGTCCTCGTGGGTGGTACAGACGTTGCGGAGCGTCTGTCGGGCGGCCTGCGAGTACGTCACGACCAGCAGCACTACTCGGACCTTCGAACGAAACTTAAAATTACTTTCGGAACGGCGGAATCAAACTAGCCGTTCGACGCCGAACTCGGGGTCGCCGTCGACCCGCTCGGCAACCCGCTCCCGGGCGGCGTCCTCCGACTCCGCGACCACCACGACGCCCTCCACGCGCGGGTCGCCGGTCGCCCGGAACGCGGCGCCGTCGTCCTCGAACTCCGTCGCGTACGTCCGCAGCACGCCGAGCACGCGGTCCTCGACGTCCCCGAGGCTGGCGTCGCCGTCCTCGAAGTCCGCGAGCGCGTCCTCGACGTTCCGGAGCGCGGAGATTCGGTCCATCAGATGCTGCGGAGGTGGTCCTTGTTCGGCTGGTAGAGTTCGCCCTTCTCCTTGAGTTTGTCAATCTCGTGGCGGGCCTTGTCGGCGTCCATCCCGACCTCCTCAGCGCGGTCCAGGACTTCCTCGACGGGCGCGCCCTCGTCGAACTCGTCCTCGATCTCCTTGATGATCGCCTTCACGTTCTTCACGCGGTCGCGCTGGGTCTTCGACCGGCCGGTCTCCACGACGTCCGCGTCGTACTCGCCGGTCTCGGGGTCGACGCCGATGTCCTGCAGGCACGACCGCACGATGGAGATGACGCGCTCGGCGTCCGCGACTTCCACCGTGTCCGAGAGCCGAACCCGCGCTGACGCCTCCGCGAGCCGAACGAGCGCTTCGAGCTGGCGGGCGGTCACCGGCACCGGCGCGTCCTCGCCCTGGCCCTCCGCGCGCAGGTCCACGTAGAACTCCTCGATGGCCTGCTTGGCCTCGTCGGTCATCGTCGGATAGCAGTTCCGCCGCGAGTACGCGATGTACTTCCGGAGCAGGGACGCCTCGATGGCGGGCGCGACTGTGTCCGTCTCGGCGGCCACCTCGTCGGCGGTGTGGTTCGAGTTCGCCAACTGCTCCCGCTGGGTGTTCAGCTCGCCCGCGTAGTTCGTCTGGAGGATGTGCTCGGCGAGCTTCGCGTCCTCCTCGGGGTCGGGTTTGTCGGTCACCGTGAAGATGAGGTCGAACCGCGAGATGAGCGCGGGTTCGAGGTCGATCTGTTCGCCGATGGGTTCGTACTGGTCGAAGCGCCCGTACTTCGGGTTCGCCGCGCCCAGCAGTGAACACCTGGCTTTCAGCGTCGCGTTGATGCCGGCCTTCGAGATGCTGATTTTCTGTTGTTCGAGCGCCTCGTGCATCGCGGAGCGGTCGTCCGCGGCCATCTTGTCCAGTTCGTCCACCGCCGCGACGCCCTGGTCGGCCAGGACCAGCGCACCTGCCTCGAGCGTCCACTGCTGGCCGTCCCCGAAGTCGTCGCGCACCGCCGCCGCAGTGAGGCCCGCACTCGACGACCCCTTCCCGGACGTGTAGACGGACCGCGGCGCGATATTTTGGACGTATGAAATTAAGGCGGACTTACCAGTGCCCGGGTCCCCGATGAGTAGCATGTGGAGGTCGCCGCGGATGCGGGACTCGTCGGGGAGGTGTTTCGTGACCCCGGAGAACAACTGCAGGATCATCGCGAGTTTGGCCTCCCGGTGGCCGTAGATAGACGGCGCCATCGAGTCGACCATCTGCTCGTAGAGGTTCTCGCGCTCCGAGATCTCGACGATCTGCTGTTTGTCCTCCTCCGTGATGTTCATCTCCTCGAACTCCTCGTCCTCGATGACGACCGACAGCCCCTCCATGTAGAGGTCGAAGACGGGGGATTCGTCGCTGCCCTCGCTCTGGTCGAGGCGGAGCACGCCGGAGACGGTGACGTGGTCGCCCGGCGTGACCTCGCCCGTGATGTCGTCGGTGATGTGGACGTCGATGCTCTGCGGGGTCTCGCCGCCCGCCAGTCCCTCCGGTGACTCCTGGATGCGGAGCTTCTGGGAGTCCACGAACTCCGAGCGCTCGGGGTCGAGTTTGAACGGCCCCTGGCGCTCGCAGCTCTCGCACTGGTAGGGCTCCTGGAAGCCCGCGTCGCCCTGCGGGACTTCGGTCTCCGCGCCGCAGCGCTGGCAGACGAAGACGGCGCGCTCGATCTTCGGACGGACGTCCGTGGCCTTCCGCACCATGCCCTGGACGCTGACCAGGGAGTTGAGGTGTTCGGCCCGGATCGCCCGGATTTCGGTGGATTCCTCCAGACCGTAGACGCGCACGTGCGCCTGTCCGAGGCTGACGTCCACGGGGAGGTCGTAGAGCCGGAGGGCTTCCTCGGCGGCTTCCTTGAGGTCGTCGGGGTGGTTGATGAAGTCGTCGGCTAGGTCGGGGTCCATCTGGTAGAGGTCCCGCCAGTCGAGGTGCAGCGACTTCGACTCGCGGGGGTACTTCCGCGCGAGCTCCGCGACGTCGTCGCTGTAGTACCGGCGGTAGAACTCCTCGAACCTGTCGACGAGTTCCTGGTTTGCGGCCTGCGCCATTCTGTCCACGGAGAGTAGCGCGGCCTCGCCTATGAAGGTTCGCAAAGGTGGGAGGACGTCGTCGCTGGCCCGCCCGGAACAGCTATGGAACCCGGCTTTGAAAACGGGGTAACTCCGGTGCTCCGATGACCGAACTGCTCTTCGCCAGCTACGTCGCGGTGTTCGGCGTGTCGGCTGCCGCGTGCTTCGCGGGGTTGACGCGCGTCGGCCACGTCGAGGACCCGGACACGCGGCGCGGACTCACGGCCCTCCTGATCGCCAGCGGTGTGTGGGCGGCCGCACAGGTCGGGTTCCTCGTGCTCCCGTCCGAGCGGCTACAGGTCGCCGTCTACGCCGTCGGCCTGGTCTTCGGCCTCGCAACCGTCGGCGCCTGGCTGTACTTCTGTTCGGCGTACACGGGCCGCAGTCTGCACCGGAACTCGCTCCTGCGGCGCATCGCGGTCGGCGCGTACCTCGCGGTCGTCGCGCTGAAAGTGACGAACCCGATGCACGGGTTGTACTTCGCGACCCAGCCCGCGACGACCCCGTTCCCGCACCTGGCCGTCGAACACCAGGTCGTGCACTGGCTCGTAATGGGGCTGGCGTACCTGCTCGCGGGCATCGGCTACTTCGTGTTGTTCGAGTTCCTCGCGAAGACCGGCGCCGACACGAAGCCGCTGCTCGCGCTCGTCGGCGTCACCGGGCTGCCCGTGCTGGCGGACGTCGTCGGCGGATCGACGACGTTCCTGCTGGAGATCACCTACGAGTCGGTCGGCGTCGCGGCGTTCGCAGTGGGCGTCCTGTTCGTCTACCTCGAGTTGTTCCAGCGCGTCCAGCTCGCCGGCGACGCCGACGACGCCGTCGTCTTCCTCACGGACGACGACCACGTCCGGGACGCCAACGCGGAGGCCGTGACGCTGTTCCCGGCGCTCGCTGGCGCGACCGGCCGCCCGCTCGCCGACGTGGTACCCGCGGCCGCCGACGCGCTCGACAGCGGCGAGGTCCTCGAACGCGAGATGGGCGACGACCGTCGCTTCCTCCGGGTCGACACGACGCCGTTCACGTACGGCGGGACGCGCGTCGGCCGGATGGTCGTGGTGTCGGACGTCACCACCGAGGAGCGCCACCGCCGGGAGATCGAACGCCAGAACGAGCGCCTCGACCGGTTCGCCAGCGTGGTGAGCCACGACCTGCGGAACCCGCTGAACGTCGCAACCGGCCGCCTCGAACTGGAACGCGAGCAGCGCGACAGCGAACATCTCGCGGCCGTCGCGCGCGCACTCGACCGCATGGACGACCTCATCACTGGCGTGCTGTTGCTCGCGCGGGAAGGCGCGGACATCGGCGACCAGACTCGCCTCTCGTTGCGCGCGCTCGCCGAGCACGCCTGGGACTCCGTCGCCGCCGATGGCTCGACACTCGTCGTCGACGACGACGTGTCGTTCGTCGGCGACGAGGACCGCGTCGTCCAGGTGTTAGAGAACCTCTTCCGGAACGCTGTCGAACACGGTTCGAGGACCGCTGACTCGCAGGCTCCCCGGGACGCCGCGGAGCGCGGCCGCCCGGACGTCACCGTTCGCGTCGGCGCCCTCCCGGACGCCAGCGGATTCTACGTCGAGGACGACGGCGCTGGAATCCCGGCCCCGGACCGCGACGACGTCTTCGACGTCGGGTGGTCGTCGTCGGAGAGCACCGGCATCGGGCTGGCGATCATTCACACCATCGCGGACGCTCACGGCTGGACAATCGACGTCACCGAAGCCGTCTTCGACGAGGACGACCAGCCGGGCGCGCGCTTCGAGATCCGCGACGTCGAACTCGCGGAGAACGCGACGCCGGCCGCAGACGAAGCGTAACCTCCGACCCGCTCCCGCGCAGTCGTTCGGGAAGATTCATTCGCCTCCGCGACCTCGATCCGGTGTGCCCGAGACGCTGGACACCCAGGTGCTTGCCGTCGTGGACCCCGAAGCGGTCGCCGACCACGACCTCACGCCGGAACTCCGGGACCTCGCCGACGCCCGCTACGTGCTCGTCTGCCGGAAGGGCGGCGCGCCGTCCTGGCCCGAACGCATCAAGTCGTTCCTCCTGCGGCGCCCGATCGAGGCGATTACGCTGGTCGCGGATTCGGCGCCCGAGGAGGGAGCGGAGGTCACCGCCGTCGCCGAAGCGACCGACATGCCGGGCGTCTACGACGTCACGCGATTCGAATAACTGGCGGGGTGGCCGCCCAGCGGCCCGGAACGCGCGGACGGCGACTGTCGCCGCCGTCAGTTCCGCGCCGGGGCGCCCGGCCGCGGCCACTGCTCGTCGAACTCGTAGTCCTCCGCCCAGTTGATGCTGGGCTGTTCGACGTCCGGTTCGGCGACGCGGAGACGCATGTTCGAGGCGACGTCGTCCTCGTCGACTAGATACATCGCCTCCAGGTCGTGGCAGTAGACGAGGAAGTAATCGACGTCCTCCTCGTACTGGTCGTGGACGTTCCCGCGTGAGTTTGTGTGCACCGAGTAACCCCTGAACTCGACTGTCTCGCCGTCGAATAGCCCCGTCTTCACCTGTAACCGGTAGAACGAGCCGGACGCCTCGGCAACGAGGTCGTACCGCTCGCTATCCCCGAACGGGACCACAACGGGTACGCCCCGCCGCTTCAATTCCGCGATGGCCACGGCCTCCGTTAACTCTCCTTTCCGATGCGTCTCCATACACGAACCCGGCCGCGAGACTATATTGTCTTTATTGACTATTTCTCCAGCACAGTTGGGCTGTTTGGTGGTCGCGTCCGTCCTGGAGTTAGCTCGTCGGTTCGAGAAATCAGCCGTGAGAGAGTGGGACCGCCCGGATTTGAACCGGGGTTATCGGCACCCAAGGCCGAAAGGATACCAAGCTACCCCACGGTCCCGTACCCCATCGTACCGCCGCGTGCGGCCTAAGGGTTTCGTTCCCGGGTGGGGTGGCGGCGGCCGTGACCGCCACAACGATTTTCGCAGTGGGTGTGTTTCGGGTAGATATGGCGACGACACTGGAGATCGGGCTGGCGTTGCTGGTGCTGGCGGCGCTGTTCGGCGCGTACCGCGTGATTCGCGCGGTGAAGCCGTTCATCGTGAACGCCGTCGTGGGGCTGGTGGTCATCCTGCTGGCCCAGGCGCTGGGTGCGGACGTGGCGGTGACGCCGCTGGCGTTGTTGATCGTCGCGGTCGGCGGGTTGCCGGGCGCGATACTGGTCGTGTTGCTGGCGATGCTGGGAATCGCGTTCGCGCCGGCGGTGTTGCTCCCGCTGGGTGTGGTCTGAGGGGGTGCGTTTCGGGAATGGATCCGGTACGTCGAACCATCGGCGGTGGTGTCGCGGGGACGATCGTGCTGTCCGTCGTGCTGGTGATCGCGGAGGTGGAGGCGCGGTTCCAGCTCGGAATCGGGGGGACGATCTCGCGGTACGCGGGCGTCCCCGACCAGCCGGCGCTGGGGCTGCTGGTGTTCCTGGTCGCGGGGATGGTGGTGTTTCCGCTGGTGTTCCTGGCGCTCGAGGACTACCTGACGCGATTGCCGGGCGGCCGCGACCCCGCAATCCGGGGGATGGCGTTCAGTCTCCCGCTGTGGGTGGTGTACGTCGCTGTCGCGTCGCCGGACCTGCCCTCGCTGCGGGGTGCACTCCACCTCTCGTTCACGCTGTTCGCGCACCTCCTCTACGGGTTCACGCTCGGGGCCGTCTACCACTCGCTGCGGGACGTGTAGCGCCGCAGCCCGCTTGCGCGCGGTCCAGTCGGCCGCCCGTCGTCCTTGGGAGCGCGGTAGCGGTTAGTCCTCGCGGAACGGGAGTTCGTCCCACTCGGCGGTGCGGCGGTCGCCGTGGTCGCGGAGGTTCCAGGGGTCGTCGGTGGTGACGGGGTCGCCCATGCGGTAGGACTGCACGAGATTGAACAGCCAGACGGCGACGCCGAGGGCGATGAGAACGGCGCCCAGGGTCGCGACCTGCTGGAGCGGCGCGAACTCCGCGGGGTAGGCGGCGTACCGGCGCGGGAGGCCGTCGTTGCCCATGATCATCATCGCGCCGAACGCGAGCGTGATCCCGACCGTGGTGAGGGTGAAGTGGGCGACCGAGAGCGCGTGGTTGGTGTGCCGGCCGACGACGAGGGGGTACCAGTAGTAGACCGCCGCGAAGACGGCGTAGGAGATGAGTCCCATGATGATGAAGTGGAAGTGGCCGACGACGTAGTAGGTGTCGTGGAGCAGGAGGTCGATGGGGATGGCGGCGAGGAAGACGCCGGTGACGCCGCCGACGATGAAGGTGCCGACGCCGCCGATGCAGAACAGCATCGGGGCGGTGAGCCGGACGGTCCCGTGGTACATCGTCGTGATCCAGTTGAAGACTTTGACCGCGGAGGGCACCGCGATGGCGATGGAGACGGCCATGAACGACGCCTGGAGGCGTGGGTCGATGCCCGTGGTGAACATGTGGTGGGCCCAGACGCCGAACGAGAGGACGCCGATGGCGAGCGTGGAGTAGACGACGAACTTGAATCCGAACAGCTTCCGGCCCGCGAACTTCGGCAGGATGAGTGAGACGAGCCCCATCGGCGGCAACACGAGGATGTAGACCTCGGGGTGGCCGAAGAACCAGAACAGGTGCTGCCAGAGGATTGGCGTGCCGCCGGCGACGGCGAAGAACGTGGTGCCGAAGGTGCGGTCCAGCAGGAGCATGAGGAGCGCGCTCCCGAGCAGCGGGAACGCGAACAGGATGAGGCCGGCCTGCGTGAGCATCGCCCACGAGAAGATGTCGAGGTCGCGCCACGGGACGTCGCGTTCGACGAAGATTGTGACGATGAAGTTGATGGCGGCCATCAAGGCGGACAGTCCGGAGAGGTGGAGGCCGAGCAGGACGACGCTCACCGTCGGGAGTTCGAGGCTGGTGGACAGCGGCGTGTAGAACGTCCAGCCGGTGGCTGGCGGGGCGAGCGAGAGGAGCTGCTCCCCGAGGCCCGCGAGGCCGCCGCCGACGAGGGCGTGCCCGAGCATGTCCGTGAGGAGGCCGGCCCGCAGTAACACGAGCGAGGGGACGAGCAGCCAGAATGCGATGGCGTTGATGCGCGGGAACGCCATGTCGTCGGCGCCGATGAGGAGCGGGAGGACGTAGTTCCCGAAGCCGGCCAGCACCGGCGTCCCGAACAGGAACAGCATCGTGAGGCCGTGCATCGTGAACAGCGCGTTGTAGGTGTGGGCGTCCCAGACGGTGACGCTGGGGACGAACAGCTCCGTCCGCATCATCATCGCGTCGGTGCCGCCCCAGAGGAACGCGACGGTCGCGAACGCGAGGTACAGCAGCCCGATGTCCTTGTGGTCGAGGGTGGTCAGCCAGCGCGTCAGGCCGCCGGTCTTGTGCGCGCTCGACGTCCCGAGCAACCACCCGGAGGCGGCCGGCGAGCCGCCGTCGGCGAGCTCGGGGGGCGCTCCCGCGTCGCGTCCGTCGCGGGGCTCGTCGGGCGCTCCGGGGTCTCCGCCGTCAGCACGAGCGGCCACCGCCGGCTCGGTGGTCGCTCGGCTGGTCGCGCTCGCGTCGACCTGGGGCTGGGCACGCCACGCAACCCAGAGGACGGTAGCCGCACCAGCGACAGACAGTACGAGCAGTACGGCCGCACGGACCGAACCCATGGGTAACGGGTTCGCTGGCATTCGATTAAAATCGAATGGCAGATTGGACCGGCCCGGCTGACCGCGTCCTATCGGGGCGCCGCTGGGTGACTCTGCGTCGAGCGCCGACAGCGTCAGCTCCCGGGCCGGTTTCGCGGAACCACAGCCGGTTCGCGGAAACAGAGCCAGCTCGCGGAACCACAGCCAATTCGCCGGCGCGGCGTCAGTACTCGTCGTCGCGCAGTTCGAGGTCCGCGACGATGCCGTAGGGGTCTTTGCCCTTCCGGACGCCGTCCAGGATCATGAACGCGGCTTTCGGGTCGAGGAAGTGCGTCGTCACCGCGCGGCCCAGTTCGGTCGGGACGAGGCCGTCGATGAACTCGTACTCCACGAGCTTCCCGAGCGCGTGCTTCGTCGGCACGTCGCCGAGCATGCGGTCGTTCAGTCGCTTCGCGGCGGTGCCGCCGACGGTGACGTTCGCCAGCGTCTCCTCGACGGCGGCGGTCTCGTCGTAGTGCGTGACGACGTTCTCCATCTCGCCCTTGAGGAGTTTGAACGCGACCTCCTCCTCGCTGCCCTCCATCGAGGCGTGGTAGGACGCGTCCGGCTCGACGAGCATGTACATCTTCCCGCGGTCGTGGTAGTCGGGTCGGCCGGCGCGGCCGAGCATCTGCTCGAACTCCTGGACGGAGAGCCACTCGATGCCCATCGCGAGCGTGTCGAAGATGACCTGGGAGGCCGGGAAGTCGACGCCCGCCGCGAGCGCCGCCGTCGTCACGACGGCCGCGAGGTCCTGGTTGCCGAACCGTCGCTCGACGGACTTGCGCTCGCCGTAGTCCAGGCCCGCGTGGTAGGCCGCCGACGGGTAGTCCAGCTTCCGCGAAATCTCGTGGCAGCGCCGCCGCGAGTTCGTGAAGATGATGGTCTGGCCCTTGTAGCCCTTCGAGGACTCCTGGTCGAACTCCCGACGCACGAGCTTGTTCTCGATGTCGGGCTTCTCGGGGCCGTCCGCGAACGTCAGGTGGCGCTCGATGGGGATCGGACGCTCCTCGAACTCCACGAGCGTCGCGTTCATTCCGCGCGCGAGCTCGCCCGGATTCCCCACGGTCGCGGAGAGGTACACCCACTGCGCGCCCTGGTAGTCCCGGCGCTGCTTGGCGCGCTCCTCGCAGTAGTACTTCAGCCGCGAGATGAGGCCGTCCAGGCGGTGGCCGCGCTCGTCTTCCTTGAGCGTGTGCACCTCGTCGATGACGACGCTCCCGACGTCGCCGAGGTCCCGACCCGTCCGGAGGGCGTGGTCGATGCCCTCGTACGTGCCGACGATGATGTCCGCGGACGGGTCGAAGGCGTTGCCGTCGTCACGAATCCTCGAAGAGCCGACGCGGATGGTGACGTTCGCGAGGTCCCCGTACTCGTCTTTGAAGTCCTCGTGCTTCTGGTTCGCGAGCGCCACGAGCGGCACGAGGAACAGCATCTTCCCCTTCCCGGAGAGCAGCCGGTGGAGGCCCGCCATTTCGCCGACGAGCGTCTTCCCGGTCGCCGTCGCCGACACCACGAGCTGGTCGTCGCCGTCCAGCAGCCCGTTCTCCACGGCGAGGCTCTGGACCGGCAGCAGTTCGTCGAAGCGACGCTCCAGCAGCTCCTTGACGCCGGGGTGGAGGTCGAGGTCTGCGACCGGCACCGGGTCGATGTCGTCCGTCGTTGCGCTCACTTCGTCGAACTTCGTCAGGTCGGGGTCGAGGTTCCCCTGCAGGAGGCCGGTGATGCGTTCGAGGTTCTGCTCCTCCAGCAGGAGCTCCTCGAGGCGGTCCTGGGCCGCGCCGCTCACGTTCCCGTTGAAGGAGAGCTCGCGCTCCAGCTCCCGGATGGCGCAGTCCTGGCAGATGTACTCGCCGTCCGCTTCGATGGCCGTCTCCGACGTGATCGGCGAGTACCGCCCCTTCCCCGCGCAGTACCGGCAGGTGCGGACGACTTTCGCGTCCTGCTGGTAGGCGTCCAGCAGTTCCCGGAGTTCCTCGCGGCCGCGCCGGGAGGTCTGCTGGCTGATGCGGATGCGGTCGGCGCGACGCGCGATGTCCACGAACTGGTCCGGGCTCCGCGGCTCCTCGCCGCTCCCGTCCTGCACGCGGAACCGGCCGGGACGCGGGCCGGCGTCCCGCTCGGTCACTTCCAACTTCGCGCGGAACAGCCGCTGGTCGCCCCGGCGAGCCGCGACCAGGTACTGGTCGCCGGACTCGTGGAGGAACAACGTATCCACGCGCTGGACCTGCTCAGACACGAATACGGGTACGAGAGCGCGGTATTTCAGGGATTCGACTCTCAATCGCGGCCCGCCGCCGGCCAGCCCCGGCGCGCTCGCATCCCGAGATTTTATTGCGGTCGCTGCCACACGTCGAGTTGTCCTTCTCGGTCGTAGCCGCGGCACTGTCCCGCGGACGGCCGGCCGCCGCCCGAACGCGGCGCTCCCATGACACCGAAACAGTCCGAATCCGACGTGTTGGACAGTCTCCGCGACCACTGCGTACCCCTGGAAACGACCGACCCGGACGCCGACGTCGACCCGGACGCCGACGTCGACCCCCTCGGCGACTTCGCCGACGCGCTCGACGACGTCGACGTCCTCGGCCTCGGCGAAGCGACCCACCGAACCCGGGAGTTCGCGCAGTTCAAACACCGCCTGCTGCACCACCTCGTCGTCGACCGCGGCCTCCGCGTGATCGCGCTGGAAGCGCCGTTCTCGGAGACGCTCGCGCTGCGCGAGTCCGTCCGCGACGGCACCGGCAGCCTCCGCGAGCCGCGTCACCGACCTCGGCCTGTCGATGTACGAGACCGAGGAAGTGCTGGCGTGCGTCGAGTGGCTGCGCGCGTTCAACGACGGCCGCCCGCCCTCGGAGTGCGTCGACGTCTACGGGGTCGACGTGCAGTCCGCGGCCGGCGCCGCGAGCGCGCTCCGCGACTGGCTGACCGCACTCCGGGCGCGTGACGACTCGCCCTCCCCCGCCATCCTCGACGCCGACCTGCTGGACGCCCTCGACGACGCCGCTGACGGCGTCTTCGAGGGCGAGGACGTAGACGAGGACCGCCTCCGTACCGCCGAGCGCGCGGCTGACGCGCTCGCTGAATGGTTCGACAGCGACGACTCGGTCCCCGAGACCGCCCCGCTCGCTCGCCGGCACCTCCGGACGCTTCGCCAGGCCTGTGAGTTCGCGCGCACCGGCCGCGAAGCCGACCGTACCGAGCAGTGGGGCCTCCGCGACCAGTTTATGGCTGAGAACGTCGCGTGGATTCGCGAGCACACGGGCGCCGATGTCGTCGCCGTCTGGGCGCACAACAACCACGTGAAGACGGGCCGACTCGGCGGCGACGGCCACCCCTCGCTGACGATGGGCGAGCACCTCGCGCGACGCTTCGGGGACGGCTACTACGCGCTCGGCGCGCAGTTCGCTCGCGGGACCGCACGCGCGTACGCGCCGGTCGACCCAGAAACCGTCGAAGTCGAGGACGAGGCCGTCGAATTCGACGGGACGACGCTCGCGATGACCGAACTCGACGTACCAGCACCCCCGGCGGACTCGGTCCCCGCGCTGTTCAGTCGCCTCGACGCGGACGGCGCCCTCCTCGACTACCGGTCGCTGCCCGACGACTCGCCGCTCTCGTCGTGGCTCGCCGACGAACGCCCACACCGATTCGTCGCCGGGGTCGTCCACCCGGACGAGGACGATGCGTTCGCGCGCTCGCACCGCTCGGTGGCCGTCTTCGACGGCGCGTTCTTCGTCGAAGCAGCGACTCCCACGACGCCACTGTAGCGGACGCCGCGACCGCAGGCTTACTCCACCAGTTCGATGCAGTCGTCACCGCCGGACCGCAGTCCGGCCCGACGAGCCCTCGGTCCGTGTCGCTCCCGAGGACGCCGTTGGGCGACGACTCACTCGACGAGTTCGATCGAGTCGTCGCCGTTGGGGACGACGCAGATGAACGCCCCCTCCTCGTCGCCGTCGTTCTCGTAGTAGTGGACGGCGCCGGCGGGGATCAGGAGGCTGTCGCCCGCGCTGACGGTGTACTCCTCGCCCTCGATGCCGACCGTGTACTCGCCGCTGAGGACGAACTGTTCGTGTTCGACCTCGTTCGTGTGCTCGGGGACGCTGGCGCCGGCGTCGAGGACGAACCGCCGCATCGCGAAGTGCGGTGCGCCGTCGGATTCGTCCAGCAGAACGCCCTTCCGCATGCCGTCGGCCGCGCCGACGTCCTCGTACTCGATGTCGCTCGCGCGTCGCACGACGTGGGTCGTGGATTCGGCTGTCGTCATGCCCGGACCTTGGGTCGGGTGCGTCTTAGGCGTAGTCGTCGAGACACAGCAGTCGCGGGAACCGGCCGCGCCGGAGTGACCGGATGACCGGTTGCAGGCGTCAGTCGCCGGCGTTCGCCGTTTCGGGTTCCGTCGGGACGTCGTCGCCGCGTTCGGCGACGTGCTCGGCGACCTGCTGGCGGTTGATCTCACCGATGCGGTCGGCGGTGGCGTCCACGAACTCGAAGAGGTCGTCCTGGACGGCGCTGTCGTCGTCGCGGACGGTCGGGCCGTCCATGTCGCCGCTGTCGAAGTCCGGGTGGACGGGGAGCTCGGAGAGGATGGGGACGTCGTAGTCGTCGCTGATTTCGTCGGCGCCGCCGCTGCCGAACGGGTCGTGGACGTCCTCACAGTTCGGGCAGTGGAACGCGGCCATGTTCTCGACGACGCCGAGCACGGGCGCGTCGTGGTCCTCGAAGAGCCGCAGTCCCTTCCGGGCGTCGGCGACGGCCATCTCCTGGGGCGTCGTGACCACAACGACGCCCGCCACGGGCAGCGTCTGCAGGAGGTTCAGGGACGCGTCCCCCGTGCCCGGCGGGAGGTCGACGACGAGGTAGTCGAGGCGACCCCACTCGACCTCGTTGACGAACTTCATCATCACGTTGTTCACCATCGGGCCGCGCATCACGGCGGGTTCGTCGCCGTCCGGCATCATGTGGTCGGTGCTCATCACGCGGACGCCGTCCGAGGCCGGTGGCACGATCTCGTCGTTGGGCGTGACCCCGGGTTCGTTCGCCGTCGGGAGCAGTCGCGGGACGTTCGGCCCGTGGACGTCCGCGTCGAGGATGCCGACGCGCGCGCCGCGGTCGTTCAGGCCCGCCGCGAGGTTCGCGGCGACGGTGGTCTTCCCGACGCCGCCCTTGCCGGACGCGACGGCGACGACGTTCTTCACGTCCGGGAGGACGTCGTCGTCGAAGCCCTCGTCGGCGCCGACGCTCGCGCGCAGGTCGGGTTCGAGGCCGGCGTCCTCGACGACGTCCCGGATGGCGTTCCCGATCTCGATCTCCGTGGGCGCGTACGGCGCGTTGAACGCCAGCGTCACCCGGGCGGCGTCCTCTGTGATGGCGACGTCAGTCACGAGGCCCATGGAGACGATGTCGTCGTCGTTCATCGGGTCCTCGACAGCCGCGAGTCGGTCCGTGAGTTCGGATGCTGTGATCGTCATTGGTTCGTTCTCGTGGGGGTGGCGTCGCGGGACCCCGACGCCTGGGGGTGGTTGGCGGGCGGTGCGGCCGCGTTCAGAAGAACGCGAACTTGATGACCATCGTCGCGACGAACAGGCCGCCCCACAGCGCGGTGGTGAGGCCGGCGAGGTACGTCACGCCGAGCAGCGCGCTCTTCGAGTCGCTGGGTGTCCCGAGGTACCACGCGGCCAGCATCACGTAGATGGGCGCGAGCACGATGCCGAAGATGAGGTACGTGCCCGGGCCGACGAACGGCAGCGTGTAGGGCGCGGATGCGAGCGGCAACATCAGTCGCGCACCTCCTCGTGGTCGTCCTCGATGGCGTGTAGTTCCACCACCGGAATCACCTTCGAGACGACGAGGAAGAACAACACGACGATGCCGACCGTCCCCAGCACCGACGACAGTTCGACGGCCGACGGGACGTAGACGCCGGGGACGCCGTCGTACAGCTGGAAGTGCGCGTGCTGGAGACCCTCGACGACGAACAGCGTCTTCTCGACGAGCGTGCCGACGAGCACGAGCACGGACACCGCGACGATGCGCGGAATCGTGAACAGCGACGACTTCAGCGCGGCCGCGAAGATGTAGGCTTCAGCGGCGATCACGAGGCCGATGGCGACCCAGTAGATCGGCGTCGCGATCTTCACCTCGGTGGCGTGCTGGAGCGTCGTCGGAGCCGCGAAGATGCCGGTGATGACCTGCTGGAGCTGGAGCCACAGGAACAGCAGCCCGAAGAAGCCCAGCCACTTCGAGAGCCCGTAGAAGACGGGCTTCGGGATGAGTTCCGCCCAGCCGTACGCGTACCGGAACGCCGCGGCGATGATGATGATGCCGCTGACCGCGGACGTGAGCGCGATGGAGAGGAACGACGGCCCCTGGACGCCGCCAGCCCAGCCGGCCATCGACGGCAGCAAGGCGAACAGCCACGGGATGACCCCGCCGTGCAGGAGCAGCGGCGCCATGATGATGATGGCGAACGCGAGCCACCAGACCATCCGCTCGACCACTTTGTCCTCCGTCTCGCTGTAGCCGATCATCAGCGCCTTGTAGAGGGGTTCGAGGCGGTCCGGGAGCCGGTCGCGCAGCCGGTGGATGTCGTAGCGAATCGTCAACAGCAGGTAGGTCGCCGTCAGCACGAAGTAGGCCGTGATGACGGTGACGTCCCAGACGAGCGGCGACCAGTGGACGCGCCACGGCCACGCCGGCAGCACGCTCGTGACGAGGCGGTCGGGGCGGCCGACGTGGATGAGGATGTAGATGCCGGCGCAGGTCAGCGCGGCGATGGTCAACAGCTCCGCCATGCGCGCGACGGGCTGGTAGGTGTCCATGCCGAGCAGTCGCACCGCGGCCGAGAGGATGATGCCGCCGTGGGCGATGCCGACCCACCAGATGAACGCGCCGATGTACAGCCCCCACGGCACGCCGCCGCCCGACCCCCAGTCCGCGAGGTGGGTGACGATGAGGCCGTGCTGGAGCTGCTGGACGTAGAAGTACAGCCAGACGCCGATGCCCGCCAGCGCCGCGACCAGCGCGACGAGGAAGTACTTCGAGCGGGACTGGATGGGCCGCACGAGCGTCTCACGGTCGACGCCGGTCACGTCGACGCTCACGCCTCTTCACCTCCCTGGTCGTTGGCCATCGCGCCGTTGTCCAGGACTTCCTCCTTGCGGTTCTCGACGATGTCCATGTCCTCGTAGGTCACCGGGCCGTCGACCTGACGGGCGTGCGGGGACGGCTCGTTCCCGATGTAGTGGACGTTCGGGTCGGTGCCCCGTTCCTCCATGAGCTTGAAGGTGGAGACGGTGTGCTCCTTGCGGTTCTTGAACGTCATGTCGTTGCCCTGGCTGTCGCGGTACTCGCGGAGGTGCTGGTTGGGCGCGCTCTCCGGGTCGTTCATGTCGCCAAAGTGGATTGCGTCCATCGCGCACGCGTCCTCGCAGGCGGTCGTGCCGATTCGCTCCTCGCCCATCTGGCCGTCCTGGCGGTCGACGCAGAACGTGCACTTGCCCATCACGCCCTTCGGCGGCCGCGAACCCACCCACTTGCCGCGCTCGTCGTACTGGTGGTCGTCGTCGATTTCGCTGTCCGGGACGTCGGGTTCGCCCCACTGGAAGTAGTTGACGCCGTACGGGCACGACACCTCGCAGTACCGGCAGCCGATGCAGATGTCGTAGTCCGTGAGCACGAGGCCGTCGTCCTCGCGGGTGTGGCGCGCGCCGACCGGACACACCTTCGTACACGGCGAGTCCGTGCAGTGCTGGCACGGCCGGACGAGGAAGTTCTCGTCGTCCTGGTCCTCGTCCTCGTACGTGAACACGTACATCCAGTTCGCGCCGTCGGAGGTGCCGTGTTCCTGGTTGCAGGCGACGACGCACGCCAGACAGCCGTCGCAGTTGTTGAGGTTGATGGTCATCCCGTACCGCGTGCCCTCGTCGGCGTCGCCGTCGCCGGCGGCCGCGGCGCTCTCCTGCCCCGCGGTCGCGAACATGCTGAGCGCCGCGAACGCGGCCCCGCCCTTCTTCATGACTTCGCGGCGGGAGAGGTCGTCGCGGTCCGCCAGCGACGACAGTTTCTCGCTGACGTCGTCGCCCTCGACGCCGTCGAGCAGCCCGGATATCTCGCGGTCGTCCTCGCCGAACTCCGCGAGGACGTCCTCGTGGTACTCGCGGTAGAACTCCGCCTCGCCGAGTTCGCCGGCGGCGACTCGCTGGGCGTCTTTCGCCATCTCGACGCCGAGTTCGGTGTCGTACTCGGTGTCGTCGAGCAGGCGCTCCATGCGTTCGGTCTCGTCGTCGTCGAACGATATGGGGGTGTCCTCGTCTTGCATTCGTAGCTTCCTCCTGGGAACGCCGCGTTCCCGTGCGCGGGCGCTGGGTCCGAGACGACGGCGTGGCGCCCGGGGCCCGCGTCTGGCCGTCAGTTTGCGGGTCTGGACGGATCCGGCAAGAACGGGCACCGTCATTTTCACCAGATGGGACTGGGACGAACGTGTTCGGCCAGAACGGGTCGTTGGTCGTCGAGGGTGACGCGCGCTCGGCCCCCGAACCGGCTACAGGCCGAGAATCTCGTGGGCCTGCGCGGGTGTCGCGACCGGCCGTCCGAGTTCGTCGGCGACCCGGACGACCCGGTCGACGAGCTGCGCGTTGCTCGCCGCGAGTTCGCCGCGTTCGTAGTAGACGTTGTCCTCGAGGCCGACGCGGACGTGACCGCCGAGGAGGACTCCGAGCGTCGCGAGCGGCAACTGGTGGCGGCCGAACCCGAGCGTGTTGAACTGCGCACCGGCCGGGAGGTTCGACACGAGGTGCAGGAGGTTCCGGGGGCGCGGCCGCGTCAGCGTCCCCGGCCCGAAAATCAGCGTCGCGTAGACGGGGGCGGCGACGTCCCGGCGGTCGAGGAACTGGTGGACTTCGTTCAGGTGACCGTCGTTGAACACCTCCAGTTCGGGCTTGACGCCGCGCTCGCGCATCTCGTCGAACAGCGAGTCGACGAGCGCGCGCGTGTTCTCGCTGGTCAGGTGGCGGTAGCGGTTCAGCGGTCCCATGTCGAGGCTCGCCATCTCCGGCGGCGGGTCCGTTCGCAGCGGCTGGTGGCGGACGTCGTCCGGTGCGCCGGTTCCGCCGGTGGAGTGCTGGATGACGACGTCGTCCGCGCGCGCCCGAATCTCGTCGTCGATGGCCTGGAAGCGCTCGGTGGCGAACGAGCGCTCGCCGTTCGGCTTCCGGGCGTGGACGTGTACGACGGCGGCGCCCGCTTCCTCCGCGGCGGCGGCCGCGCGCCCGATCTCCTCGGGGGTCTCGGGCAGGTTCGGATTCGCTTCCTTTCCGTGCACGCCGCCCGTGAGCGCGGCCGTGACGACGACCGGGTCCCCTGCGAGGAACTCCTCGTACGTCACGACTCCTCGCCCTCCCCGTCCGGACCGCCGCCCGTCCTCTCCTGCGTCTCCGGCTGCGCGCCGTCCGCTCCGCCGTCCGCTGCCTCGTGCTCCAGGAAAACCTCGCAGTGCGCGGCGTGGTGGAGGTCGTAGCGGTCGTTGCAGACGTCCGCGCGCATCGGCTGGACGAACGACGCCGTGACGCCGCAGTACGCCCGCGGGGTGTCGAACGACTGGCCGTCGCCGTCCGTTCGGTACTCGAGGTGCGGGCAGGTCATGGCGGCCGTTCGCCCGCTGACGTGTTAACGATTCGCCAACCCCGGAGTCCCGTGGTGACACCCGCGTCACCCGGTGACGGTGCCGTCTACACAGGGTACACGTGTGCGGGCCGCGTACCCGACGGCATGCCCCCGACGACGCCGGGACTCCACCACGTCACGGCCATCGCCGGCGACCCGCAGGCCAACGCCGACTTCTACGTCGAGACGCTCGGCCTGCGGTTCGTCAAGCGCACCGTCAACCACGACGACACGAAGACCTACCACTTCTACTTCGGCGACTACGAGGGGTCTGCCGGCACGAACATCACGTTCTTCCCGTGGGGCGCGGACGGCCGGGACGGCGAGTTCGGTGCGGGCCAGACCCGCGACACCGCGTTCCTGATTCCGCCCGACGCCGTCGACTACTGGCTGGACCGCCTCGTCGACCACGGCGTCGACGTCACCGAGGCCGAGCGCTTCGGCGACCCAGTTCTGCGGTTCGAGGACCCGGACGGCATCGGCCTGGAGCTCGTCGCGAGCGACCACGCCACCGAATCCGACGCCGTCCCGTGGCCCGACGGCCCCGTGCCCGAGGCACACCAGCTCCGCGGGTTCCACAGCGTCACGCTCGCGGTCGGCGAGTTCGGCCCCACCGCGGGGGATTCTCACGGACGTCCTCGGGTACGAGCAGGTCGCCGAGGACGGCGACCGGCGCCGGTACCAGACGCCAGCGGGCGGCCCGCATTCCGTGCTCGACCTGGTGGCGACGGACGCCGACCGCGGCCGCATGGGCGTCGGTTCGATTCACCACGTCGCGTTCACGGCCGAGAGCGTCGCCGAGGAAGAGGCCTGGAAGGAGGCGTACGCAGACCACGGCCTGTCCGCCAGCGGCCCCATCGACCGCACGTACTTCCGGTCGCTGTACTGCCGCGAACCCGGCGGCGTGCTGTTCGAAATCGCGACCGACGGCCCCGGATTCACCGTCGACGAGGACCTCGCCGACCTCGGGTCGTCGCTGGCGCTCCCGGCGTGGCTCGAGGGCAAGCGGGCGGAGATCCGGGCCGCGCTCCCGGCGTTCGACCCGCCCCACGTCGACTCTAGTGCCGGGACCGGAGACGAATAGTAGCAGGCGCGTCATCACCTCACACATGAGCGATACGCACGCAGACCGCGTCGGCGACCCGTTCCGATTCGACTACGACCCGGCCGTCCTCCGCTACGGCCAGGGGACCGTCGCCGACCTCGACGCGGAACTCGCCGAGCACGGCGTCGACCGCGCGCTCGTCGTCTGCGGGTCCACCGTCGGCAGCACGCCCGCCGTCATCGACCCCGTCACGGACGGCCTCGGCGACGCGCTCGCGGGCGTCTTCGACGAGACCACGCCCGAGAAACGACTCTCGACGGCGCTCGACGCCCGGGCGGCGTACCGCGACAACGACGCGGACGCCATCGTCGCGCTCGGCGGCGGCAGCAGCATCGACGTCGCGAAAGCCGTCAGCGTGCTCGTCGCCGGCGACCACGACCCGGAGGCGGCCGGCCGCGACCTCGCGGACACCCACACGCTCCCGATTCCGGACGCCGACCTCCCGCCCATTTTCGCCGTCCCCACGACGCTGGCGGGTGCGGACCTCTCGAACGTCGCCGGTCTCTCCGCGCTCCCCGACTCCGGCCTGGTCGACCGGCCGACCAGCGGCGGCATCTCCGACCGCCGCCTGATGCCGGCGGCAGTCGTCTCGGACCCCGAACTCGTCGCGACGACGCCGCGGACCGTCCTCGTCGGGTCCGCGATGAACGGCTTCGACAAGGGCATCGAGACGCTGTACGCCGCCAACGCCACGCCCGTCACGGACGCGACGGCGCTCCGGGGGATCGGCCTCATGGCGGACGGCCTCCGCGGCCTGGGTCGCGGCGACGTCGACGTCGAGACGCTCGAACCCGTCCTCGAGGGCCTCCTGCTCGTCCAGTACGGCATCTCACGGCCCGGCGAAACCACGCTCTCCATCATCCACTCGTTCGGCCACGGCCTCACGCGGGGCTACGAGGTCCAGCAGGGGACCGCGCACGCAATCGTCGCACCCCACGTCCTCCGGTACCTCTTCGCCGAAGTCGACGGCCGCCGCGCGCTGCTCGCGGACGCCCTCGGCGTAGCGGACGCGTCCGACCCCGCCGAGGCTGTCGTCGACGCCGTCGCAGACGTCCGGGACGCGCTCGGCCTCCCCGACAGCCTCGCCGACGTCGCCGGCCCGGAACCCGGGGAGTTCTCCAGCGTCGCCAAGAGCGTCGTCAAGGACCCCTTCATGGCGAACGCGCCCGACGCCCTCGACCTCACGCCCGAGGACGTGGCGACAGTCCTGCAGGCCGCGTACTGAGACACGCACTCGCTCCGACAGCGACGACCTCGACGCCCGTCAGTCGCGCCCCGTCGACAGCGAGCGCCGACTTCAGTCAGGCGCGGCGACCCGCCGGCCGCCCCCGGATTTATGCGCACCGGACCGGTATCTTCCCGTATGCGAAGCTTCAGAATCGGGAGCGCGTTCGGCATCCCGATCAAGCTGGACGTCACGTTCCTGCTGATTCTGCCGGTGTTCGCCTACCTCATCGGGACGCAGGTCGACATCTGGATCGAGACGCTGAACGCGGCGCCGTTCGACGCCCGGCTCGACACCGCCGCCCTCACCGCTGGGAACATGCAGTGGTACCTGGGCATCGCCGCCGCCGTCGGCCTGTTCGTCGGCGTGGTCCTCCACGAACTCGGCCACTCCGTCGTCGCGATGCGCTTCGGGTTCCCCATCGACTCCATCACGCTGTGGATTCTCGGCGGCATCGCCGCGCTCTCCGACCAGCCCGAGGAGTGGAGCCAGGAACTGCTCATCGCCATTGCGGGCCCTATCGTCAGCATCGCCCTCGGCGTCCTCTCGCTGGGCGCCCTCTGGTATCTGCCCGAAGGCCTGGACTTCGCGCGGTTCGTCTTCGGCTACCTCGCGCTCATGAACTTCGCGCTCGCCGCGTTCAATCTGCTCCCCGGCTTCCCGATGGACGGCGGCCGCGTCCTCCGCGCGCTCCTCGCCCGCAAGCGGCCGTTCGCCCGCGCCACCCAGATCGCCGCGGAGGTCGGGAAGATGTTCGCGCTGCTGCTCGGCATCGTCGGAATCCTCGGGTTCAACCTCATCCTCATCGCCATCGCCTTCTTCATCTACATCGGCGCGTCCAGCGAAGCCCAGCGCACCGTCATGAACGCCGCGTTCCAGGACGTCAGCGTCACCGACGTCATGACGGACGACGTCCACACAATCGAGGCGACGGCGTCCATCGCCGACCTCATGGAACGCATGTTCGAGGAACGCCACACCGGCTACCCCGTCACCCGGAACGGCGACGTCGTCGGCATGGTCACGCTCGACGACGCCCGCGACGTCAAACCCGTCGAACGCGACGCGGTGCTCGTCGAGGACGTGATGAACCACGACGTGTACAGCGTCCACGAGTCCAACAACGCCATGGACGCCCTCGAAGCCATGCAGGAGGAGGGCGTCGGCCGCCTCGTCGTCTTCGACGACCACGACGAGATGGTCGGCCTCGTCTCCCGCACCGACATCATGACCGCGTTCAACATCATCCAGACCACCGGCATGGACGCCGAAGCCCGCTCCGCGCGCGCCAGCGGCGGATAGGCGCCGTTCGACCGCTTGTTCTTCGTTTGTTGGCTCAGGCCCGTCGCTCACTGAGACACGACTGTAGGTGTCGCTAGACACACTGCTGTCACTCGTTGTGTCGTTTTCAAAAATTCAGTCCAGGGGCGAGAATCGAACCGGAGTGAGACGGTCGCTCACTACGTTCGCGCTGCGTCTCACAGCTTCGATTCTCAACGACTGGACGTTACGCTCAGCACGGTGGTCGTCGCGAAAAGGTCCAGGGGCGAGAATCGAACCCGCGTCTCAGCCTCCACAAGGCTGAAGGATAGTCCACTACCCTACCCCGGACACTGCATCCAATCGTAGCGGACTGTCGTTCAAATACGTTACGAACCGCTCCGGTTCGGGGGCCGAGCCGGTCTATCTGAACGAGTATTCAGACCAAAATACCTAATTGAATGCTCGTACAAGTCGGTGCCATGCCCCAGGCAACCGACCGGCTGCGCCGCCATCTCGCCGACGAACTCGGGGAGTGCTGCGACGAGGACGTGCAGCGACGCCTCGAGGAACTCGACGCGCTCGCCGACGATGCCTTCGACGACGACGTCCACGGCGTCTTCGCCGTGCTCGGCGACGACACGCGGTATCGGCTCGCGCGCGTCCTCGCCGTCTCCGAGGACGACCGCTGCGTCTGCGAACTCGAGGCGCTGGTCGACGTCAGCGAGAGCGCGGTGAGCCACGCGCTCTCGGACCTCGTGGACGCCGGCCTCGCCACCCGCCGGAAGGACGGCAACTGGCGGTACTACGACGCCACCGACTTCGCGTCGACCCTGTTCGCGGCCGCCGACCGCGGTGGCACGGATGAGTGACTCGGCGGCGGCGACGGCCCACGACCACGGCCCGAACTGTGGCTGTGAGTCCTGCGGCGACCCGCGGTCGATGGACGTCCTCGACAAGTACCTCACCGTCTGGATCTTCGCCGCGATGGCCCTCGGCGTCGGTCTCGGGTACGTCGCGCCGTCCATCACGGCACCCATCCGGGAGTTCCACCTCGTCGAGATCGGGCTCATCCTGATGATGTATCCGCCGCTGGCGAAGGTCAACTACGGCCAGCTCCCGACCGTCTTCCGGAACGGGCGCGTGCTCGGGTTGAGCCTCGTGCAGAACTGGCTCATCGGGCCGACAGTGATGTTCGCGCTCGCGCTGACGTTCTTCAGCGGCCTCGTCCCGGGGCTGCCGGCGCGCCCCGAGTTCTATCTCGGCCTGGTGTTCATCGGGATGGCCCGCTGCATCGCGATGGTGCTCGTCTGGAACGAACTCGCCGACGGCTCCGCGGAGTACGCCGCGGGCCTGGTCGCGTTCAACAGCGTCTTCCAGATTCTCACCTACGGCGTCTACGTCTGGTTCTTCGCGCTCGTGCTGCCGCCGCTGCTCGGCCTGGACGCGCTCGTCGCCGGCATCTCGCAGTTCGGCATCACGCCGATGCAGGTGTTCGAAGCCATCGCGCTCTTCCTCGGCGTTCCGTTCGCCGCCGGCATCCTCTCGCGGTACGTCGGCACCCGGACGCGGGGCGTGGAGTGGTACGAGGAGTCGTTCGTCCCCACCGTCAGTCCGCTGACGCTGGTCGCGTTGCTGTTCACCGTCGTCGTGATGTTCGCGATGCAGGGCGAACGCATCGTCGGCCGGCCCTCCGACGTCCTGCTGATCGCGGTGCCGTTGACCATCTACTTCGTGGTGATGTTCTTCGTGAGCTTCGGGATGGGCCGCGGCATCGGCGCGGACTACTCGACGACCACCGCAATCGGGTTCACGGCCGCGTCGAACAACTTCGAGCTGGCTATCGCGGTCGCCGTCGCCGTGTTCGGCGTCGGCTCCGGCGTCGCGTTCGCGACGGTCGTCGGCCCGCTCATCGAAGTCCCGGTACTGCTCGCGCTCGTGAACGTCGCGCTGTCCCTCCAGCGTCGCTACGACTGGACCGGCTACACGACCGGGAGCCTCGGCGCTCCGCTCAGTGAGGACGACTGACCACTCATGACCACTGAAAAAGCCACTTCCGCCTTCGTCTGCGTCCAGAACGCCGTCGCACCGGCGGCGCGACGTGTTCTGGCCGC
Organism: Halobacterium bonnevillei; assembly: GCF_009831555.1. GTDB lineage: Archaea > Halobacteriota > Halobacteria > Halobacteriales > Halobacteriaceae > Halobacterium > Halobacterium bonnevillei. Next base: position 5,220 of record NZ_WUUU01000021.1, on the reverse strand, counting down.
GCGCCGAGAGGTGGTCGCGTGACGACCACCCTCGCCTTCGTCTGCGTCCAGAACGCCGGCCGCTCCCAGATGGCGTACGCGTTCGCGGAACGCGAGCGCGCGGCCCGCGGTCTCGAATCCGAAATCGACCTCGTCACGGGCGGCACCGACCCCGCAGACCACGTCCACGACGAGGTCGTCGCCGCGATGGCGGATGCTGGATTCGACGTCGCCGACCGGACGCCCCGCGAGGCCACGTTCGAGGACGTCCGGGACGCCGACTACGTGCTCACCATGGGGTGTTCCGCCGAGGACGTCTGCCCCGCCGGCTGGGCGGGCGAGAACCGCGACTGGGCCCTCGACGACCCCGACGGCCGGCGCCCGGGGAGGTCGCGGCAATCCGCGACGACGTCGCAGCCCGCGTCAGCGCGCTGTACGACGAACTCGAGGCCGACCTCGACGGCTGAGTCGGCCCGGGACTCCGACGCCGCCGGGACGATACGCTTTTCCGCGATTGCCGCCTATCTCGGGGTGACTGTGGCCGTCACGGACAAAATCTACGTGAAGAACCACCGGCAGATCGCGTCCCAGATAGACACGCGCTTCCCGAAGAGCGCGTTCAGCGGCGCGACCCTCGACATCCTCTTCACGGGCGACCTCTCGGACCTCGACGAGACCACCCGGGACAAGGTCCTGGACTTCGCCGAGGACTTCCTCGACTGCGGCTGTGACTCCAACCCCTACTGCGGGCACCCCGAGCGGAAGTTCGTGCGGTACCTCCTCGACCTGCGCGCGCAGGGTCTGGACCCCGAGTCGATGGTGAACGTGATGACCGACGACTACATGGTGTACGCGTACCCCGGGGACCTCTACTCCTTCCTCGACGACGCCGTGCGCACCCTCGAAGCCGTCGAAGACCTCGCAGAGGTCGACGACCGGCCGGATGAGGCCGACCGCGCCAGCCGGAAGAAGCGCGAACTCACTCGGTAGCGCCGGCAGCGAACTCGCGGACTGCGTCGGGAACGTCCTCGGGCGCTAGCTGACGGGTGCCGGCGGCCGTTTCGACGTCCACGACGCCGTTCTCGCGGTACGTGTTCCCGACGACGACCTTCGCGGGGAGACCGAGCAGGTCGGCCTCCGCGAAGCGCTCGCCGACCGACAGGTCGTCGTACAGCAAGACGTCCTCGCGGCCGCAGGCCTCGTAGATGCGTTGTGCGACTGCCTGGACCCCGTCGTCCCCGATGGGGAGGACGGCGGCGCGGTAGGGCGCGACACAGCCCCAGTCGGTGACGGGCCACGCGCACTCGTCGCCGCCGTGCTGCTGGACGAGCGTCTGGAGCAGGCGGTCGATGCCGAGCCCGTAGCTCCCCATCAGGACCTCGCGTTCGGCGCCCGCCGCGTCGTCTATGGTGAGGTCCATCGCGGCGGAGTACCGCGTGCCGAGTTTGAAGACGTGCCCGACCTCGATGCCGTCGCTCGCTGCGAGCGTGCCGCCGCAGTCGGGGCACGGTCCGCCGGCGTCGTGGTCGTCGAAGCCGTCGTGCTCGTCGGTCACGCCGAACCGACAGTCGTCGGCCGTACAGCGAAGGAGGCGGTCGCTGCCGTCGGCGACGGGCGCGACGAACTCCTCTGAGGCCGAGCCGCCCATCACGCTGTTGTCCGCGCCGACGACGGCGACCTCGAGGCCGACGTCCGCGAACACCCGCTCGTAGGCCGCGCGCACGTCGCGGTACGTCCGGTCGAGGCTGGCGTCGTCGACGTGGAAGCTGTACGCGTCCTTCATCGTGAACTCCTTCGTGCGCACGAGGCCGTTGCGCGCGTGGTCGTCGCGGAACTTCGACGCCACCTGGTAGAGCAGGAGGGGGAGGTCGTCGTGGGAGCGGGCCCGGCCGTCGACGAGGTGCACCATCCCCTCCTCGTGGCTGGGCGCGAGACACATCGCCTGGCCGTCGCGGTTCTCCAGGGTGAACATCTCGCCCTCGAAACTCCCCCAGCGCCCGCTCTCCGCCCAGCGCTCGCGGTACTGGAGGCCGGGGAGGCGGACCGCCTGCCCGCCGACCGCGTCCATCGCTGCGCGAACCCGGGACGCGAGTTTCTCGCGGACGCGCTGGCCGGCGGGCGTGAACCCCCAGAGGCCGCTCCCGAACTCGCGTACCAGGCCGGCGCGCACCAGGAGTTTCGCGGCGTCGCTGCCCGCGCCGACGGTTTCCCGGCTGGTGGGCAGGAACGCCTCGCTACGCCGCACTCGAATCACCCCCGTTCGCGGCGCCGCCGCTGTCGGGAATCGCGTCTCCGGTCGCGGAGAACAGGCTATTCGTCGCTCGGAACGCGGCCACGGGCCGACTCCGACCCTCGATGGTTCGACGTCATCACGTCTCCCTGTCGCGTCTGGCGTGCCAAAAGGGTTTCCGCGGTGTGTGATTGAACCCCACCCTGTCGCTAACGTGTAACGAATCGGACAACGTTTTCCCGGTAGCCCGTCGACGAACAGACGATGGAGTTCGAGACGCTCTCGGTGATGGCGCTCGGAACGGCGTTCCTCACGACGGCCGCGTCCGTGAGCGCGTTCCTCGCGTCGCCGCAGAACTGGTGGGTGTCGGTGCTCCTCGGGGTCGCGACCGCGCTGCTGCTCGTGTTCGTCGCGCTGAAAGCGAGACAGCGGACGCCGACCGCCTGACCCGCGAGCCCCGACGGCCGCCGTCGCGTCAACCCAGCTGGTAGGGTTCGTCCTCGTCGTCGCCGTCCAGCTCCTCCAGCTGGATGACTTCCTCGACGTCCTCGTCGCTCTCGACCTGCTGGCGCAGGTGATTGATGTACTCCTTGTGCTCCTCGAGCTGGTCGCGGAGGTGTTTGGCCTCGAGTTCGAGGCGTTCGTGCTCGCGCACGAAGCTCTTGGACACCTCGACTTTCGGCGGGAACTCGTCGCCGTCCGCGTCCTCGGCGGCGTTCTCCGGGACGACTCGGACCCGGCCGTCGTGGGCGACCAGCGCGTCGACGTAGTCGCGGAACACCGCCGACAGCGAGAGGTCCTGCTCTTCGGCGATGTCGCGCAGCGCGTCGAACTTGTCCTCGTTCACGCGGAACGAGATTGTCTTGTTCTTGTTCCCCATCGATTACCCGCAGCTACGAGCACGAACCCTAATAAGGGTTCGTCAGACGCTCGCACGGGGCGAGCAAAGGGCGCCTGCAGCCCGCATCGCGCTTGGGCCTACGCGTCCGCCGGCGGCACTTCGTCGGACTCCGTGTCGAAGTCCTCGAGGGCGTCGAGGACCGCCCGGCGGTACGCGGAGACGTCCTCCCCGTACTCGGCTTTCGCGCGCTCGGCGTACTCGTTGCCCTCGTCGTCGAAGGCGTCGAGGCGTTCGAGCGTGCGCTCGGCCGTCTCGACCACCCAGCGGTCCCGGGTGGCTTCGTCGACCGTCGTGATGGATTCCGGTCGCAGGGAGACGTTCACGGACCCGTCGTCCGTCTCGAAGGTCCGCGGCTTCCCGACCACGGCGACGTACGTCGGCGTCTCGGCGTCGCGGAGCGCGGACGCGGCTTCCGGCTGGTACTGGCCCGCGTACACGAAGAACGTGTCCGTCGGGTCGACGACGCGGCCGCGCCAGTACTCGGAGTCCTCGCCGATGTCCTCCGTCTCGGTGAGCGTGCCGACGACGAACACGCGGTTCGCGCGCTCCCCGGTCGGCAACAGCGCGTACAGCGGCGCTCGCTCGTCGTCGGACTCCTTGAACGTGAACTCGGCGTCGTTGAACTCGTCGGCGAAGACGCGGCGCGCGACTTCGCGGGTGGGTGCGTTGCTCATTTCAGATCGACCTCGCTTTGATGAGGACGGCTTCCGGGTCGGGCGCGTCGTCCAGCTTCTCGGTGTCGTTCGCGAGCACGTACCGGCCGAACGTCGGCCCGGTCACCCGGTAGTAGCTCCCCAGCACCGTCTCGCGCATCTCGTCGGCGACGACGGTGGTGTCCAGCGCGTCTTTGGCCATCTGCTTGGCTTCCTCGAGGCCGATGCCGGTGAGGGCTTCGGTGGCGTCCTCGTCGAAGATGACCTCGTGGACGTCGCGGCCGTCGTCGAGCACGCCCTTGATGCGGAGGTCGAACTCGCCCTCCACTTCGCCGTGCTCCGAACAGCGGCCGTTCTGGAGGACGCGCGTGCAGTCCTCCTCGGGGCAGCGCTTGATGAGGCCGCTCCCGGACTGGATGTCCACGAGCGCGCCCTCGACTTCGTCCTCGTTGTCGCCGACGTCGAACTCCTCGTCGACCTCCTCGATGGACGTGGTCTTGTTGAGCTTCACGGAGTACCGGCCCTGGTACTCGTCGGTGACGACGTTCCCGAGGCGGTAGGTCTTGCCCTCCTCGAGGTTCGCGAGGTCGGATTTCGCCCACTTCGTGAACTTGATGGTGCCGGTCGGGTCGCCGAGCAGCCCGACCTGCCCGACGGAGTCCGAGCGCGGCTCCCAGAGTTCGACGACTTTCGCGGTGAGGTCCACCCACTGCTCGGGCTCGTCGACGTCCTCCACCTGGACGGTGTCGTTGCCGCGGCCGCCGAGTTCGTCCCGGTCGAGGCCGGCCTCGTCGAGGTAGTGGTTCTCGACGGAGCGCCGCGCCTCCGCGAGTGGCACTTTGTACTCAGTAACCAGTTTCTCTAGCCGTGCTTCTACGTCGTCGACGGTCGCGTCGACGTGCTCGGAGAACTCGTCGTGGATCTCCGCAGCGGTGTCTGAAAGGTCGCTCATGGTCGTATTCGTCTCCGCGTGTGTTTCGGTGGGAGACGCATCGACGTTGGTTCGCCACGGTATTTAAATTGTCGTAACCGGGGTGAAAGTGTTCTACGCGACGGCCGCAGCGAGCACGCTCCCGCCGAGCGCGACGAGGGCCACGCCGGATGCCGCCCGGAGCACGACGGCGTGGTCTTCGAGGAGTGCGCGCGCCCGGCCCGCGGTCGCACCGACGCCGCCGAGGTAGACTGCGGTGAGGGTCGCGTACGTCGCGCCGAGCACCGGGACCGTCGTGGGTCCATTGCCGTCGACGAACTGCGGGAGGAACGCCAGGAAGAACACCGCGACCTTCGGGTTCAGGACGTTCGTCACGAACCCTGCGGCGAACGGCCGCGAGACGTCGCCCTCGCTGCCGAGACTCCCGGTCCCCGCCAGCGTGCGGGCGCCGAGCCAGCAGAGGTAGGCGCCCCCGCAGAGTTTGAGTGCCGCGAACGCAACCGGGGACGTCGCGAGCAGCGCCGCG
>NZ_WUUU01000020.1 GCF_009831555.1 Halobacterium bonnevillei | reverse complement strand
TCTTCACCGAAGTGTACGAGGACACCAGCCACCGCATCGCGCCCATCGACGCCGCCGAGGCGCGGGCGGCAATCGAGGAGCTGACTGCGGCGGAACTGCTGGCCGGCTACCGCGGCAGCGAACCCGCGGACGTCGACGCCCTGGCGGACGTCGTCGCGGCAGTCGGCGACCTCGTGACTGAACACGAAGCCATCTCGGAGGTCGACGTGAATCCGGTGCTCGCGACCGCTGACGGCGCAGTCGCACTCGACGCACTCGTCGTGCTCGGGGGTGACGAGTGATGTACGAACGCACGTGGACGGTGCGGTTCTCCGACACGGACCCGTTCGGCATCGCGCACTACCCCCGCATCGTGGACGCGCTCCACGAGACGTCGGACATGTTCATGGAGGAGATCGGGTTCCCGTTCTGGGAAATCTCTCGGGAGCACGGGTTCGGCCTGCCGCTCGTGGCGATGGACTTCGAGTTCGAGAACCCGATGGAGGCCGGCGACGACGTCGTCATCGAGTTGACGCCGGACCCCGGTACGAAGAGCGTGCGCTTCGAGTACGTCGGCCGGTGTGACGGCGAGGTGACGTTCTCCGGGCACGAAGTCCGGGTCTGCGCCCACCAGGGTGGTGGCGGCGCACGAGAATTCCCCGAGGACCTGCGGGCCGCACTCGAGGAGTACGCGGACGACTGAGGACCACGCCCAACGCGGCGGGTCCCCGCAGTGGCTTCCGTGGACGGTATGCTTTTAGCGTCCCCGCGACATGTACTCGCATGGCCGAGTTCACGAACCCGTACGCCGAGAACGACCCGTTCGTCGAAGCGCACTTCGACTGCCTGAACTGCGGCGGGAAGCTCTGGGAGTACGCAATCCAGCGCCAGATGGTCTGCGAGGACTGCCGGAACGTCTTCTCCACGGAGGAAGTCTTCGACGACCAGGCGCGCGCAGAAGCCTGAAGCGCTGACTGACCCGGGGCAGCTGACCCGGGTTCCGGTGTCGCATCGAAACCGCAATCCGCCGAACGTGTTCGCTGCGTGCACGTCGGGGCGCCCGACCGGGTCCCATACACTTATGAGATTTCTGTGCCAATAGGTAGCCATGGCCCAGCAAGAGCCGGACGACCAGCAACAGGAGGAACAGGACCCCGAAGAACTCCTCCAGTTGACCGACGAGACGCGCACGATTCTGGAGGACAACAGGCTCAGACCGCTCTGGGAGGTCGAGGACGACTTCGGGAACGTCTACGACGACCTCGAGCCGGATATCTGGAAGTGGGAGGACATCCAGACCGCCATCGACAGCATCGAGGACGACGTCCCCATCGCGGACCTGCCGCCGGGGTTCCAGCGCCGCGTCGCCGTCCCGATCAACGCGTCGCTCGGGAACGCCATCTCGAACACCATCTACGTGGGCGTGCAGACAGTCTCCCCGGGTGAGACCGCGCCCTCGCATCGCCACGGCGCGAACGCGCTCCGGTTCTCCATCGACGGCCACGAGGACATGAAGACGGTCGTCGCCGGCGAGGAGTTCCCGATGGAGGACAACGACCTCATCACCACCCCGCAGTGGGAGTGGCACGACCACGTCAACGACTCGGACGAGACGGCGGCGTGGCTGGACGTCCTCGACCTGCCGCTCGTTCTCGACTCGCTGAACGCCCGCAACACGTTCGAGAACCACGAACTCGAACGCCAGCCCGTCACCAAGACGCAGGGGTACTGGGACTCCCAGTACGGCCGCGGGCGCGACCTCAACGACGTCAAGGCCGACGGCATCCCGGGGCCGTTCGAGGGCATCCGGGAGGCGACGCCGCCGTACCGCTTCGGCTGGGATGAGATGCTGGAGTCGCTGCGCCAGCGCGCCGACAACGACGAACCGGACCCCAACGACGGCTACAGCCTCTCGTACGTCAACCCCGCGACCGGAGAGCCGCCGCTGTTCCCGACGATGTCGTTCCGCGCGCAACTGCTCCAGGAAGCGACGGACCCGCACTTCCACAACGCGACGGACGTCTACTTCGTCGTGGAGGGCGAGGGGGCGACCCACGTCGACGACGACGCACTGGAGTGGAGCCAGCACGACATCTTCGTGGTGCCGCCGGACGCGACCCACCACCACGAACCGGACGACGACGAGGCCATCCTGCTCGGGATGACCGACCGGCCCGTGTTAGAGGCGTTCAACTTCTACGCGGAAGCGGAACCGTCGTAACTACCACGCTATCGCTCGTCCTCCGCGCTGTGACCGTTCAGGTCCGTTGCCGCCGCAGATTCGCTCGGCGGAGCCTGTGACTCCGAGGAAGACGGTACGCACAGCAGTTGGGCGCGTTCCGAGAGAACTCCTCCAGCAGCCCCGTCGCGGCCCGCAGCACTGCTCTCACCCGGACGCGGAAGCACAACTGGACGCCGGACGAACGAGCGCGCCGTTCGTTCCGAACTGAACCACCACTCCCGCCACCGCCGGACTGTGGCGAACGGTACCTTCATAGTAACCGACGAGCCGTGTACACACGACGCCACACATGGTAGCAAGCGACCTGATACTCGAGGCGCTACTCAACGGTCTCCTGTTGGGCGGCATCTACGCCGTCGCAGCACTCGGCCTGTCACTCGTGTTCGGTATCATGGACATCGTGAATCTCGCGCACGGTCACATGCTGATGGTCGGCGCCTACGTCGCCATCTTCCTGTTCACGACGTTCAACATCACACCCATCATCGGCATGATCGGCGCGTTCGTCGTCCTGTTCGCGCTCGGAATGGCGCTCCAGCGCGTTCTGCTCGAACGCGTCGTCGGCGAGGGGATCGAACAACCGATCATCGTGCTGTTCGGCCTGGCGCTGATGCTCCAGAGCATCGGCCGCATCTGGGTCGGTAGCGACGCCCAGGCGACCGACATCGGCATTCCCGGGGAGGCCATCGACATCGCGGGCGCATCGCTCTCGTTCCCACGCATGGTGACGTTCGCCATCTCCATCTTGCTCATCCTGGGCACGTGGGCGTTCCTGAAGTTCACCACCACCGGGCTCGCCATCCGCGCGACCGCCCAGAACAACTCGGCAGCACAGTACATGGGCATCGACACGGACAACATCTACGTGCTCACGCTCGGCCTCGGAACCGGGCTCGCCGGGGCGGCGGGAGCGCTCCTCTCGATGCTGTTCCCGATCACGCCGTTCGTCGGCTGGTCGTACCTCCTGAAGGCGTTCGCCGTGGTCGTCCTCGGCGGTGTCGGGAGCGTTGCCGGCACGCTCGTCGGTGGTCTCATCCTCGGCGTCTCCGAGAACGTCGGCGTCCTCTACCTGGGCGGCGGCTTCCGGGATATCATCAGCTTCAGCATCTTCGTGCTCGTGTTGCTAGTGCGGCCACACGGCCTGTTTGGGTCCTCCGGTGGTGGTGAGTGATGCTCGGGAGCACCGACTACTTCACTGGCCTGTTCGACAATCGCCGTCGCACCGTCGCGTTCGTCGTCGCGTCGCTCGCTCTCGCGACGATCCCGTTCACCACGACGCCCTACGTCACGGACATCGTGTTCACTGGCCTCATCTTCGTCATGCTCGGCGTCTCCTGGAACCTCATCGCGGGGTACGCCGGACAGATCAGTCTCGGTCACCACGCGTTCTTCGGCGTCGGAGCGTTCATCTCCGCGTGGCTCACGACGCCGGCGCGCGCGAATCTCCCGGAAGCCATCCAGTCGCCGCTGCTGGTCGCCGTGTTCGTCGGGATGTTCGGCGCCGGTCTGCTCGCACTCGTGCTCGGCCCCATCCTGTTCCGGTTGAGCGGTCACTACTTCGCCATCGGCACCCTCGCGGTCGCCGCCATCATCCAGCTCGTACTGGAAGACCAGCGGCGGTTCTCGGGCGGCTCGACCGGCTACTACGTCCAGAATTCGATGTCCTCCGAGGTCATCTTCCTGCTGACCCTCGTCGCGACCGTCGCCACGATTGTGGTCTCGTACGGGATCGTGAACAGCCGGTCCGGCCTCGGCATGCGGGCCATCCACGACGACGAATCCGCCGCGAGCAGCCTCGGCGTCAACCCGCTCAAGTACAAGCTGTTCTCGTTCGTCGTGGCGTGCGCGATGGCAGGCCTGGCGGGTGGCTTCTACGCGCAGTTCCGCCTCTACGTCAACCCCGAGTCGACGCTCTCAGTGACGTGGCTCGTGGACACGCTCGTCGTCGTCATTCTCGGGGGCATGGGCACACTCGCAGGCCCGGTCCTCGGCGCCGGCCTGTTCCTCTCCCTGGACACCGGTCTCCGGACGTTCGCCGGTGAATTCGCCACCGTCATCGAAGGCGGCCTCATCATCCTGTTCATCGTGTTCATTCCCGGCGGCCTCTACAAGTTCCTCGCGGACCGCTTCGGAAGCGAGGACCAGCCGTCCGACGCCGACCAGCGGACGCCGAACGAACCGTAGCGACAGCCCAACGCCCCTCACTTCGACGCGGCTACTGCCGACGCGACCACTCTCCGTTCGTCTCGTTCGACTGCAACCCGACCAGCACTGCTTCGCCGACCAGCACTGATTCGCAGACACGGACCTGTTCGCAGACCCTGTACTGCACGATTGCTGCCGCAGAGTTCGCCGTCGACCGATACGAACAGCTACCCCCCGAGGTATGAAGCCGCGACGCGTTCGTCCTCGGCGAGGTCGGCGGCGTCGCCGGACAGCGTCAAACGGCCGGATTCGAGGACGTACCCTCGGTCCGCGATGTGGAGCGCGTTGTTCACGTCCTGTTCGACGAGCAGGACTGTCGTCCCCTCCTCGTTGATGCGCTCGATGGCGTCGAAGACGTCCTCCACGAGCACGGGCGCGAGACCGAGACTCGCCTCGTCGAGCAGAATCAGGTCGGGGTCGCTCATCAGCCCGCGGCCGATTGCGAGCATCTGCTGTTCGCCGCCGGAGAGCGTCCCGGCCTGCTGTCCCCTGCGTTCCTCGAGGCGCGGAAAGACGTCGTAGACGCGCTCGAACTGGTCGGCCATTCCGTCCGGGTTGGTGTACGCGCCGAGGCGCAGGTTCTCCTTGACGGTGCTCTCAGTGAAGATATCGCGGCCCTCGGGAATGTGGGTGACGCCCTTCGGGACCACCTCGTCCTGCTCGAGGTCGCCGATTGGCTCCCCGTGGAACGTGATGGTGCCCGCGCTCGGGGCCAGCGGCCCACAGATGGTCTTCAACACGGTCGTCTTCCCGGCGCCGTTCGCGCCGAGGAGCGCGACCGTCTCTCCCTCAGATACGGAGAAGCTGACGTCCCAGATGACCTGAACGTCCCCGTACGCGACGTCGATGCCGTCCACTTCGAGCAGGGTCATTGCGCCACGCTACACGAGACGCCGACAAAAGCCTATCTCAACGGTGGCATCCGACCGGGGACCGCGTCGATGCTGTCGCCTCCTTCGAAGTGGCGACGACGCGCGCGGCGTCGTTAGCGCAGAACGTGCGCGGCGTCGTAGTGCGTGCGGAAGGCGAACCAGAGCCCGTGACGGCCGGGAATCCGGTCGCGGGTCGCGCCGTCCGAGCGGAGTTCGTTCCGCTCGACGGTCCACTCGGTGCCGTCGGCGTCGACGAGCACGTCGCCCTGCCACTCGACTGGTGCGGGCGGGGCCTCGTAGACGGCCACGTCCCCGGTGCCGTCACGGATGGCTACCACCTCGCGCCCGTCGACGTCGGCGACCAGGGGGTCGTCGAAGTCCTCGACGGGGACCACCCAGACGTCGCTTGCGGTCTCGCTCACGAGGCCGTAGACGTCCGCCTTCTCGGGGAGTTCGCCGTCGGCCTGCCGGACGCCCGGCTGAATCGCGTCCTCGTTGTTCCAGTAGTGCCTGAAGAAGCCGATGTGGTCGTCGTAGTGCTGGTAGTCGTAGTCGTACCCCGTCTCCGGGTCGAGCAGCCGGGTGTCGGGGTACTCCGCCCGCCACTCGGCCCACGTCGTCTGGGTGACCGCGAACTGGTCGAGCACGAGGTCGGGGCTCGAATCGAGGTAGTGGCCGGCCGTCGGCACGCCGGCGTGCTGGTCCCACAGCGTCTCCGTCTCTTCGTCGTACATCACCTTGTTCCCGGCGGCGAGCATCCCCGAACTCCCGAACGTGAGCACGTCGCGGCGGCCGTCGGTCTGCTCGCCGACGCGCCTGTCGTAGAGGATTGGCGCGTTACAGAGCGTGCAGTACGTGAGACTCACCGGGACGCCGTCCAGCGTGACGTTCAACAGCTCGTGCGGGAACAGCACCCAACGCGGAACCGCGTACTGGTCGCCCGCGACCTCGAAGCCGAAGACGGTGTCGTCGGCGTCCAGGTACTCTGCGGCCGGGTCGTCGCCGGCCAGGAAGTCTGGCGCGTTCAGCGCCGCGAGGAACGACCGGTCGCAGTTCCCCCAGCGGACGTCCTGCAGGTCGAAGGTCCGGGGTTCGGCGTCGAGGAGGCCGCCGACGGGCGGGAGATAGGACTTGTAGAGGCGGCGTTTCCAGTCGTCGAACCCCTCGAGTGGCTCGATGTCCTGCTGGGAGTACCACGACTCCCACTCGACCCACGCGTGCTCGGAGTCGAAGTCCGGACCGGCGAGTTCCGAGAGCGCGTCCCGGACGCCAGGCCACCGGACTTCGGGGAGGTCGAGGTACCGCGGCGGGTCGCGGTCCCGGAGCACCTCCGGAAACCCGAATTTCTTCCAGTCGTTGCCGATTGCGTCGATGACCAGTACTTCCAGCAGGTGCGGGACCACGCGCTCGTCGCCGTGGTCGGCGAGCGCGTCGATTGCCGCCGCGTGGGCATCGGCGTCCCGAACGAGCAACTGTTCGACGTGGTCGTGGAGGTCGTGAGGTGAATCCGCCGGCATGCTCGCGACTGCGGGAGGGACGAGTAAAAATGTGCGTGTGAGCGCAGAATCAGGTCGGCGTGGACGGACTCCCCGATGGAGTCGTTCGCCGCGAGCGCGTCAGTCCTGGCCGCCCTTGTTCACGTGGACGTCCTCGAAGGAGACGTCGCGCTCCGTGACGTCGACGACCATCCGGCCGACGTCCTCGATTTCGGCGTCGATAGTGTCGCCGTCCGAGAGCGCGCTCACGCCCTCCGGCGTGCCCGTCGTGATGACGTCGCCGGCTTCGAGGGTGGCGCCGAGCGACGCGTACTCGACGACGTCCGCGCACGTGTACACCATGTCGCTGGTGTTGTCGTCCTGGCGGGTCTCGCCGTTGAGCTGGAGTTCCATGTCGAGGTCCTGGGGGTCGTCGATCTCGTCGGCCGTGACGACGGCCGGGCCGATGACGGTGAACGTGTCGTAGGACTTGCGGTTCGAGCGGTCCTGGTCGCCGCGCACGGAGATGTCCAGGAGGATCGTGTACCCGAAGATGGAGTCCCAGGCGTCCTCCGCGTCGACGTCTTTGACGTCCTCGCCCATCACGAACGCGAGTTCGATCTCGTGGTCGACGCGGCGGTCCGAGAACGGCAGTTCGATGCCGTGGTCGGGGCCGACGACGCTCGACGGCGCCTTCAGGAAGTAGCCCTTGTCCTCGATGGAGAACCACTCGTCGGTGGTGATGTCCTTGTCCGAGATGGCTTCCGCGATGTGGTTCTCGTAGTTCAGCGGCGCGGCGATGACCTTCCCGGGGCGCTCGACGGGGGAGTTGAGTTCGACGTCGCTGCGGTCGAAGTCCGGGTCGGCGTCGGCGTACTCGCTGGCGTCGTAGTCGCCGTTGATGTACTCGGCGAGCGGGTCGTCGGCGTCGATGCCGAGGCGGTCAGTCAGGTCGACGATGCCATCGTCTGCGGTCAGGAGGCCCAGGTGGTCCTCGTTGAATCGAACGAATCGCATGTGTCGTGAATCGGCGAGCACCCTCATAAATCATCGCGTTCCGGGAACGCTTCACGGAGTTGGCCGCGACGCGGACCGCCAACAGTTCGCGTTTCTAGGGGGCGCCGATCCACTCAGTCGGTTCGCGGCGTCGACGCTCCGATTTTCGAGTGAGATAATCACACTCAATGTTTATTAGGGGGTGTCCTCCAAGTGAAGGTAGTATGTCGTCTCAGCGCCAGTCCAGCGACCCGGACAAGCGCGCGTCGCTGTTCGACCCACCGAACGACGTCAGCGAAACCGAACGCCTCCGGCGAGAGCGTGACTTCTGGAAACACCTCTTCCAGGACCTCACCGAGCGGTTCCCGGAGCCGCTGTTGGTCGTCGACGACGACGGCCGGGTCACCCACTGGAACCGCGAACAGGAGGACCTCCAGAACACCCCCGCCGAGGAGGTGCTCGGAGAGGTCGCACACGACGTCGTCGGAACGCAGGACGTGACCGACACGCTCGCCGAGGAAGTCGTGCGTACCGAGGAAGTGGTCAACGAGGACAAGATCAGGTCCGGGGTCAACGACGACGGCAGCACCTGGCACGTCAGCGCAGCTGCGCTCCCCCTGTACGACCCCGACGGCGACGTCGTCGGGTCGTTCGAGATCGTGTCGCGCGTGACCGACCTCGTCGAGCAGCGCCGCGCTGTCGAGGACGCACAGGAGCGCATCACCGAGGAGGTAGACGAGACGGTGGAGAAACTGCTGGAGTCCTCCCAGCAGGTGACCGAGAACAGTCAGTTCATCGAGGAGACCGCGCGCGAGGAGGTCGAGACGCTGGCGGAGGTGCGCGACGAGGTGGAATCGCTGAGCGCGACCGTCGAGGAGATCGCGTCACAGACCGACGAAGTCGACAAGCGCGCGACCGCGGTGGCCGACGACGCTGCGGCGTCCTCGGAGGCGACCGAGGAGGCGCAAGCGATGCTCGAAACCGTGGAGGGCGCGGCCGAGGGGCTCGACGACACTGCGACCGAACTCGACGCCGAGGTCGAGGAGATCGACGCGGTCGTGGACGTCATCAGTGACATCGTCGCACAGATCAACATGCTGGCGCTGAACGCGAACATCGAGGCCGCGCGCACGGACGGCAACAACGACGGGTTCGCGGTCGTGGCGGACGAGATCAAGGCGCTGGCGAACCAGTCCCAGGAGGAGGTCGACGCCATCGAGGAGACCATCGAGCGCGTCACCGACATCGTGGTGGAGACCACCGACGCCGTCACCCGGACCACGAACGGCATCAGCGAGGTCGCGGACCACGTCGAGACCATCGCAGAGCGGCAGTCGGCAATCCAGGAAGCCGCCGACGAGACGTCGGCCGGGATGGCCGAGATTGCGGAGGCCACGGACGAGCAGGCGGTCAGCGCCGAGGAGGTGACGACGATGCTCGGGGACACCCTGGAGAGCCTGAACGCGGTGGTCTCGGAGATCGAGGACCTCACCGAGGAGAACGACGAGCAGGCGGCGGCGGTGCGTAGCGTCCGCGAGCACGTGCGGTCCGTAGAGACGGAACTCTCGAAGTCCATGGAGGAGTAGTCTGGCGAACCCGCTCCGGGCGGGGCGTGGTCAGAAGTAGCTGTCTGTTCTCGTAACTTCGACGTCCCCGGCGACGTCCTCGCGGAAGTGCTCGGCGAGAGAGTCGACGGTCCAGCCGTCCGGTTCGACGCCGACTCGGTCCATCGCGGGCTCGGAGAACACGCCGACGCGGTCGCCGCCCGCGTACAGGGTACAGCCGGTGACGTCGGACGCGTCCTCGCTGGCGAGATAGGCGGCGAACGCGGCGACGCGCTCCGGCGGCATCTCCTCGCGCGTGTACGGTCGGTGGTCCGCCGGGACTGTTTCGGTCATGCGCGTGTAGGCGTTCGGCACGAGCGCGTTCACGCGGACGTCGTATCGGTGCATCTCGGAGGAGACGGTCCGGACCATCCCGAGGATGCCGGCTTTCGCGGTGGCGTAGTTCACCTGCCCGACGTTTCCGCGGGCGGAGTGCGCGCTCGCGGCGACGTACGACCGCTGGCGGTCGAAGCCGTCGTCCCCGGCCGCGGACCGCCAGTGCTTGCAGGCGGCCTGCAGGAGCGTGAACTGCCCAGTGAGGTTCGTCTCGATGACCGCGCGCCAGTCGTCCTCGTCGAGTTTGTAGCTGATGTCGTCCCGGAGGATGCCCGCGAAGTTGTAGACGGCGTCGACTCGACCGAACTCCGAGACGGTGTCGGCGACGAGTTCGTCGGCGTCGTCGAAGTCCGTGAGGTCGCCGGCGTGTGCCATCGCGGTGCCGCCGTCCTCGCGGATGTCCTCGGCGACGGCTTCGGCGACCGCCGGGTCGGCGCCCCTGCCGTGGACGTCACTGCCGACGTCGTTGACGACGACGCGTGCGCCGAGGGTCGCGAGTTTGCGGGCCGTTGCGTCGCCGATGCCGTTCCCGCCGCCGCCGACGACGCAGACGGTCCCGTCGAGGTCAGTCATGGTGTCCCTCTGTCGGGGCGTGTCGGTCGGACAGTCGCCGGGAAGTTCCCGTTTGCATAGTCCGAGATTCGCGAACAGGCCACTCAATCTTTCGGGTGGCTCGGGCGGACTATCGAATCAGTAGTTAAGTATAAGCGGTATATCAGCAAACAGAGTAACCAACAATTTAAAAAAGGTGGTTAACTTGTGTACATACGATGGTAGAACGTGACATACAGACCGTGACCGTGCTCGGCGCGGGGAGCATGGGCCACGGCATCGCCGAGCTCGCAGCGATTGCGGGCTACGAGGTCGTCGTCCGCGACATCGAGGCGGAGTTCGTCGAGGACGGCCTCGAGCAGGTCGAGTGGAGTCTCGGCAAACTCGAGGAGAAGGGGAAACTCGACGAGTCCGCGGAGGCGGTCCGGGCCCGAATGACGGGCGAGACGGACCTCGAAGCGGCCGTCGCGGACGCGGACCTCGTCGTCGAAGCAATTCCCGAAGACCTCGACCTCAAGCGCCAGACGTTCGCCGAGGTCGACGACTACGCGCCCGACCACGCGATCCTCGCGTCGAACACGTCCGGGCTCAGCATCACGAAGATCGGCGCCGCGACGGACCGCCCCGAGCAGGTCGTCGGCACGCACTTCTTCAACCCGCCAGTGAAAATGGACCTCGTGGAAGTCGTGCACGGCGAACAGACCAGCGAGGCGACCCTCGAAGCAGCCCACGACTTCGTCGACGACGTCGGGAAGCGAGCCATCGACGTCAAACGCGACGTCCACGGCTTCATCGTGAACAACGTCATGCTGCCGTTCATGGAGGAAGCCGCGTGGATGCTCCACGATGGCGAGACCGACGTCCGGCAGGCCGACGCCGCGATGGTCTACCGGCGCGGCTACCCGATGGGGCCGTTCGAACTCGCCGACTACACCGGCATCGACATCGCGGCCCACTTCCGCGAGGACACCGACCTCGACGCCCCGCCAACCATCGCCGAGAAAGTCGCCAACGAGAACCTCGGCAAGAAGACCGGCCAGGGGTTCTACGACTGGGAGGTCGACGGCCCGGACTACGAACCCGGAGACGGCGAGGGGTTCGATACTCTCCGCGTCGAAGCCCGGATGATCAACGAGGCCGCTCGCCTGGTCGGCAGCGACGTCGCCTCTCCCGACGACATCGACCTCGGCAGCCGACTCGGCGCCCGGTTCCCGGAGGGCGTCTGCCGCCTCGGGGATCAGATCGGCCTGGACGCGGTCCTCGACAAACTCCAGGGCCTCCACGAGGCGACCGGCGCCGAGCGGTTCGCGCCCTCCGACTACCTGGTCGAACTGGTGAACGCCGGCCAGACCGGCGTCGACGCCGGCCAGGGGTTCCACGACTACCGCGGCGACGGCCCCTACCAGTACGTGAACAAGACGCTGGACGACCGCGGCGTCCTCGAAATCGAGTTCGACCGCCCGGAGCGCCTGAACGCGTTCTCCCAGACGATGTTCGACGAGGTCGAAGCGGCCCTGGACAACGCCGACCCTGACGAGGTGTCCTGTGTCGTGTTCTCAGGCGCGGGCGACGACGCGTTCAGTTCCGGCGCCGACATCACTGGGTTCATGACCGCCGAACCGACCGACCTGATGGACGTCGACGAGACGATCCAGGCCATCGACAACTTCCAGCGGCCGACGGTCGCGCGCATCGACGGCTTCTGCCTGGGGGCGGGCTTCGAAATCGCCCTCGCCTGCGACCTCCGCGTCGCCACCGAGGACTCGACCTTCGGCTCCCCGGAGATCAACCTCGGACTGATTCCCGGGGGCGGCGGCACACAGCGGCTCACCCGCATCGTCGGCGAGGGCCGCGCGAAGGAACTCGTCTTCCGCGGCGAACAGATATCGGCCGAGCGCGCCCAGGACTGGGGACTGGTGAATCGCGCGGTCCCCGCCTCGGAGTTCGAGCAGACGGTCGCCGAGTTCGTCGACGACCTCGCGGACGGCCCGTCGACGGCGCTGAAAGTCGCCAAGCGCGTCATCGACGACGGACAGGACACCAGCCTGAAGGCAGGGCTGGACGCAGAGAGCCAGGGCTTCGGCCTGCTCACGACGACGGACGACATGGTCGAGGGCGTCACGGCGTTCAGAGACGACCGCGCCCCGGAGTTCGAATGATGCCCAGGAACGCAGCAATCGTCGGCGGCGGCCACGCGGACTGGGGCCACCGCGAAGCGACCTGGAAGGATCTCGCACAGGAAGCCGGGAAGGCGACGTTCGACGACGTCGACGGCCTCACGCCCGACGACGTGGAGGGGCTGTTCGTCGGCGCGGTCCAGCCGGAGCGGTTCGCGTTCCAGAGTCACGTCGCGCCGCTGGCCGCTGAACTGCTCGGCATCGACGTCACGAAGATGATTTCGCGGACCGAACTCGCGTGCGCGAGCGGCCAGGCCGCGCTCCGGTACGCGTGGCTGGCAATCGCCGCGGGCCAACTCGACGTCGCGCTCGTCCTCGGCGTCGAGAAGATGAACCTCGGCGACGAGTACATGGCCGAGACGCAGGCGAGCATGACGAACGTGCTCGACCGCGAGTTCGACGGCGTGAACGGCCTGAACGCGCCGTCGTTCTTCTCGATGTTCGCGCAGCGCCACATGCACGAGTACGGGACGACGCACGAACAGCTCGCGAGAGTCAGCGTGAAGAACAAGAATCACGCCGCGAACAACCCCTACGCACAGTTCCAGACCGAAGTGGACGTCGACGACGTCCTGGATTCGTATCCGGTCGCGCCGCCGCTGTGCCTGCTGGACTGCAGCGGCATCACGGACGGCGCCGCCGGCCTCCTGCTCGTCAGCGAGGAGAAGGCCCGCGAACTCACTGACACCGCCGCGTACGTCACCGGCAGCGGGCAGTCCTGCATGGCGGGTAACTCCATCAACAACCTGCCGTCGTTCTCTGGCTGGCCGCAGGCCACACAGGCCGCAGAGGAGGCCTACGACCAGGCCGGCATCGACGACCCCGTCGACGAACTCGACGTGGCGGAGATCCACGACTGCTTCTCCATCAGCGAGATCATCGAGTACGAGGACCTCGGCTGGGTGGAGAAGGGCGAGGGCGGCCAGTTCGCCGAGGACGGCCGCGGCGAACTCGACGGCGACATCGCCGTGAACCCGCGGGGCGGCCTGCTGGGCTGCGGGCACCCCCTGGGGGCGACCGGTGTCTCGCAGGCCCTGGAGATTTACAAGCAGTTCACGGGCGAGGTGGAGTCCGCCCGGCAGGTGCCGGACAGCCCGGAGACGGGGCTCATCCACAACCTCAGCGGCAGCGGCTCCGTGCACAGCGTCATGACACTCGCGAGGGACCCACAATGACAGACGCAGACGACACGACCGTGCGGTCCGACGGCGGCAGCGAACCGCCGCGGAGGACCGTCACGATACCGGACAGCATCGAACTCCCGCGCCTGCTGGACTTCTACGACCTGCAGGACGACGAGCACACCAGAATCAGCGAGTTCTACGACCGGCTCCGCGACGGGTCGCTGTCGACGACCGAGTGTCGGGACTGCGGGGACCTCCAGTTCCCGCCGCGCGTGATGTGTCCGGAGTGCACGAGCGACGACCTGGCGTACGTCTCGCTGCCCCACGACGGCACGCTGTTCGCGTTCTCCGCGGTCCGGGGCAGCGGCCCGCTCGGGATGACCGAGGACACCCCGTTCGTCACCAGCGTCGTGGACCTGGACGGCGTGGACGTCAAACTGTCCGCGCGCATCGACGGTGCCGACTACGACGACCTCAGCATCGGCGACCCGGTCACGCTCGAGGTCGTCGACATCGACGGGCCGACGGACCAGCACAGGGTATTTTACCGGTTCAGGCCCCGAGGTGATACAGCATGACGATGGACTACGAACTGACCATCACGACGTTCCTGGAGCGCGCCCGCGACCTCTTCTCCCACAAGGAGATCGTGACCGCGCTCCCCGACGGGAGCACGCACCGCTACACGTACGGCGACGCGTACGAGCGGATCTGCCAGCTCGCGCACGCCCTCGACGAGTACGGGATGGCGCCGGGCGACCGGTCCGGCGTGATGGCGGTCAACCACTTCCGCCACTACGAACTCTACTTCGGGCCGTCGTGCAGCGAGCGTAGCATCCACATGGTGAACCACCGGTTGCCGGAACACCACCTGGTGACCATCATCAACGAGGCCGCCGACCGCCTGCTGTTCGTCGACCCGCAGTTCGTGGACGTCCTCGAGCCGATCGCCGACGACCTGGAGACCGTCGAACAGTACGTCGTGCTCGGCGACGCCGACGACGTCCCGGAGACGTCGCTGTCCCCGGTTACGGACTACGAGTCGTTCATCGCCGGCTACGACACGGACTACGACTGGCCGGACGTCGACGAGGAGACCGAGAGCGCGCTCTGTTACACGTCCGGGACGACCGGCCTCCCGAAGGGCGTCCAGTACACGCACCGCGGCCAGTTCCTGCACACGATGATGCACAGCCACGTGGACGTCTTCGCCGTCAGCGAGTCCGACGTGGTGATGCCGGTCGTGCCGATGTTCCACGTCAACGGCTGGGGGTTCCCCTACACGACGACGTTCACGGGCGCGAAGATCGTGTTGCCCGGGCAGCACACTGACCCAGACGACCTGATTCCCATCATCCAGGACGAGGAGGTGACCATCGCGGCCGCAGTTCCGACGGTGTGGATGGAAGTCGACCGCATCATCGAGGAGTCCGACGACCTCGACCCAGGGGTCCTGAACACCCTCCACGACGTGCTCATCGGCGGAAGCAGCCCGCCGGAGTCGCTCATCAGGAAGTACGACGAGGTCTACGAGGCGCCGATCAGCCAGGGGTACGGAATGACGGAGGCGTCCCCGCACCTCGCGAACACGCTGGTGACGACCGAAGTGCAGCAACTGTCCGAGTCCGAGCAGGACCGCCTCCGCATGAAGGCGGGCGTCCCCGCGCCGGGCGTGCAGATCCGGCTCCGAGACGAGGATGGCGAACCGGTGCCTCACGACGGCGAGACACCGGGCGAGGTCCAAGCGAGAGCGCCGTGGCTCGCGGGCGAGTACTACGAGCGGCCGGACGCGACCGAGGCGTCGTTCACCGACGACGGCTGGTTCATGAGCGGCGACGTCGCGACCATCGACGAGTACGGCTACATCGACGTCGTCGACCGCCTCGACGACGTCATCAAGAGCGGCGGCGAGTGGATCTCCTCAATCGAACTGGAGAACGCGCTCATCGGTCACGACGGCGTCGCGGAAGCGACGGTCATCGGCGTCCCCCACGAGAAGTGGCAGGAACGCCCCGTGGCGTACGTCGTTCCGGACGACGGCCTCACCGTCGAGACCCTCCGGGAGTACTTGCTGGCGTCGTTCCCGAAGTGGTGGCTGCCGGACCGCTTCGAGTTCGTCGACGAGGTGCCGAAGACGACCACCGGGAAGTTCGACAAGAAAGAGCTCGTCGAGGCGTTCGAGTCGGAGTACGGGTCGCTGCCGGTCGAGGAGTAGCGCCGGCACAGGCGCTACAGTTTCCTGTCGGTCTCCGGGTCGAGGTTGTCGAACAGTTCCGGGCTGGCGCCGAACTCGAGGACGTTCGTCATCACCGACGTGCGGACGTTCAGGACGGTCTTGCCGTGGTTCTTGTAGAACTCGTGGAGCCACCGCTCGCCGCGTTCCCGGGTCGGGAACAGCATGATCGACTTCCACTGGTACTCGCCGTCCGAGAGGAAGTACAGCAGCGTGTGCTCGTCGTCGCGGATGTGCTCCATCGTGTCACGCCACTCCTCGGCGAAGTACTCGGGGTTGAACTTGAACTCGAACAGTTCGAACACGAAGTACTCCTCGTTCGGCATGATGGCCTCCCGGAACACGCCCGCGTCCCGCATGTTCCGGATGGACTCGTTTACCGTGACGTAGGAGACGTCGATGTCGTAGTCGGCCTCCAGGATTTCGGCGAGGTCCCGGGAGGAGACGCCCGGATCCTTCGCGAGTTCGCGGAGGATGACGACGTCGCGGTCCTTGAAATCGTACGCCGGCGTGTCTCGTTCCATGCAGTGCTGTTGCCGGAGGCTCCTGTTAAGATTCGTGATTCGTCGCTGAACAGAGCCAGCGGGCAGTCCCCCCGCGCTCACTCGTGACCCTGTCCCTTCTGCCCGGTCGTCTCCTCGGGTATAAGGCGGTAGCGCGGGTGGTCGGTGATCGGTTCCCCGTGCGGGTACAGGCTAGCGAACTCCGCGTTGTCGAACATGATGTCGTCGACGTCGTCGGTCTCGTCGTCCGGGACGCGCTCGATGGAGCCGCGGACGTTGACGCTCCGCCAGTGGTGTTCGTCGTCGTACTCGAACGTCGAGAACGTCGCGGTCTCCGTGGACGCCGCGTAGTCGAGTTTCGTGCTGTCCTCGCCGAACCGCAACAGGATGAAGTACAGGTCGCCGCCGTCGTAGCCGAACGACACCGGAAGCGCGTACGCGTCGTTGTCGCTGGCCAGGGACAGCACGCCCTGCCCCTGCTCCCGGAGGAACGCGTCGCGTTCGCTCTCGTTCATCGGCACGCCGCGGAGGTTTCGCTTGGCCTCTTCGGATACGTCCATACGAACAGGTTAGGCAACCAGTACAAAAATGCCACGCACGAACATGTTCGCGTGTGTTCCGCGTTGTCGCACGTTGGTCGCTCATTTGTCGTATCATCGAAAGGGGAAACATCTAAACCCCCGTCTGCAGTACTTCGTAATACGATGAGCGGTTCAGACGTTCAAGCAGACGTGCCAGTGGTCGTCGCCGGTGCCGGGCCGGTCGGCATGACGACCGCACTCGCGCTGCACGCACGAGGAGTCGAGACCACGATACTGGAAGCCGACCCGAAAGACCGGGACCGACCCGGGAGCCGGGCCATCTACGTGCACAAGGACACACTGCGCACGCTGGAGACCTCCTCACCCGGACTGGGCCACCGTCTGGTCGACAACGGCATCATCTGGGACACGCGCCGGACGCTGTTCCGCGGAAGGGAGGTCTTCGAACGCACGTACCCCGACCCCGGCGGCGACGGCGGCCTCCCGCACTTCACGAGTCTCCCCCAGGTCTGGACGGAGGAGTACATGCTCGACGCCGTCCAGGACGCCGGCATCGAGGTCCACTGGGACGACGGCGTCGAGACAGTCGAATCCAGCGAGGACGGCGTCCGCGTCGAGACGGAGAGCGGCGAGACCTACCACGCCGAGTACGCCGTCGGCGCCGACGGCGCCGGGTCGACCGTCCGCAGCGAGATCGGCTCGGAGTTCTCCGGCACCCAGTCCGAGAACTCCTTCATCATCGCGGACATCGACGAGTTCGAGGACGAACCCCTCAAGCAGGAGCGAGTGTTCCACTACGACCATCCCCGCGTGGACGGCCGGAACGTCCTCCTCGTGCCGTTCAAGGGCGGCTGGCGCGTCGACATCCAGTGCAAGGATACCGACGACCCAGAGTACCTCAGCCAGGACGAACAGGTCGCCGACCTCGTCGCGAAGACGCTCGGCGAACGCTACCGCGACCGCGTCGACTGGGTCTCCCAGTACAAGTTCAAGCAGGTCATCGCCGACACCCTCGTCGACGAACACAACCGCGTGCTCCTCGTCGGTGAGGCCGGCCACCTGTTCGCACCGTTCGGCGCGCGCGGCATGAACTCCGGCGTCGCAGACGCCGACGCCGCCGCGACCCGCCTCACGGCCGCACTGAGCGCGGACGTGGAGGATGCGGCCGAGGCCGAAATCGAACACTACGGCATCGAGCGCCTGAAGGCAGCGCAGTACAACAAGCGCGCCGCCGGACAGGCCCTGGAGTACCTGCAGGGCGACAGCGTCGTCACGAAGGCGAAGAAGTACCTCGCTGCGAAAGCCGCGCCGTACTACGAGCCGGCGGGCGAGTGGCTCGACGACGCGCCCTACGGCCCCCACGGCGGTCCGCCCGTCAACATCGGTCAGTACTGACCACGGTTCGAACTCCGAACTCCGTCCGATTTCTGCCGTCTCGCTCCGCCATGTACACTGCCCCGACACAGGACGCCGCCGTACGCCCAGTGCCCGGTACGTCGCCGTACGCCCAGTCTGAAGCCCGTCACACCGCTCACAGCGCAGAATCCGGCGCTACCGTTTGACGAGCCGTACAACAGTCTTCGACCGCAGTATACCCGTTTCGCGGGCGCACGCACCTCACGTGCGCCCTTCTCGCCCAGAATGGCCTCCGCGGTGTTGCCACTGATTGTCCCTGTCGAGACGGCCCGGCTCGTTCCGCCGCCGTTCGAACTGATACGAGCGGCCGGTTGCGGCCGTGTCGATACGATCATCCGGCCAGAACCCCGTAGAGCAGCAGTAAGTGGGCTGATGCAACTGATTCGGTGAGGGGGAACAGCACTATATAAATTGCTGTCCAGAAGCGAATCTGCCGCGGGCGAGAACCGGGTCTCCGAGCGAGATGCGGCGACCCCGCACAGGTGAACGCAGTCGACCCTGGCACAGTGCTGGGAGACGAAAATTTCGGCCCGTGCTTTATACGTGCCGTGGAACGTGTTCGGCCACACAGAACAATATCGAAACCCGGAGGAGGCGGCGTCTTTCGGCCGTCAACGACCCTCTAGCGCAGCCACTGGCTCCTGCTGTCCCGGTTGTGCGCCCTCGCGGATCGACCAGGCATCGGACGGCCCGATCGAGGCGTCGATAACCGGAGGCGGGCCCGTCCGCGATTTTAGCGAGCAATCGCCGCGAACGTGATGCGGTCCGCCCGGATGGAGCCGCGCAGGCCACCTCAGTTTCGTGGTCGCTCACAGGCGACCGGATTTGAATTCACGCACTGGCCTACAAAAAGATAGATGCGACAGTAAACCCGCGTCGTTCGTCGTCACCGAACAGTGGTTACTGTAACATCCATCGGTGGAATCCTCGCACACTCGCCACTGAGCGGACAGATGTGGCGGAGAATGTAACCGCCGCAGGCTACAGGTTCGAGCGCGCGTCGCCGCCGTCGATCATCACGGCCTCGCCGTTGATGAAACTCGCACGCTCGGACAGCAGGAACGCGATCGTGTTCCCGAACTCCTCCGGGGACCCGAGGTCACCGGTCGGAATCTCGTCGGTCCAGGACTCGTAGCCTTCGTCATAGTCCTCGAACTCGCCCTGGTCGACGGCGTTCTGGATGAGGTACTCCATGCGGTCGGTCTTGTGGGCGCCCGGCATCACGGCGTTCACGCGAACGTCGGGCGCGAGCTCCCGGGACAGCGTCTTCTCGAGGCCGATGACGCTCATCCGAACGGAGTTCGAGAGCACGAGGCCGTCGATGGCCTCCTTCACGCTGTGGGACGTCGAGTGAACGATGCTGCCGCCGTCGCCGGCCTCGAGGTGGTCGACAGACTCCCGGACGAGACGCACGACGCTCATCACCAGGAGGTCGTAGGCGTCGTACCACTCCTCGTCGGTCGTCTCCTTGAACGGCTTGCTGGGCGGGCCGCCAGCGTTCGTCACGAGGTGGTCGAGGCCTCCGAACTCGTCGACGGTTCGCTGCACGAGCGCACTCACGTCTTCCGGGACAGTGAGGTCCGCCGGCTGGGCGACGACTTCGCCCTCGGCGACCGCGCGGATGTCCTCGGCCGCGGCCTCGAGTTGCTCCTCGTCGCGCCCGTTCACTACGACGTTCGCGCCCTCGCGGGCGAGCGCCGTCGCCGTCGCCTTTCCGAGGCCGCTGCTCGATGCGGCCACCAGCGCCGCGTTGCCGTCGATTTCGAGGTCCATGCACGAGTCGACACGAGGCCGGCACAAATAGCTCTGTCAATCTGCAATTGTTTCCGGGAGCGCCCGGGCACACGCCGACCCGAGCGTCGAGTCCGGTACGCGGCGCGCACCACCAGCTGGTGGGCCCGAGGAATATAACGCCAGTACTCGTGTTATTCAAACGGCGGCGCCCGGCGGTGGCGCTGCCTCGTCGACCGGCACCGGCGTGCCAGGCCGGCAGCATTCGGTCACTCCTCGCAGTCACACCCGCCGGATGCCAGCAGGTCGGTAATCGCCTGCTGGGAGTTGCAGTCCGTACAGAGCACGCGAACGTCGACCATCACGCGGAACTCGCCGAGCGTGAGCCGCGACGAGTCTCGGAGCTGTTCGAGTTTCGACTCGGTGACGGAGACCAGCCGCCCGCGGAGCTTCTGAATCGATTGCGTGACGGCGTCGACGCGGTCCCCGACGTCCCGTTCGTACTCCGCGCCGCGGTGGTCCTGCAGGTAGCTACGGACTGCCTGGTAGGTCACGAGGTCGCGTTCGAGGTCGTCGACGGCCACACCGTCGCGCTCCAGTCGGCGGCGCAGTTGCGTGGCTTCGGCAGCGGCGCTCTCGTCGCCGGACAGCAACGCCAGTGCGTTCTGGACGTCGGCCGCAACGGGCGTTCGTCCCGCCTCCCGGAGGCTCGCCCGAACCAGTTCCTCGTTGACGTACGTCGCGAGGTCGCGGAGACTCCAGTGGTCGTCGCCCGTCGCGGTCCACCTGGCCTCCAGTTCCGCCCCCAGTCCCTCCAGGTCGTACTCGTCGATGACGCGGGCGACCTTGCTCCGTCGCCCCCTCGCGCCGTGTTCGCCGTCAGCCATACGTCGAGTAGGCCGTCGCAGGGGGTTATAGTTATTCCTGTCCGCCAGCCCCCGACAGTTGTCCTCGCGACGGCCAACCCGTCCCTGCGCCCCCAGAATCGACAAGATTTATGCCGGTGTTGGAACCAATGCACGGACATGGATGTACAAGAGCAGCGACCGTCCGGTGGGGATATCCACGTCGAGAACGTCGGCGGCATCGAAGCGACGACCGTCGAGTTCACGTCCGGTGTGAACGTGCTCGCCGGGCGGAATGCGACCAACCGGACCTCGCTGTTGCAGGCGTTCATGGCAGCGATGGGGAGCGAGAACGTGACCGTGAAAGGGGACGCCGACGAGGCCGCCGTGGAGCTCACGCTTGACGGCGAGACGTACACGCGGCGCCTCCAGCGGCAAGCAGGCACCGTCGTCACGAGTGGCGACCCCTACCTCGACGACCCGGAGCTCGCGGACCTGTTCGCGTTCCTCCTGGAGTCCAACGAGGTGCGGCGCGCCGTCGAACACGGCGAGGAACTCCACGACCTCATCCTGCGCCCCGTCGACACCGCGGAAATCGAGGCCGAGATCGACCGGCTGGTGAGCCAGCGGGACCGCATCGAGCAGGAGCTCGACGAAATCGACCGGCTCAAGGGAGAACTCCCAGACAAAGAGCAGCGCCGAACCGACCTCAAGGAGCAGATCGACGAGAAACGCGACGAGCTCGACGCCGTCGAGGCAGAACTCGAAGCCGTCGACGACGTCGAGGAACGCCAGCAGCAGAAGGAGCGACTCGAGTCGAAACTCGACGAACTGAGCTCCCTGCGGTCGGACCTCGAGGACGTCCGCTACGAACTCGAGACCGAGCGAGAGCGGCGGTCGGCCCTGGAGCGCGAACGCGCGCAGCTACGCGAGGAACGCGACTCCCTGGTGGAAACACCGGACGGCGAACTGGCTGCCATCGAGTCCGACATCCGGACGCTCCGGGACCGGAAACAGCAACTCGAGTCGGCGGTGTCGGAGCTGCGCAGCGTCGTCAGCTTCAACGAGGACGTCCTCGACGACGCGGGCCCGGACGCCCTGGACGCCCTCGGCGGCGCCAGCGACGACCCGACCGCCAAGCTCGTCGACGGCGACGACGTCACCTGCTGGACGTGCGGGAGTACCGTGGACCGGGACCAGATCCAGTCGACCATCGACCAGTTGCGGGCCGTGAGCGCGGAGAAACTGGAGGCTGTGTCGGACGTGGAGGACGACATCGACGCCAAGCAGGCGCGGCGTCGCGAACTCCAGGAGGCCGAACAGGAGCGCGAGCGCGTGGAGCGGCGGCTCGACGAACTCGAGGACGAACTCGAGCGCTGTGCGTCCTCGGTCGACCGCCTCGAGGACCGCCGAGACGACCTGCTGGAAGAGATCGAGCGCGTCGAAGCCGACGTCGAGGACCTTGAGTCGCGGGAGTACAGCGAGGTGCTCGAACACCACCGGGAGGCGAACGAACTGGAGTACGAACTCGGCCGCCTCGAGCAGGACCTGGAAGCCGTCGATGACGATATCGCGAGCGTGGAAGCACGCATCGAGGAAGCCGAGGAGCTGCGCGCACAGCGCGACGAAATCGAGGACGAGGTCACGGACCT
The DNA here is from genome assembly GCF_009831555.1 of Halobacterium bonnevillei. GTDB lineage: Archaea > Halobacteriota > Halobacteria > Halobacteriales > Halobacteriaceae > Halobacterium > Halobacterium bonnevillei. The sequence continues at coordinate 7,474 of NZ_WUUU01000020.1, read as the reverse complement.
CCGCACGAGAATCGAGCGCATCGAGCGCGACACGGTCGACGAGTTCAACGACCACATGGAAACGGTCCTCGAGATGCTGGACTACGACAACCTCGACCGCATCTGGCTGGAGCGACGCGAACGCGAGGTCACGGAAGGGCGCCGTACGGTGACGAAAACGGCGTTCGACCTGCACGTCGTGCGGACGACGGAGTCCGGCACGGCGTACGAGGATACAGTCGACCACCTCTCGGAGAGCGAGCGCGAAATCACGGGACTGGTCCTCGCGCTCGCCGGCTTCCTCGCGCACAAAGTCTACGAGGACGTGCCGTTCATCCTCCTGGACTCCCTGGAAGCCGTCGACTCCGACCGCATCGCCAAACTCGTCGACTACGTCAGCGAGTACGCCGAGTACCTCGTCGTCGCGCTGCTCACTGAGGACGCGCGGGCCGTCGACGAGCAACACCGCCGCATCACCGAAATCTGAGCGGCGTCCCCGTTCTTGCTCGCTGCTCCGTTCCCACACCGCCGAAGCGCGGCGCTCATCCGACGCCCGAATAATCAATCAACGTATCTTTTGGGGTACTACCCAGATTACACAGATTCTACGTCGGGCCGATTGAACGTGATGATGGTATTAGTATCTGGATTTGACGAGAAATGGGGGCAGTCTGCGGAATCGACGGATCGACGATTTATTGCCGTTTGAAGGGAGAATCGGAGATGTTCCAGAGTAGGCGCGGTCAATCGGTGTTGAGTGGACATTCGTGGATTTACTGGCTCGAGAGCGATTAGACGAACTACAAGCGGATCTGAGGCGGTCGAAAGCGAGTTTCCCGCCGTCGCCCGAGCATCCTACCAGTTCTCGAATATATTCGGCGTGCGCGAAACCAATCACCCAGACTCATCAGGAGAATAGGTATACAGTTTATCTGAGTTTTCTCACCGCATCCGGAACCGGGTGCTGGTCCCCTGGGCCGTCGAATTCGAGCGTGCAGACGAGCGTAATCGGGAGCACGAGGACGGTGCCGAGGAGGGCGCCGGTGAGGAGAATCAAGGGTGCTTGCGGGCAACGGTCGAGTGTCCGGCTGGGAGCTGTCGAATACGCGCGCGGGCAGGCGGCGGGTGCAGGGGAATCTACTGCGCGACTGCCCAGATCGGGGGCGGGACGCGGGGACCCTGTGAGAAACCTTCATACACGCGTGCGCTGTTTACGGGAACATGTTCCGGGCGAAACTCTACGTCGACCTCGAGTGCGACTGCGTGCTCAGCGAGGTGACGAGTCGCTGGGACACCACGTTCACAGTGGCCAAAGAGGAGGTCATCGACGACGAATACATCAGGTTCATCGTGGACGCGGGCGACCGAGTAGCGGACTTCGAGGCCGCCTTCGAGGCCGCCGACGAGGTGACCGAACTGGAGCGCGTCGACGGGACGCGACTGGTGTTGACCAAGCGGTCGTGCGGCGCGCTGCCAATCATCCGCAGGAACCACGGGATGTTACACGGCTGGGACAAGGTGAACGGGAACCAGCGCGTCTTCGAGGTGGTGGTGTTCCGGCGAGAGGACTTGCGCGGCATCATCGAGGACCTCCGCGAAATCGGATCGGTGGAACTCGGACAGCTGACGCCGTACGAGCGGCCGGACTCGCTCATCTCCGACCGACAGGCGGAAGTCCTGGAGGCGGCGCTCGCGGCGGGGTACTTCGAGTGGCCGCGGGAGACGGACGCGGACACGCTGGCCGAGGAGGTCGGCATCTCGCGCGCGACGCTGCTGGAGCACCTCCGGAAGGCCGAGCGGGCGCTCCTCGAGGACTCGCTGAGCAAGACGGGGCGAAGCAACGGGACGACGCCGAACGAGCGCGGGTTCCTGCTCGGTGCAGCGGCAGAGGGCGGCCGCTGAGGGAAAATCGCGCGACGGAGCCGGTGTCGGGCCGCACCGGCGGGCCGCACTTATAAAGAGCCAACAGGCGTAGGCGAAGACCTATTCGAGTACTAGTGTGGCATTCAGTTACATGGGTTGGAGTAACACTTCACGGCGACAGTTCCTGCAGACGACGGGCGCAGCGGCGGCGACGTTCACGGTTGCCGGCTGCCTCGGTTTGGGCGGCGGCGGCGGTGGCGACAGCACGATCCAGTACCTCAGCGACCGCGGCGACTCCAAGGACGTCATCGACGACATCATCTCGGAGTTCGAGGACGAGTCCGACTACGAGGTGGAAGTGACGTACACGTCGAAGGGGACCTCCACGGACGCACAACTGCAGAAGATGAAGGCGGCGGGGAACCCGCCGGACGTCGTCTTCGACACGTCCGCGGACGCCTACCGCTACCAGCGCGACGGAGACGCCGCCCCCGTCAACGACACAATCGAGGGCAGCGGCCTGCCGGACCCGGTGAACGTGGACGGCGACTCGTACTTCGTGCCGACGATGGTGGAGCCGTTGATGGGGTGGTACCGCAACGACCTCTACGACGAGAACCCCACCACGTGGGAGACCTGGCAGTCCGAGGCACAGCGAATCTCCGAGAACGAAGGCCTCGAGGGGTACGTCGTGCAGTCCGGCCAGACGAACAACGCGGACACGTCGATGACGCAGTACCTCTGGCAGAACGACGTGAACATCTACGCGGGCCCCTCGGACGACATCGAGGTCACCATCGACCAGGGGGACAACGAGCAACGCGCCATCGAAACCTACCAGTGGGTCGACCAGATGTCCGAGTACGCGCCCAACGGCTCCGGCTGGGAGTGGGGCGACGCCATCGGCGCGCTCCAGCAGGAGAACGCGGCTGCCATCATGTCCGTCGGCGGCCTCCCAGTGCTCACCATCCAGGAGGCGCGACCCGACCTCGTGGAGAACCTCTCGCCGACCGCGTTCCCCCTGCCGGACGGCCGCAGCCAGGACAAGTGGTGGGCGTACATGGAGGGCCACGTCGTCTGGGACGGCGGCGATTCGACGGACGGGGCCAAGGAGTTCGTGAAGTTCTTCAGCGAGTCCGAGCGCTTCATGGACTTCGTGCTGTCCGCGCCGCTGTTCCAGTTCCCGCCGACCGAGGAGGGCCTGAACAGCGACGCCGTCAAGGACAACGAGGTCATCCAGCAACACCAGGACGCCATGGACCTCGTGCGGGACAACTGGGACGCGTTCACAACGGTGCTGGCGACCGGCGACGACGGCGCCCCAAACATCGTCGCGGCGGACGCCTACGGTCAGCAGGTCTTCGGCCAATCCACCGACCAGATGGTCGTCGGCGACCTGTCCCCCGAGGAGACGGTGTCGTGGGTGGCCGACGAACTCCGCGCACTCCAGGAATGAACCCGGCGTCCTCCACGCGGTGGTAGCCGTGAGCGCAGTGACGAGTGTCCGCCACCGCGTCGCGGACATGGACGAGCGCCGGTTCCTGCTGTTGGCGACGTTCGTGCCAGTCGCGGGCTTCTTCGCAGTGGTCTGGCTGGCGCCGATCCTCTACGCGCTCGGGATGAGCCTCTTCGACAACCCGACTGGCGCGGCGTCGTTCGTCGGCGTCGCGAACTACGCGGACATCCTCACGTCCGTGGGGTTCCCGAAGTACCTCTGGAACAGCGTCGTGTACGCCGTCTCCTCGACGGTGCTCAGCCTCCTCGTGGGACTGGGCCTGGCGCTGGTCGTGAACCAGCAGGTCCGCGGCGGGAACGCGCTCCGGACGCTGATGATCTTCCCGTACCTGCTCCCGACGCTCGTGGTCATCTTCATGTGGAAGTTCATCCTCGACCCGAACCTCGGCGTCCTCAATCAGTACCTCGTGCAGTGGGGGGTCCTCGAGAGCCCCATCGCGTTCTTCTCGACGCTGCAGTGGGCGATGCCCGCCGTCGTCGTCGCGAGCGTCTGGAAGTTCGGGTCGTTCGCGTTCTTCATCCTGCTGGCGCGGTTGCAGGCCATCGACCCGAATCTCTACGAGCGCGCTCGCGTCGAGGGCGCGTCGACGTGGCAGTCGTTCCGTGACATCACGCTCCCGCATCTCCGGGGCGCCATCCTCATCATCCTCCTGGTGCGCGGTATCTGGATGTTCAACAAGTTCGACATCATCTTCCTGTCCACCAGGGGCGGCCCGCTTGAGGCGACGACGACGCTCCCCATCCGCGTCTACCAGCTGGCGTTCAGCGAGGTGAACTTCGGGGGTGCGACGGCGCTCGCGGGCATCATGTTCTTCCTGCTGGCGCTGGTCGCCGTCGTCTACTTCCGGGCCTTCGAGCCGGAGAAGGAGGTGGCGAACTGATGTTCGAGTTCGGCGAGGGCGCTGCCGGCTCGTACGTCAGCCAGGCCACCCAGCAACGCGTCAAGCGCACCGCAGTCGTCCTGACCGCGCTGCTCGTCGCGGTGTTCGTGACCATCCCCGTCTACGTGATGATCGCGATCGCTGTGCAGTCGCCGTCGAGCGCGTTCGCCGGCGGCAGCGTCCAGCTGTTCGTCGACTCGCTGAGCTTCGAGAACTTCCGCGTGCTGTTGACGGAGACGTCGACGCCGCGGTACTTCTTCAACAGCATCGTTGTCACCGCGTCGTCGACGTTCCTGTCGACGGTCATCGCGGTGGCCGCCGGCTACGGGCTCACGCGCTTCGACTTCACGGGGAAGACGCTGATGGCGCGCGCGGTGCTGTTCGCGTACATGTTCAGCCCCATCGTGCTCGCGATTCCCCTGTACGTCATCTTCTACACCCTCGGGCTGCTGAACAGCTACTTCGCGCTGACGCTCGCGCTCACCGCCATCTCCGCGCCGTTCACCATCTGGCTGATGTGGCAGTACTTCCAGACGGTCCCCATCGCCTTGGAGGAGTCCGCGTGGGTCAGGGGCGCGAGCCGCACCCGCACCATCTGGGACGTCGTGTTGCCTGTCGCTCGGCCGGGATACATCTCGGCGGCCATCTTCTCGTTCGCCGTCTCGTGGAACGACTTCACGATGGCGCGCGTGGTGATGAGCCAGGACGAGATGTACACCATCACCGTCGGCGCCAGCCTCTTCCTGGACCGCGTCTCCATCGGCTGGGGCGAGACGATGGCGGCGTCGCTGCTCATCGCCATCCCACCGTTCTGCATCGCGCTGTTCCTCCAGAACTACCTCCTGCAGGGATTCAACGTCGGAGGACTCGAATGACCGCCCGCACAAAGACACATGGCTAGTCCGATACGACTCGACTCGATACGGAAGGAGTACAGCGCCGCCGGGAACACACACGTCGCCGTCGACGACCTCACGCTGGAGATACCAGCCGGGTCGTTCACGACCATCGTCGGACCCTCCGGCTGCGGGAAGACGACGACGCTGCGGATGATCGCCGGCCTGGAGACCCCTACAGCAGGGACGATTCACTTCGGCGACCGCGACGTGACGGACGCGCCGCCCCAGGACCGCAACGCCGCGATGGTGTTCCAGTCCATCGCGCTGTACCCCCACATGAGCGTCCGGGAGAACATCGGCTACGGCCTCAAAGTCCAGGGCGTCGACGAGGCCGAACGCGACCGCCGCATCGAGGAGGCCGCCGAGACCCTCCAGATCACGGCGCAACTGGACAAGATGCCGAGCGAACTCTCGGGCGGCCAACAGCAGCGCGTCGCGCTCGGGTCGGCGTTCGTCCAGGACCCGGACGTCCTCCTGCTGGACGAACCGATGTCCGACCTGGACGCGAAATTGAAGGCGGAGTTGCGCGTCGAGGTCCAGCGCCTCCACAAGGAACTGGACGCCACCGTCGTTTACGTCACGCACGACCAGACGGAGGCGATGACCATGAGCGACCACGTCCTCCTCCTGGAGGAGGGAGAACTCGCGCAGTTCGCACCGCCCGGCGACCTCTTCGACCACCCCGTCTCGGAGTACGTCGCGCGGTTCATCGGCACGCCGTCGACCAACATGCTCCCGGCGACGGTGGAGGCCACCGGCGACGGCTACGTGCTCACCGACGGGCAGTTCTCGGTGCCGGTGCCCGGCGACCTGTTCGCAGACCGTGTCGGCGACGACGTGACGCTCGGCGTCCGCCCGCAGTACCTCGACCGCGGCGGCGGGTCGCACGGCGTCCGCGTGCGCGTAGACGTCGTCGAGCAACTCGGCACGGAGTACGTCGTCCACGGCGAGACCACCGACGGCTCGAAAATCGACGTGGTCGTGGCGGACGACGCCGGCCTCGCGACCGGCGAGGACTTCGACGCGTACTTCGAGCCAGACGACCTGTTCGTCTTCGACGACGGCGGCGACACCATCTGCCACGGCGACGCCCTCAGCCAGTCACAGCCAGCCTGACCATGACCGGAGACAACTACGCAGACGCCAGTCGGAGCGACGCACGGGGCCGGACGGACGACTCCGGTCGGCTCGCGCCCGGGATGCTGCCGGGCGGCGACGGCACGCCGCTGGCCGACGTGACGGTCCTGGAACTCGGACACATCGTCGCGGGACCGTTCTGTTCGATGGTGCTGGCCGACCTCGGCGCGGAAGTCATCAAGGTCGAACACCCCGAGGGCGGCGACTCCATCCGGGACTCGTCGCCGGTGGGCGCGAGTTCGTTCAACTACGTCAACCGGAACAAGCTCGGCGTCACCCTCGACCTGAAGAGCGAGGACGGACAGGCCGTCTTCGACGACCTTGTCGCGGAGGCGGACGTGCTCGTGGAGAACTTCGCGTCGGGGACGGCCGACCGCCTCGGCGTCGGCTACGACGACCTCAGCGAGGTCAACGAGGAACTCGTCTACTGCTCCATCAAGGGGTTCAACGAGGGTCCCTACGAGGAGTACCCGGCGCTCGATCCCGTCGCGGAGGCGCTGTCCGGTCTGATGAGCGTGACCGGCCACGAGGGCCAGCCGCCGGTCCGGAGCGGCACGAGCCTCGCGGACATGGCGGCGTCGCTGTACGCCGCAGTCACCGTCCTGGGCGCAGTCAGGCAGCGCGACGCCACCGGCGAGGGGCAACACGTCACCGTACCGCTGTTCGAGTCCACCGTGTCCCTGATGGGGTACTGGCTGGCGTACACGCAGGCCTACGACGACGTCCCGGAGCCACTCGGCGCCGGCCACCCGAACTGGGCGCCGTACGACGTCTTCGAGTCCGCTGACGACGACTGGGTGTTCGTCGGGCCGTCCTCCGACCGGCAGTGGCGCCAGAGCTGCGAGGCGCTGGGCGTCGACCTCCACGAGGACGCGCGGTTCGAGACGCTGGCCGACCGCCGCCAGCACCGCGACGCGCTGAACGACGCGTTCGGCGAGGCGTGCGGGCAGTTCGAGACGCCGGAGCTCCTCGACCGACTGGCGGCGCCGCGTCCCGGTGGCGCCCGTCAACGACACGGCGGACGTCTGCGACGACCCGCACCTCGAAGCGACCGACGCGCTCGGCGAAGTGACCGAGGTGACCGAGCGCGTCAAGGACCGCGCGGACGTCGCCTTCGACTGCCACTGGACGTTCTCCGGCGGCTCGGCGAAACGCCTCGCCGACGCCATCGAGGAGTACGACGTCTGGTGGCTGGAGGAC
>NZ_WUUU01000019.1 GCF_009831555.1 Halobacterium bonnevillei | reverse complement strand
TCAAGGTATGACGGGGCGCGTAGTTTTAAGCCCCCAACGGGAGAGCCTGCACGTATGTATCGCGTACTAGTTCCGGTCGACAACGACGTGGACCGAGCGGTCGCACAGGCTCGATACGTGACGAATCGGCCACGCCGTCGTCTCGCTGACGACGCCAGCGGGGTCGTCCGTGACGGCGACGCCGGCGACGTGCTCGTCGAAAATCGGGATCCGGACGGTCGCGGTGACCACAGCGCGGTCGACGCGCTCGGCGAGGGTGTACAACAGCGTCTTCTTCCCGCCGGCGCCGACCGCGCAGACGACGCCGCGGGCCTCGATGGCTTCGGTGAGCGCCATTCAGTCGGCTGCAATCGCGTGCTCGTCGTCGAGTTCCTCGAGAGCCTCCCGCACGTAGCGGTTCTCCCACTTGCGTCGAGCGCGCAACTCCCGTGCGCCGCGCGCCGTCACCTCGTAGGCGTTCGTGCGTTCGTCCTGTTGGCCCTTCTCCAGGAGGCCCTTGTCGACGAGTTCGTCGAGGTTCGGGTAGAGGCGGCCGTGGTTGATGTCGGACTCGTAGTACCGTTCGAGTTCCTCCTTGATGTCGAGACCATTGGGCTCCTCGAGGCCCGCGGTCACCACGAGGAGGTCGCGCTGGAAGCCGGTGAGGTCGTCCATAGTCTAGTTTGAACGTGGGCTATCACCGTATTAAGCCCGGTGGCCGCCTGCAGGCTCCGCGAAGAGGAGCGGCGGGCGCCGGTCGAAAATCGCGGTCGCGTGCTGAGTATTCGGGTGTCGGCTCAGGCTTCCACGCGCGGGGGCGTGAGAAGGTCGGAGTCGGCGAGGCCGGCGCACGTTCCGGCGATAGTGCAGACGCGCTCCGGGGTGAAGAAGTCGGGTTCGTGGGCTTCGGCGTCGATGATGCCGACCACGTCGTTGCCCGCGAGGACCGGACAGCAGAACTCGCTCTGCACGCTGTCGTCGCACTCGTAGTACGGGCCGTCGTAGTCGTCGACGTCGTCGACGAGGACGGCCTCGCCCGTGCGCCCGACGGTGGCGTTGTTCGAGCGCTCGGCGAACGACTCCGTGAGCGGGAACTCAGCGCGGGAGTGTTCACCGGCGTAGGCTTCCTTCACGAGCACTTCCTGGCCGTCCGCGTTCGTCGCGCGACGGTAGACGCCGAGCCAGTCCGGGTTCGTCTCCTCGGCGAGGCGACGCACCGTCTCGTCGAGCGCGACGAGACGGGCGGTGTTCGGGTGGTCGCGGAGGCGCTCGGGGTCGTATTCGAGCCCACAGATCTGCGCGAGGTTGTAGGGGTCGTCGGCGAGACCGACGCCGCACGCGCCGTCCTCACCGGGTTCGGGGACGGGGTAGACGTAGCGGTCTTCGACGGTCTGCGTGTCGACGGTCGCGTGGGGCGGTCGAGCGACGAGCGACGCGCCGCGTTCGGCGGCGTCCGGCGCCTGGTCGGCGTACTCCGGGAGGGCCACGGCCCGGAGGTAGGACTCGTGGTTCATGATCGTGGTGTTCGTGGTGGGGACGTATATGGGCGTTCACTCGGGCAGCGCTCCAGCGTCCAGCGCGCGCTCGCCGCGGTCGGTGAGCCGGTAGACGACCTCTCCAGAGACGGGTTCGACGAGGCCGCGGTCCGCGAGCTCCTCGCAGCGGGTTTCGACGTACGGCGCGTGCATGCCGATGCGGTTCGCGATAATCGCCGGGTACTCCGGGTCGCGCTCCGCGAGGAACTCGAGGATTGTCGGGTCGGCGGGCCGGCTCCACGCTGGTTGGCTGGACGCTGCCTCGTGCATGCTCTTCTGTGGGTCGTGGTAGCATATAACGCTATTGTCCAGACAGACGACATTCGAGGGCGACCCTGTGTCAGATCGGTCCGTCTGCTCCAAAAATAGCCGCCGGGGAGGCGCGCACGCGTGGATGACAGATTGAGTCGCGGGTAACGGCCCCAGTCAGGCCGTGGTCTCGGTACCGGCGCCGTCGTCAGTCGTCTCGGTATCCGTTTCGCCGTCAGTCGCGTTGTCCTCAGTCTCACCGTCAGTGGTCTCGTTGCCCGTCACTCCGTCCGTCGTCTCGTTACCGGTCACTCCGTCCGTCGTCTCGTTACCCGTCACTCCGTCGGTCGTCTCGTTGCCCATTCCGTCGTCGGACTCTGTCCCGTCCTCGGTGGTGTCGTCGCCGATACCGCCGTCAGTTGTCTCGACTCCACCAGTGTCTGTCTCGTTCTCGGCGCCGGTGTCGCCGCCCCCGCCCGGGCCGGCGCATCCGGCGACAAGCAGGAGCCCGACGACGAACACCGCGGCGAGCGGTTTCTTCGATGGTGTCCATTTCATGTCCGCACTCGTTGCGAGGGGGAGAGGGACTGTAAAAACGGGAAATCGTTCCGTTCGTTCCGTCAGACGCCAGAATTCGTTCGAACCGTTTCGACCGTTTCACGGGGAACCGAACAGGTCGAGGGCGACTGACGCGCCGTGGACAGCGACCCGGTGCGAGACGTCGACAGCCGCGCCGAATTCGCGGTGGCGCAGAGACGCGGTGTCGGACCACTACAGACAGCCTAAACCGACGTACAGGAGCGCCCCGCGACGAGCCGACCACCATCCGGAGACCACGGGTACTGTCGGCTTACAGGATTGGTAACGCGGCCTACCTCGATTACGGAACGAATAATAACGAATGCGCACCGCGTAGGCTCTCCGAGAGCGTTGATGCGAACTAGCCCCTCGTCCGAAACTCTCCAGCCGGTGGCCGGTCGATGAACTCTCGTGGGTGGGTGTGCCTCGTCGCATGCATTCTGCTCGCGAGCATGGTCGGTGCGGGACTGGGAACCGCGGCATCCGGTCCGCCCGAGGTCACCAGCGTCGAGTACGTGGGCGACGGCGACATCCGGAACGAAGGCGAGTCGTTGCTGCTGTGGCGGTCGGCGGACCACCAGTTCGAGGTCACCGTCGCTACGAACACGAACGAGACCGCCGGGGCGGTGTGTCTCGTCTCGCAGCCAGCGGACGCCGACGGCACGCAAGACCTCGCGTGCGAGCAGGTCGACGTCCCGGCGAACGAAACCGCCACGGTCACCCTGGCCGTCTCGGAGTGGCCGCAGAATCTGACGGGCGAACAGGAGCTCACGGTGGAGTTCCTGCCGGAGAGCGACGGGCAGGTGCACGCGTCGGCGCCCTTCAACGCCACCGTCGTCGAACAGGACGGCGACTTCGACGACGACGGATTGTCGAACCAACAGGAGGTCGAGGCGGGGACGCGGCTCGACGTCGCCGACACCGACAACGACACGCTCGCCGACGGCATGGAGGTCGATACGTACGGAACAGACCCGACGGACCCCGACACGGACGGCGACGGCCTCGAGGACGGCGCAGAGGTCGACGAGCACGGCACCGACCCCACGGAGGGCGATTCGGACGGTGACGGTCTCCCCGATGCACGCGAACTCGAAGTGGAGACGGACCCCAACGAGGCGGACACGGACGGCGACGGCCTCAGCGACGAGGAGGAAGTCAATACGTACCAGACGGACCCCACGAACCCCGACACGGACGGCGACGGCCTCGACGACGGCGCCGAGGTCGAGGAATACGACTCCGATCCGGTGAAAGAAGACACCGACGAGGACGGTCTGTCCGACAGCCTCGAGGTGAACACGTACGGGACGGATCCGACGAACCCCAACACGGACGGCGACGGCCTCGACGACGGCGGGGAAGTCAACGAGTACGGGACCGACCCGGCGGAGGCGGACACCGACGGCGACGGCCTCGACGACGGTGAGGAGGTCAACCGCTACGAGACGAACCCGAACAAAGCGGACACGGACGGCGACGGCCTCGACGACGGCGAGGAAGTCGACAAGTACGGGACCGACCCGACGGATCCCGACTCGGACGACGACGGCCAGAACGACCTCGCCGAGGTTCGGGCCGAACAGTCTGGAGGCCTCTGGGCGTGGCTCCCCCAGGCGCTGGGTGCAGCGGCCGTCGTCGTCATCCTCGCCGTCGCTACCTACCACACTGACCGGGTCTCGTTGGCTGCGCTCCGGGAGCGTCTCTCGACGGATGACAGTTCGACAGACACGGACGACGCGACCGCGAGTACAGCGACGGACGCCGACGCCACGGAGGTCGACGCCGCGGACAGTGAGACCGACGACGCGACCGCGTCCGGAGCGCTGCCTGACGACGTCCCCCCGGAGTTCCTCTCCGACGAGGACGTCGTGGTGAACCTCCTCGAGGAGAACGACGGGCGGATGCAGCAGTCGGCAATCGTCGAGCAGACGGAGTGGTCGAAGGCGAAGACCAGTCGCGCCCTCTCGGAGATGGAGGCGGACGGCGAAATCGTGAAGATCAAGATCGGTCGCGCGAACGTCGTCGCGCTCCCGTCAGACCTCCCGCCAGGTGTCGACCCGCCAGACGAGACGAACGACCGAGACGACAGATTCCCAGGGAACGAATGACCGACGACGTGTATGCATGCGGCCGGACCGAGGACGTGCATGCATGCGGCCGGACCGACCCCGTGTATGCATGCGGTCGGAGCGACGCGCGCCGGGACGACCAGCGCCTCGGAGCGGTTCGCGGCGCCGACCGCCCCGCGAACAGCGCCCCCGATTCTACTACCGCGGTGGCTGCGGGTGCTGAACCGCGTCGGCGGAGGACTGCACGGTGGGCAATAGCAACGAAACTGCTCCCGCAGACACGCTCCGGGCGTCGGCGCGGTACGGTGAGCGTACCTGTCGAACGCCGGTTCGATACCGTGATTCCACCGGTCGGATGGCATTTCGATACCGTGACTCCGCCGTCCGAATCGCGTTTACTTCGCGTTCACGCGCGGGTTGGGCCGCACCATGCGAGTAGGTGGTGCGACCGGACTGTCGTCGGCGCTCCGTCAGGCAATCGCGGGCCGACCCGAGGGGGTCGGTTTTTCACGGAACCGTGCCACGGCGGGCGGAATAGTTATACGTTACCAAACCCCACTCAATTAGTAGTGCCGGTGCAGTGCCCGGCCAACGCTGAGCCCCCGTCATCGTGCCGAGTTGCCGCCCCGCCCCCGGGTACGACACACGGCCAAAAGCACAACCCAACATGACGGAAACCCTCGACCGCCTCAGCGACCAGTACCAGCAATCGGTGCCGTCGGACCTCCGCGACGCACACGGGTTCGACTGGTACCTCGAGACCCTGTACAACGACCCGAAAATCGCGCGAAACGCCCACCAGCGTCTCGCGGACATGTTCGACTACTACGGGTCGAATACCGAGGACGGCGTCGTAGAGTACAAACTCGCATCCGAGGACCCGCTCGGCGAGGGTGCAAACACCTTCTTCGGTCGCGAAGTGCACGAAGCCATCCACGAGTTCGTGAACAAGGTCAAGAGCGGCGCCCGCGGACTCGGGCCGGAGAAGCGAATCATCCTCCTGCTCGGTCCCGTCGGCTCCGGGAAGTCCGACGTCGACCGACAGGTCCGCCGCTACTACGAGGACTACACGCAGACGGACGACGGACGGCTGTACACGTTCCGCTGGACGAACCTCTGCTCGGTCATCGACGACCAGGACCCCAACGACGACACCGTCGTCTCGCCGATGCACCAGGACCCCATGGTGTTGCTCCCCCAGAAGCAACGCCAGCAGGTCATCGACGACCTCAACGAGGAACTCGAGGCCCCGTACTCGCTGCGCAACGAGCAGTCGCTGGACCCCGAAAGCGAGTTCTACATGGACGAACTGCTCGCGCACTACGACGACGACCTGCAGGCCGTGCTCTCAAACCACGTCGAAGTGATCCGCCTCGTCGCCAGCGAGAACCGACGTCACGCCATCGAGACGTTCGAACCGAAGGACAAGAAGAACCAGGACGAGACCGAGCTCACGGGCGACGTTAACTACTCGAAACTCGCCGTCTACGGCGAAAGCGACCCGCGTGCGTTCGACTACGCGGGCGCGTTCTGTAACGCGAACCGCGGCATCTTCTCCGGGGAGGAACTGCTCAAACTCCAGCGGGAGTTCCTCTACGACTTCCTGCACGCGACCCAGGAGCAGACGATCAAGCCGAAGAACAACCCGCGCATCGACATCGACCAGGTCATCGTCGGCCGGACGAACATGCCCGAGTACCGGGACAAGCGCGCCGACGAGAAGATGGAGGCGTTCAACGACCGCACGAAGCGCGTGGACTTCCCGTACGTCCTGGAGTACGAACACGAGGCCGACATCTACCAGAAGCTCCTCGGGAACGCGGACGTGCCGGACATCCACGTCGAACCCCACACGCTGACGATGGCGGGCCTGTTCGGCGTGCTGACGCGCATCCGCGACCCCGACGCCGACAACGTCGGCCTCCTCGAGAAGGCCAAGGCGTACAACGGGGAACTCGACGAAGTCGACGACGTCGACCCCGAGAAACTCCGCGAGGAAGCCGCCGAGTCCGGTGAACGCGAGGGAATGTCCGGCGTCAGCCCGCGGTTCATCGGCGACGAGATCGCGGCCGCGATCATGGAGTCGATGGACCGCGACCGCGGGTTCCTGTCGCCGCTGACGGTGTTCAATCGACTGGAGGAGAACGTCGGCCAGCACGGCTCCATCGCGGAGGAGGACGTCGACGACTACCAGCGGCTCCTCGAACTCGTGCGCGAGGAGTACAAGGAGCGCGCCATCGAGGACGTCCGGCACGCGCTCGCCTACGACCTCGACGAGATCCGCCAGCAGGGCGAGAAGTACATGGACCACGTGATGGCGTACATCGACGACGACACCGTCGCCGACGAGTTGACCGGCCGCGAGCAGGAGCCGGACGAGACGTTCCTGCGGGCGGTCGAGGAACAGCTCGGCATCCCTGAGGACCGGAAAGACGACTTCCGGCAGGAGGTGTCGAACTGGGTGAGCCGGCGCGCCCGCGAGGGCGAGCCGTTCGACCCCCAGGACAACGACCGCCTCCGCCGCGCCCTCGAGCGGAAGCTCTGGGAGGACAAGAAGCACAACATCAACTTCTCGGCGCTCGTGTCGAACGCCGAGTTCGACGAGGAGGACAACGACTGGGTGGCCGCGCTGGTCGACCGCGGCTACTCGGAGGCGGGCGCGCGTGAAGTCCTGGAGTTCGCCGGCGCCGAGGTGGCGAAAGCAGAACTGGAGTCGTGAGCGACTTCGTCACGTCGGCGAACCGGTCGCTCCGGGACGCCTACGACGAGCCGATGAGCCTCGCGGCGTACGTCGACCACGCCTTCGAGCAGCCGCTGGCGGCCGCGTCCGCGAGCCGGTACCTGCTGGCGGCCATCGAGAGCGAGGGCACGCGGACCGTCGTCGAGGGCGGCGAGGAGCTACAGCGCTACCGGTTCTTCGACGACCCGCACAACGACGGCGAGCACGCGGTCCTCGGGAACACGGCGACGCTGAACGCGTTCGTGGACGACCTGCGCGCCATCGCGGCCGGCCGCGGGAAGGCCGAGACCATCCTCTGGTTCGCGGGCCCGACGGCGACCGGGAAGTCAGAGCTGAAGCGGTGTCTCGTGAACGGCCTGCGGGAGTTCTCGAAGACGCCCGAGGGCCGACGGTACACCGTCGAGTGGAACGTCTCGAGCGTCCAGGAGCGCGGCGGCTTGACCTACGGGGAACGCACCGAACGGGAGCGCGACTGGTACGAGAGCCCCGTCCAGGTGAACCCGCTGGCGGTGTTCCCCGCGGACGTCCGCCGCGACCTGCTGGCGGCCCTCAACGAGGACCGCGAGGAGACCGAGCAGGTGCGCGTGGATTCGGACCTCGATCCGTTCAGCAAGGAAGCCTACGACATCCTCGAGGAGGCCTACCGCCGGGAGGGGCGCAGCGACCTCTTCGGCGCCATCACGGACCGTAAACACCTCCGCGTGAAGAACTACGTCGTGGACCGCGGCCGGGGCATCGGGGTGTTGCACTCCGAGGACGCCGGCAGCCCGAAGGAACGCCTCGTCGGGTCGTGGGTGCCGGGGCTGCTCGCGGACCTGGACTCCCGGGGCCGGAAGAACCCGCAGGCGTTCAGCTACGACGGCGTGCTCAGCCAGGGCAACGGCTGCCTGACGGTCGTCGAGGACGCCAGCCAGCACGCCGACCTGCTCCGGAAGCTGCTGAACGTCCCCGACGAGCGCCGCGTGAAACTCGACAAGGGCATCGGGATGGACCTGGACACCCAGCTGATCGTCATCTCGAATCTGGATCTGGAAGCCCAGCTGAACCAACACGACGACCGCCAGGGGTTCGACCCGCTGAAGGCGCTGAAGCGGCGGCTGTCGAAACACCGCTTCGACTACCTCGTGAACCTCCAATTGGAGGTCCAGCTGCTGCACCGCGAGCTCACGAACACCACCGAGGTGTGGACCGAGACGGACCCCGAGGTGCTCGCCGACCGCGTCCGGTCGCCGCTGACAGTCGCCGTCCGGGACCAGGACGGCGTGGTCGAGCGCGAGCTCGCGCCACACGCCATCGAGGCGGCCGCGTTGTATAGCGTCGTCTCCCGGTTCGACGGCGCGCCCGACGGCCTCGACGTCGTCGAGAAGGCGCTGCTGTTCGACCAGGGGTTCGTCGGGAGCGGGGAGAACCGCCGCGACGCCGACGAGTTCGACTTCGAGAGCGACGCGGACGGCCAGAACGGAATCCCCGTGACGTACACCCGGGACGTCCTCGCGGACCTCCTGCACGCGGACGGCGACCGCTCGCACCCGGACCTGGCGGTCGAGTGCGTCGTCACGCCCGGCGACGTGCTGGACGCGATGGTCGACGGACTCGCCGAGGCCCCGGTGTTCTCGGACGCCGAACGGTCCGAGTTCGTGGACCGCCTCGTGCCCGTCAAAGATTACGTCCACGACCAGCAGGAAGACGACGTCCTGGCGGCGCTGCTCGCCGATCAGGGCGCGACCGAGGAGGAAGTCCAGCAGTACGTCGAGCACGTCCACGCGTGGGCGACCGACGACACAGTGACGAACGACCGCGGCGAGGACGTGCCGCCGGACGCCCTCGCGATGAAGGTCTTCGAGACCGAGACGCTCGGGCGCTTCGACGACGCCCACTACCGCGGGAACGAACCCGGGGACGCCGTCCGGAACTTCCGCGAGGACGCCGTGATGACGGCGGTCACGCGCCACGCCTGGCAACAGCGCGACGACGAGTTCCGGGCCAGAGACGTCGACCTCACGGCAGTGCCGGTGCTCCAGGACGTGCTCGCGGGCAACGACTGGGACGACGTCGAGCGCGTGCATCCGGACTTCGACCCGACCCAGTGGCCGGACCCACCCGAGGACACTGAGACGGCCGAACTGAAAGCGCAGGCGATCGAGTTCCTGACCGCGGAACGCGGCTACTCGCCGGAGAGCGCCGAGCTCGCGACGCGAGCCGTGGTCTCGGAGGTGAGCCACAGATGGGACTGAGAGAGGACCTCGAACGGTACCGCGAGGTCGGCGAACAGCGCCGCCAGGACCTCGAGGAGTTCATCCAGTACGGCGACCTCGGCGGCAGCGACGCGGACTCGGTCCGCGTCCCGATCAAGATCGTCGACCTGCCCGAGTTCCAGTACGACCGCCTCGACCGCGGTGGCGTCGGACAGGGCGACGCCGAACCCGGCGACCAGGTCGGCGACCCGCAGGAGGCCGACGGCGACGGGGACGGCGACGAGGCCGGCGAGGAGGGCGGCGAGCACGAGTACTACGAGATGGACCCCGAGGAGTTCGCGGCGGAACTGGACGACCGCCTCGGCCTCGACCTCGACCCCAAGGGCAAGAAGGTCGTCGAGGAGATCGAGGGCGCGTTCAACGACACCGCGCGCCGCGGGCCGCGCAGCACGCTGGACTTCGACCACCTCTACAAGCAGGGATTGAAGCGAAAGGTCGCGATGGACTTCGACGAGTCGTACGTCACGGAGGCGCTGCGCGTGGACGACTGGGGACCTGCGGAGGCGTTCCGGTGGGCCCGCGCGGACAACATCCCGGTGTCGAAGGCGTGGCTGGAGGACCGCGCCCGCGACCTCGAGGACCCCGAACGCTGGGCGTCCATCGACGAGATGGAAGCCGAGTGCGACCGGGAGCCGACGAACGTCCGCCTCCAGCGCGGCGGCGCCGGCCGCGTGCCGCTGCGGCGCGAGGACGAGCAGTTCCGCCACCCCGAAATCGAGGAGAAGCGCCAGCGCAACGTCGTCGTCGTGAACATCCGGGACGTCTCCGGGTCGATGCGGGAGGACAAGCGCGAACTCGTCGAGCGCACGTTCACGCCGCTGGACTGGTACCTCACGGGCAAGTACGACCGCGCGGACTTCGTCTACATCGCCCACGACGCCGAGGCCTGGGTCGTGGAGCGCCACGACTTCTTCGGCATCCAGTCCGGCGGCGGCACGCGCATCTCGTCGGCGTACGAGCTCGCCGACGACGTCCTCGCGGAGTATCCGTTCAGCGAGTGGAACCGCTACGTGTTCGCCGCCGGGGACGGCGAGAACACCCGCGGCGACACCGAGGACAACGTCATCCCGCTGATGCGGGCCATCGACGCGAACCTCCACGCGTACGTCGAAACCCAGCCCGGCGGCAGCGCCGGCGGCGGCACGCACGCCGGACAGCTCCGCAGCGAGTTCGACGACAGCGACCAGGTCGCCGTGACCACGGTCACCGGCGAGAGCGACGTCCTCGACGCCATCGAAACCATCCTCACCACCGAAGATGAAGACTGACATCGACAAACGACGGACGGCCGAGCGCCTCACCGACCCCGCCGCGGAGGCGGCTGCACTGGCTCGGAAACTCGGCCTCGACCCCTACGAGGTCCAGTACTGGGTGGTCGACCACGACGAGATGAACGAGCTCATCGCGTACGACGGCTTCCAGACGCGGTACCCGCACTGGCGGTGGGGGATGAAGTACGAGCAACAGCGCAAGCAACGCCAGTTCCTCGGCGGGAAGGCGTTCGAGATTGTGAACAACGACAACCCCGCGAACGCGTTCCTCCAGGTGTCAAACGACCGCGCCGACCAGAAGGCCGTCATCACGCACGTGGAAGCGCACGCGGACTTCTTCGCGAACAACCAGTGGTTCGGGCTGTTCGGGGCCGACGACGGCCCGAACGCGGCGGCGATTCTGGAGCGACACGCGGACCGCGTGGAGTCGTTCCTCTCGGACCCCGAAATCGACCGGGAGGCCATCGAGCGGTTCGTGGACACGGTCCTGACAATCGAGGACAACATCGAGTACCGGCGCGCGTTCGACCGGGACGACGGCGGAGGGGAGCCCGAGGAGCTCGCGGATACCCTCGACGGCCTCGGCGTCAGCGACGAGGTTCGGGCGGAGGTGTTCGACGAGGACTGGGTGGCGGCGCTCGGCGACGACGACGAGGCGTCGTTCCCGCCGGACCCGGAGTACGACCTGCTGGCGTTCCTCCGGGAGTACGGTCAAGCGTACGACGAGGACGCCGAGAAGGCCGTGGACTTCGAGGACTGGCAGCGACAGCTCATCGAGATGCTCCGCCGGGAGGCGTACTACTTCGCGCCCCAGCGCACGACGAAGGTGATGAACGAGGGGTGGGCGGCGTACTGGGAGTCGATGATGATGGGCGAGGAGGCGTTCGCCGACGAGACCGAGTTCCTGGACTACGCCGACCACCAGGCCCGCGTGCTGAACAGCCCGGGGTTCAACCCATACAAGCTCGGGAAGGAGCTGTGGGAGTACGTTGAGAACCGCACGAACCGCCGCGAGGTCGTCGAGCGCCTGCTCAGGGTGCAGGGCGTGACGTGGCGGAACTTCCACGACGCCGTCGACTTCGAGGAGGCCATTGGGGTGCTAGCGCCGTCGCAGGCACTCGACGCCGTGTCCGCGGCGTCGCTGGACGAGGTCGCGGACCTGCCCGACGAGTACGTGGACTGCGAGGCCCTGGCGGCCGCCCGCAACGGCGACGTCGACGTCGACCGGTACCCCTGGAAGGTGTTGACCTACGAGGGGCTGGCGCGCCGCCACTTCTCGCTGACGAAGCCGCAGTTCCAGGGGTTCCTCGCGTCCGTCTCACGGTCCGAACTGGAGGCGACGAGCCGCTACCTCTTCGAGGACGACCGGTACGCGTCGGTCGCGGACGCGCTAGCGGAGGTCGAATACACCGCTGGCTGGGACCGCATGTTCGAGGTGCGGGAGAGCCACAACGACGTGACGTTCGTCGACGAGTTCCTCACCCAGGAGTTCGTCGACGCGAACGACTACTTCGCGTACGAGTACAGCCAGACGCGCGGGGACTTCCGGGCGAGCAGCACGGACGCCGAGGACGTCAAGAAGAAGCTCCTGTTGCGGTTCACGAACCTCGGGAAGCCGACCATCGCGGTGTACGACGCGAACTACGAGAACCGCGGCGAACTCCTGCTCGGCCACGAGTACAACGGCGTGCTGCTGGACCACGACGACGCGGAGGCCACCCTGGAGCACGTCTTCGAACTGTGGGGTCGGCCGGTCGTCTTGCACACGATCTCCAAGCGCGTGAGCGACGCCGAGCGCAAGCGCGCGCAGCGAAACGACCGCGAGCCCGAACCGGAGGAGTTCGGGCTGGCGCTCCGGTACGACGGCGAGTCGATCGAGCGCAGGGAGCTGTCGTGGGCGGAGGTCGAGCACCTCGCGGCGGACGAGATCGACTACGACACGAAACCCGACGACTGGCTGTAGACGGCCCGGACTGATGGCTGTAGACGGCCCGGACGGACTGATCGCTGGAAGGAGACCTCACGCCGCGTGCGTCCCACCGGGAAACGCGTCGCTCGCGGTAGTTCGCATCAAGAAAAAGCCGCGACCGACTACTGACTCTCCGTGCGTCGCGTTACGCGACGAGCTGCCGGAGGCCGTCGTAGCTCCGCGCACCGACCGCGCGGTTCGCTTCCTCGCCGTCGGTCGCGACGACGAGCGTCGGCATCCCCTGGACGCCCCACGCCTGGGCGAGTCCCTGGTGGGCGTCGACGTCGATCTCCGCGACGACGACGTCGTCGTCCGCGGCGAGTCGTTCGACGGCCGGCTCCATCATCTGGCAGGGACCGCACCAGTCCGCGTAGAAGTCCAACAGCACAGTGCCGTGGTCCGAAAGCACCTCCTCGAGGTGGTCGTGGCCCCGGATTTCGATCGGTTCCTCGGGCGTGTCCGGTTCCTCGGCCTGTTCCAGCAGCTCGGCCTTCTTGCGTTCCTTGATGTCCTCAATGGTTTCGTCGCTCATGCACGCCGGTAGGCCGCCGACCGATTTAATGGTTTTGTACGAATAGGACAATATCAGGGGTGATGGCGGGTCTCGTCCCGGCTCGGTGGGACGGCTGACAGGTGGGCTTTTGCCTGTGGCACACGGAACGAACGTATGGGCGAGGACGACGTCCGCGTCTGGCTGGTCGAGCGCACGTACTCCGACGACGAGCAGAACCTCATCATCCTCGTGTACGCGACACCGGACGGCGAGCGGTACCTCCGGAAGGAGCGCGCGCTCACGAGTTTCAGCGACGACCGGCCGACGGAAGCCGCCATCGACGCCGACCCGGGCAACCTCGGAACCGTCGAGGACCTGGACGAACGCGAGTGGTACGCCGAGGAAGCTGCCCGGATGCAGGCCGAACACGACCCGGACGACCACGTCTAGGGGACCCCAGTTGGGCGGTCAGGGGGACTCGAGGCGGAAGAGCGGACTCCGCGTCAGTCTGCGTTACGTCGTGACGACGGTGACAGCGCCGTCGAATTCGAGGATGATGCGCTGGGTGACGTCGCCGAAGATGGCTTTGCCGGTCGGCGAGCGCTTGCGGCCGGCGACGAAGATGTGGTCGGCGTCGCGCTCGTCGGCGAGCGCGAGTATCTCGTCGCCCTTCTCGCCGAGGCGGCCGACGGACTCGTACTCGACGCCGACGCCCTCGAGGACGTCGCGGCCGATGTCTTTCGCGAACTTCTCGGCGCCGTCGAGCGCTTCGTCGACGGTGTAGTTCACGTCGATGCTGGGGATGCTCATCATCGACTCGCGGCGGTCGGCGTACTCCTCGTCGGTGGTGACGTGGACCAGTATCAGTTCCGCGTCTACGCCCGCTGCGAGTTCGCCGGCTTCGCGGACGAGGGCTTTCGCGGAGTCGGAGGCTTCGACGACTGCGATGGCTCGCTCCATGTACCACGGCGCTCGTGCTGCGAACTTAAATGTCGTGGAGCGGGACGGACCGGCGACGCGGACCGACCGAACGCATTTACGCGCCCGGCCGAAAGGTCCGGACAATGAGCCTCCGGGAGGTCATCGAGGCGGTGCGGGGGCGCGAGAAGACGCTGACGGTGTACACGTCACCCGGGACCAACATCGTCCCGGAGCTCCGGGAGTACTTCTCGTCCCAGAACGTCGCCATCGAGGAAGTCGACGCGGGCCCCGAACCCGAACACGCCGTCCTGGCCCACGACGGCGAGTTCCTGACGGCGGTCGGCATCGACGCGCTCCGCGCGCTGACCGACGGGAGCGTCCGGAGCGTCGGCGAACCCGCGCCCTACAGCCGGCTACTGTCGCACCTCGACCGCACGACGTTCACGTCCTACAACCGTCGCCAGATGCTCGACGCGTCCCGGGAGATCGAGGACCGCGCGTGGCGCGCCGGCGAGGGCCGGCTGTACGCGGGGTTCCAGCGAGCGACGAATTTCGCCAACGAGCGCGACGCGTACGCCAAACTCGCGGCGACGGACCTCGACGTCCACGTCTACGGGCTGCCGGACGAACCAGTCGACGTGCCGGCGGACGTGACGTTCCACGGCGCCTCGATTCCGGACGCCGCGACGTCGTGGTTCGTCATCTACGACGGCGGTGAGGACGCGATGCAGGCGTCCGCGCTGCTCGCCCAGGAGGACGATGACGGCGTCTTCTTCGGGTTCTGGACGTACGACAGCAGCGTCGTCGACGAGGCGCTGTCGGCCATCGGGGCGCCGGAGTGCTCCGTCTGACCGGAGTGAGGTTCCACAGAAGCGGCGCGAGCCGAGGGCAACCCTTTCATCGTGGGGCGTGAACGACCAGCTATGCGAGTGTTCGATGCAGCCCGAGTCGTCGACGGACGGCGGGACGAGGCCATCCGGGACGCCCGCCTGGTCGTCGACGACGACGGCACTGTCGCCGCTGTCGGCCCGCGGGAGTCCACGGAGGCGCCGCCGGACGCCGAGCACGTCGAGTTCCCCGACCGGACCATCGTTCCCGGGTTCGTCGACGCCCACGTCCACCTGCAGGGCGCCCGGTCGATGGACGTCGCGGACTGGACGACGACGCCGGACTCGCTGGCCGCCGCCCGCGCCACCGCGGACCTGCGGTCGCTGGCGAGCGCCGGATTCACGAGCGTCCGCGACCTCGGGAGTTCGGTCGGCCTCGGTCTCCGGGCGGCCCTCGAGGAGGACGAAATTGCGGGGCCGCGCGTGTTCACGAGCGGGCCGGCGATCTCCCAGACGGGCGGCCACGGGGACGTCCACGACCTCCCCTACGAGTGGGTCGCGGACGGCACGCCGCTGTCAACGCTCGCAGACGGCGTCGACGAGTGCCGACGAGCGGCCCGCAAGCGCGTGCGGGACGGCGCGGACTGCCTCAAGATCATGACGACGGGCGGCGTCCTGAGCGAACGGGACTCACCCGACGTCCGCCAGTTCACGGACGACGAGATACGCGCCGTGACGGCGGAAGCCGACAGGGCCGGCCTCGAGGTCGCGGCGCACGCGCAGGGAACCGCTGGCATCAAGGCGGCGCTGCGGAACGGCGCCACCACCATCGAGCACGGGTTCCAGATGGACAGCAAGTGCATCGACCTCCTGAAGGACTGCGGCGGGACGTTCGTGCCCACGCTTGCGGTCATGTTCCGAATCACGGACCGCGGGGACGACCACGGCGTTCCCGAGTGGGGGCTGCGGAAAGCCCGGGCGGCGCGGGACGACCACATCGATGCGGTCGAGCGCGCGTACGAGGCGGGCGTGTCCATCGGCGCGGGCACGGACTTCATGGGCCCCGAGCTGGTGCCCCACGGCGAGAACGCCCTGGAGATGGAGTTACTCGTGAACGAAATCGGGTTCTCGGAGATGGAAGCCCTCCAGGCGGGTACGCGGGGCGCCGCACGCACGCTCCCCCGAAACGATCTCGGGGCCCTCGAGGACGGGAATCGCGGTGACTTCGCCGTGCTCGCAGACGACCCGCTGTCGGACATCTCGGCCGTTCGCCGGGTCGAAGCGACGTACATCGACGGGGAGCGCGTCGAACCGTAGCAGGACCCGGAAGCGTGTCCGACGAGAGGACGTGCGTTACGTCGACGATTCGTTACGACGACTCGTACGTTCTCGTGCGCGTCGCCGTCACGAGCGCGATGGAGAGGACGAGCACGCCATAGCCGGCTACGACCACCACGTCCGTTCGGTCGACGGCTTCGACGGCCGCGAACGCAAGCGTGCTGACGCCGAAAGCGACGAGAGAGAGGCCGACGGTGCGAGCGAGCGCGACCGGGTTCGTCGCCGACGCCGGGTCGTACAGGGGGACGCCGTCCATCGACTCCCGGGAGCGAAGCGCCACTCCCGCCGCGAGGAGCGCGACGCCCAGGAGAGCGTACACGGAGGCGGCGACGATGCCCATACAGTGTCCTGTCAGAGCGCGGGCATAAGGGTTTCTGCTGTCTCGCTCGGGATTCACCGCAACCACGCCAGTGGCGGAGGGGCGTGCAGAGGCAGTCGTCAAGGGAGCGCAGGCTGGCTACGCGTCCTCAGAGATGCCAAGGTCGCGGACGAAGCCGGTCCGGAACCCGATCCAGCCGATGACGCTGATGAACAGGATCGGCGGGAGGATGACGAACCCCCACAGTGGATTCAGGCCCCAGAACAGCAACAGGACGACGTCCGCGAGGCCGAGCAGGACGAACGGAAGGATGGCGAGGAACGCGCGCTTCCGGCTGCCGTCTGCAGACTGCGTCGGTGTCGGCGTCGGCGCGTCCATGGCCGGGGATTCGGCTGGCGGGACCAAAAACGAATCGTTCCGCCACCGGCTTCGGTGGGAACGACAGACGGCAGGGCAAGCGGGTACTCACCGGTTGGTGGAGAAGTCGCTGGGCGTGGATACGAAGCGGGAAAGGACCGGGTCCGGGTTCCGAGGCAGATTCGAGCCGGGCGGGACGGCGACGGTATTAGTACGTTTACACGCCGGTTTTTCGCATGCGAATTGAGCACAGAAAAATTCTCGGGTTCAGGTGGTTCAGCGACGGAGTCAGTGAGCGGGAGCCGCGTGCCGCCATTCGTCTACAGTTTGTAGGATTTCGACCGGTCGAAACTCGACCAAATCCTCTTCCGACAGCCGCCACACGCGACCCGATGACGCATGGTTCGACACGATTCGTCGCACGATACCGCCGCCGACTCGCAGTTCAGAGCGGCGGCCGAGGGCGCGTTTCGGCTCGTCGAACGATACGGGGTCGCGCTACGGGCGGCCGCGTTCTTCGCCGTGGCACTCGGCGTCGGACTGGTACTGCGACACGCTGCCCCCAACCCGGCCCTCAAACAGATCGTCTCAATCGGCGTCTGGTTCACTATCATGTCCGCCATCTGCACCGCCATCCTCGGCGGCGTCGTCAAGGTCGTCGGTGGGGCCCGTCGTCGCCGTCGCACCGGTTCGTGACCGACTGGACTTTACGTGCCCGGTCGAAGACCCGTCCATGAGCGAAACGGTCACCGACGACACGGTCCCGACTGTGACGGGGACGCTGGCGCGCGCGGGTGGGACGCGACGCCTGGAGCTCAGGCTCCCGGCGGACGCCGCCGACGACTTCCCGCCCGGAGAGGTAGTGCGCGTGGTCGTCGACGGCTCCCAGAACCACTCACAACTCCAGCGGAACGGAGATGGCCAGCCCGTGATTCGCGGCGCGTACGCGACGCCGTCGCTCGCACGCGACCCCGGCGGTGCGACCGACGCGTTCGCAGCGTGGGTTGACGACCGGGACCTCGAGGTCGGCCGGTCAGTCCACGTCGACGTCGTCGCGGCCGGCTTCCAGTACGGCATTCGGGCGCCCGGGGAGTCGGCGACCTACGAGGCGCACGAACCGCCCAGTTCGAGTCTCGCAGACATCGCGAACTCCCTCGAGGAGCCCTGAACCGGGTGCGAGCCGCCGCCTGCCTCAGGGTGTGTCCCCGAGGTCACGGAACACGACGCGATACTCCTCGTCGTCGAACTCGGCGGCAATCTCGTCGGCACGCTCGCGGTGCTCCGTGATGCGGTCGTCGATGCCTGCGTTCTCGTTGCCCCCGGGGTGCCCCGTGCGCCGTTTCGCGCGGCGCTCGCAGGCCTCGTGGAAGTCCCCGATAGCGTCGACGTAGTCCGCGATTCTGAGCAGGCGTTCGACGACCGCGGTGAGCTCGGATTCCGAGAACGGTTTCGTGAGGGCGGCGTCGTATCCGAGGTCGAAGACGTCCTCGTCGGGTTCGTCCGCGGTCACCATCGCGACTCGACAGTCGTATCCCGCATCCCGGATGCCCGCGAGGACGTCGTCTCCGTTCGTGCCGGGCATGTCGCGGTCCAGTAACACCACGTCGACGTCGGCACTGACTATCTCGAGAGCGGTGTCGCCGTCCCCGGCGGTTCGCACGTCGTAGTCCTCGCCGAGCTGGTACTCGTAGAGCTCCAGGTAGTCGTGGAGGTCGTCGACGGCGAGAACAGTCCGCAAATCACGCCCAGGGCTCATCACTAGGTATACTGACACGGGACCCGATACGCCGTAAGTGTTACCCTAACCAGGGGAACAGCCGGTTATCTCGAAGCGCGCGCCGCGCCCCGATCCGCGCTCCCCGTCGTCCTCGGTGTCGGTCGGCGGCGGGACTGCCGTGACAGACCAGCCGTGCGCGTCGACGATGCTCTCCACGATGGCGAGACCGAACCCGGTGCCGTCCTCGGCTGACGTGAACCCGCGGTCGAAGACCTCCTCGTGACTGCCCGCTGGCAGCCCGCTCCCGTCGTCCTCGACAGCGAAGCCGTCGTCCAGCGACTCGACCCTGATCTCGATGTCGCGTCCGCCGTGTTCGGCGATGTCGTCGTGCGTTTCCGAGTCAGGACTCGGAGCACCGTGCTCGACTGCGTTCCGGAACAGGTTCTCGAACAACTCCCGCAGCCGCGTTTCGTCGGCGTCGACGTCCGCGTCCGTCTCCACTGAGAGCGTGGCGTCGGGCGCGTCGACGGACAGCCACGCGTCGCGGGCGACCTCGTCGAGTGTCACGCGCTCCGTGTCGTCGACGAGCCGGCCCTTGCGCGCCAGCTGGAGGATGTCCTCGACGAGTGCCTCCATCCGGTCGAGGGCGTCGGCTGCCCTCTCCAGGTGGCTCAGGTCGGCAGTCGTCGCTGCGAGGTCCACGCTGCCGCGCGCGACGTTGATGGGGCTGCGGAGGTCGTGGCTGACCACGCTGGCGAACTCCTCGAGGCGCTCGTTCTGGCGCTCGAGGTCGCGCTCGCGTTCCTTGCGTTCCGTGATGTCGCGGATCGACCCGAGCACCGCCAGCCCGTCGTCGTACCGGATGCTGGTGGCGGAGAACTCACAGAACCGGACGTCCCCGTTCGGGCGACGAATCCGCCCCTCGAAGGTCTGCTGGCGGCCCGCTTCCGCCGTCAGGTTCTCGGCGATGGCTTCGATATCCGTCCGGTCGTCGGGGTGGAGCAGCGAGCACGCGTCGGCGTCCAGGAGCGTCTCGCGGTCCCTGTCGAAGAGACTGGTCGCTCGCTGGTTCACGAACTCGAAGCCGGAGTCCCGGAGAATCACGACGGCGTCGTGGCTCTGCTCGATGAGCGTCCGGTACTTCTGCTCGCTCTCCCGGAGCGCCTCGTCCGAGCGCAGGCGCTGGAGCGTCGCGGACACGTGCGCCATCAGGAGTTCCGCGAGTTCCGCGTCGGTCGCGGAGAACGCCCCCTGCTCCGTCGCGCCGGCCTGGAAGAGGCCGACGCCCTCGATCGGGACGCTCAGCACGGAGCTGTACTCCGGGTTCGCGGGGTCCGCCTTCGGGTGGTCGTTGACGTCGTCGACGATGACGGTCCGGTTCTCCTGGTAGCTCTCCCCGGCAATGCCCTCGTCGGTGGGGATGCGCACCGAATCGTCGGGCTCCATCCCTGTGGAGGTGGCTTTCGGGACGAAGTAGCCGTCCTGGACGACGTCGATGCCGCAGATGTCGAACTCAAGGATGTTCTCGGCGGCGTCGATGGCGAGGTGGTAGATGCTGGTCTCCTCCTCGCAACTGACCATCGCCGCGGCGACGCTGTGGAGCTTCTCGAACTGGCGGCGTTCCGTCCGCAGCGTCTCACTGAGGCTGTCGCGGTCCGCCGCCGCTTCCCGGTGCGCGAGCGCCTGCCCGACGACAGAGCCGACTGTCGCGAGCACGTCACTGTCGTCGCTGGTCTCTGGCCGTTCGTCGGCGCCCAGTGCGAGCGTGCCGTACTTGTCGTCCCCCTCGACGACCGGAACGGTCACGGTGTAACCGTCGTCGCGTGCCATACACGTCACCTGTGGTGACGGCGACGATTCGACGGTCGTCGGGGTGCCGCCGTCCGTCGACTGGTCGCAGTCCGCATCCGTCGCCGGGTCACGGTCCGCATCCGTCGGTTGGTCGCTGTCGGCATCCTTCGGCTGGTCGCGAGCGGCGTCAGCCGGTCGGTGCGCCCCAGGGTCGCTTGCCCCAGGCGTGGAGCGTGCTTCGTCGTCGCCCCGGTCCTCGCCGCTGTTCCCTGGTCGTGGCGCAGACGGCGCGCGCCCGCACCTGACTCGTTCCCCGGACTCGTGCTCGTAGCGGCCCGGTACGTCGGTACGGCGTCCGACGCGTCCGGCGGGTCGACGTCTGCTGCAGAAGCGGTGACGAACACGTCGTCGCGGCCGCTGAAGCAGGCGAACGCGTAGCCGGCGTCGACGGCTGCCTCACAGGCGCCGTCCCGGACGTCCGACACGGTTTCGGCTCGCTCGACGGCACGCGTGACGGCGACGACGAGTGAGTCTGTGGGCGGCATCGGATCAGTCGCTTCCCGTGTTCTTCCCCGGGAGGTTACGGAACGCGACCCGGAAGTCGTCGTGCCCGAAGTCGTTCATGGTCGAGTCGATGCGCTCGCGCAGTTCCTGGATGCGGTCGACGAGGTCCTCGTAGGCCTCGCCGAGTTCCACGTTGCCGTCTTCGGCCTCGGCCTCGAGGAGCGCACGCTTCGAAGTCAGCGCGTACAGTTCCTGGAGGTGGTCGTCGTACGCCAGCCTGTCGAGGAGTTTGTCCACGACCTCCTGGAGTTCGTTCTGGTCGACGGGCTTGATGAGGTATTCGTCGAAGCCCAGTTCGACGACGTCAGTGTTCGGACGGACGCCCGTCACCATCGCCACGCGGCAGTCGTACTCGGCGCGACGGATGCGGTCGAGTACCTCCTCGCCGGACAGTCCGGGCATTCGGCGGTCCAGCAGGACGACGTCGACGTCCTCGCCGAGGTTTTCCAATGCGGCTTCGCCGTTAGTGGCCGTCTCGACGTCGTACCGATCGGACAGCCACGCAGCGTACACGTCCGTGAGCGCCTCGTCGTCGTCCACGACGAGCACGCGTTCCCCTTCGTCGGTCATGGCGAGAGTTGTCGTCCGATGAACAACGATAACCTGTGAAGTTAAAGGTTTCTCCAGCGGCCCTATCCCCTGAAATTTCGGTTCTGGTGGGGGCGGCACTCGCCATTACAGGCCACCAAAACCATTATATTCCTTTCGCTGTCCTCCGGTTATCACTACCAAATTATTAGGGCACCCCAAAAGTCGGCTATTTTCGCCCGTATCAGCTTCTACAGGCAGATAAGAGTGTGTCAAAGATGCGCACAACCGCGAAAGTCTTAAGTACTTATCGCTGTTACAATTGATTACAACGAGCCATCCCCGGAGCCCCGTGTAGCGCTCTCGGACGGCACCCACACCCAACATGAGTGACACCAAACTTCGAACGTATTCCAGCGATCGACGCGAGACCGAGTCGGAATCCGAGGTAGAGACGAACAACGACGAGAGCCTGACCTGCCCCGAGTGCAGCGGGCGCGTCGTCAACGACGAGGAACACGGCGAAACTGTCTGCGCCGACTGCGGCCTCGTGATCGAGGAGGACGGGATCGACCGCGGGCCGGAGTGGCGTGCGTTCGACTCCGCCGAGAAAGACCAGAAATCCCGCGTCGGCGCCCCGACCACGAACATGATGCACGACAAGGGGCTGTCGACGAACATCGGCTGGCAGGACAAGGACGCCTACGGGAACTCGCTGTCCTCGAACCAGCGCCAGAAGATGCAGCGCCTCCGCAAGTGGAACGAGCGCTTCCGCACGCGGAACAGCAAGGAGCGCAACCTCAAGCAGGCGCTCGGCGAGATCGAGCGGATGGCCTCCGCGCTCGGCCTCCCGAAGGAAGTCCGCGAGACCGCGTCGGTCATCTACCGCCGCGCGCTCAGCGAGGACCTCCTGCCCGGCCGCAGCATCGAGGGCGTCGCGACGAGCGCGCTGTACGCCTCCGCACGCCAGATGCAGACGCCGCGGTCCATCGACGAGGTAGCGAACGTCAGCCGCATCGACGCGATGGAGTTCAAGCGGACGTACCGCTACATCGTCCGCGAACTCGGCCTGGAAGTCGCGCCCGCGGACCCCGCCAGCTACGTCCCCCGGTTCGCTTCGGAACTCGACCTCCCGGACGAGGTCGAGCGCCGCGCCCGCGAACTCCTGGACAACGCCAAGGAGGACGGCGTCACCAGCGGGAAGTCGCCGGTCGGCCTCGCCGCCGCCGCGATCTACGCGGCCAGTCTGCTCACCAACCACAAGGTGACCCAGAGCGAGGTCAGCGACGTCACGGACGTCAGCGAAGTCACCATCCGGAACCGCTACCAGGAACTCCTGGAAGCGACCGAAGTCGCGGCCTGATCTCGGTCCACTGACGCGCTCGCGGTCTGCAGCACTGTAGCTCTCGTTTCACAGTTCCCAGCAGACGGCACACACCGCTTTAGCCGGGGTTCCCAGCCGACGGCACACTGGCTGATGAGTCTCAGTTCGTAGCCGACATTCTGGAGTTCCTCGCTCACGAACGCGGTGGGGGTGCCGGGTTCCCGTGCGTACTACTCGCGAGCCCGCTCGCCGGCCCGAACGGGTACGTCGAGGTGGTTCTCGTCGGGCGGGAGCGCACACGAGAACGTGTCAGAGTACGCGCAGAAGGGATTGTACGCGAGGTTGAAGTCGAGGACGACGTCGTCACCGGACTCCGCGTCCTGGGCGTCGACGTCGAGGTAGCGGCCGCGGTGGTACGTCTCGTCGCCGTTCGTCGGGTCGGCGAACGGCACGAACAGGGTGTCCTCCCCCTGGATGCGGTACGCTTCGAGCGTGTGGTGGTCGTCGTCCAGTTCGAAGCCGAAGACCGCGACGCGGTCGTACTCGGCGGGCGGCCCGCGCGTCGTCTCCAGGTCCACCGTCTCCGGGGACTGCGCGCGGCTGAACCGTGAGACCACGCGGTACTCCGGGTCCGGGTCGTAGTAGGCGAGGCCGTCGAACTCGTCGCGGGACTCCGGCGGAATCGGGGACTGCGGGTGCTCAGCGAGGAACTCGTCTTTCTGTTCGCGGTGGTCGGTGAGTCGGTCCCGCCACGCGCGTTCGTCGAAGTCCTCGCCGGCCATACCCGACACTGGAACGGCGAACGTAGTAACTGTGGCGGCTCCGAGAGGTTACGAATCCCTTTTCCCCTATGCCCTACTCGTACCAGTATGAACATTCTCGACGGGGGTGAGGGCGGCGGCCAGCTGGTCCGCACAGCCCTCGCGCTGTCCGCAGTTACAGGCGAACCGTTCCGGATGCGCCACGTCCGGCGCGCTCGCGCGAACCCGGGGCTCCAGGCCCAGCACTGTGCGGCCATCGAGACAGTCGCCGCGGTCTGCAACGCCGAGACGGGTGGCGTGGAAGTCGGCTCGGAGTCGTTCACGTTCGAGCCCGGTGAGGACATCGGCGAGGACGAGACAGCGGAGGACCTCGTCGTCGGCGGCAGCGTCTCCGTGGAAGTCGGGACCGCCGGTAGCGTGCCGCTGGTCTTCGACGCCCTGCTGCCGGTCGCCGTCGCGCTGGAGGAGCCGTTCACGGCACGCCTGGAGGGCGGCACCGACGCGAAGTGGGCGCCGCCGTTCGACTACTTCCGCCACGTGAAACTCCCCGTCGTGCAGGAACACGGCCTGGACGCGGACGTGACGCTGTCGCGACGCGGGTTCTATCCGCGCGGCGGCGGGAAGGCAGAGCTGACAATCGAGCCGTCGACTCTGGAGTCGATCGACCTCACGGAGCGCGGCGACCGCGAGTCGCTGACCGCGTACTCCGTCGCCGAGGAGTCCATGGCCGAGGACGAGGTCGCCGAACGGCAGGCTGAACCGGCACCTGAGGACGCCGACGTCGAAGTGGAGTACGCGGAAGCCGACTGCAGTGGGTCGGCGTTCGTGCTCGCGGCGGAGTACGAGCACAGCCGCGCCGGGTTCGCGGAACTCGGCGAGATGGGCGTGGACCCCGAGACAGTCGGCGAGAACGCCGTCGAGGCGTTCGAGGCGTTCGAGGACGGCGACGCCGCCGTCGACGAAGAGCTGGCCGACCAGCTCCTCCCGTTCGTCGCGATTGCGGGCGGCGAAATCCGCGCGTCCGAAGTGACGACGCACCTCGAGACGAACATCACCATCCTCGAGGAGTTCGGCTACGACGTCTCCGTCGAATCGGACGGGGACACCGTGCTGTTGTCGGCCTGAAACGGGCGACCGACTGCTGGCGGCCTGAAAAACGGCGTTTTCTCGGTAGTTCCCGCAGCGAGCTACAGCTCCGGGTGGAGCGCGTCCGCGTCGCGAGCGTCGAGGAACAGTTCGGTCGTCGGGTGCAGCGGGGTCGGCGGGTCGTCGAGCGAGAACCACGAGAGTCGGTCGCGTTTCCCGGGTTCGTGGTCGGGGTCAGGGTCGCCGTCTGCGGGGCCGGCGAGCGCGACGACGGTCCACGTCGTCCCGGATCCGTAGTGGCTCTCGTGGTCGAAGAGGCCGACGATGCGCTCGGGGTGGAACGCCAGGCCGGTCTCTTCGCGCACCTCGCGTTTCGCAGCCGCGACGGTGGACTCGTCGGCGCGCTTCCCGCCCGCGAGCAACCCCCAGTACTGCGTGGCTTCTTCGTCGGCGGTGCGGCGTTCGAAAAGGACGCGATTTCCGCGTTCGACGAGCGCGAGCACGCCGACGCGAACGTCCTCGCCCTCGCTGACAGGGGACGGCATCGTCGGTGCGTCGCGGAGCTCGACTGTAGTCGTTTCGATTACAGGAACACCGTCGCGAGCCCGGCGGTTGCGGAACTGATCAGGAGCCACCCGGCGTAGTTCCACCACGGGACCGCCCCGTGGCGCGGTCCGGGAAGGTCGTCGGTGTACGTCCAGCGGCCGTCCTCGACGCCCCGGTTGTCGACGAGCACGTCGTACGCCGTCGCGAGGACCGCGCCGAGCGCGACTGCGAGCCACCCGTCGGTGACGAGCAGCGCGATGCGGAACGGCACGTACACCGCCCCGACCCAGCCGAACAGGACGTACAGCGGGACGCCGAGCAGCTTCCGTCCGGCGTGGTGCTCCAGCAATCCGAGGTTGATCACGACTGCTTCACCGACGAACGCGATGGCCGCCCCACCCGCAAAGAATGCGGCGGCGGCCGCTGGCGGCCACGTCAGTACTGCGTGGAGGAGTGCGAGGATCCCGAGGCCCGCCGTGGTCGCGACGAAGGTGCGGTCGCTGACAGACGACATACCAGTGGCGACTGCCTCCCGTGGCAAAAATCCCGCCGCCCGGAGTCAGTCCGCAAACGCAGCGTCGTGCACTCCCCGTATCCGGTCGTGGTCAGTCCGTGAGCCCGTAGCCGCGTTTGAACAGCCAGACGTCGACGACGAGCACGGCAACTGTGAGTCCGGACAGCACGACCAGCGACGTGTCGGGCTGGATGTCGGAGACGCCGATGACGCCGTAGCGGACGCCGTTGACCATGTACACCATCGGATTGAGGTAGCTCGCGGTGCGCGCGACGCCCGACAGCGCGTCCAGCGAGTAGAACACGCCGCCGAAGAACACGAGCGGCCGGAGGATGAACTGATTGAGGACGGTGAGGTGGTCGAAGTCCTCCGCGACGAGGCCGCCGATGACGCCGAACGCGGCGAACAGCGTGGTGATGACGCCGAGGAAGGCCACGGCGTAGAACGGGTTCGCGAGCGTTCGGACTGGCGTGAACGCCGCGCCGATGCCCGCGATGAGGATACCGATGAGGATTCCGCGGAGCGCCGAGGAGACGACGTACGCGACCACCATCTCCCAGTACGCCAGCGGACTCGTCAGCGCCTCGTGGATGTACTCGTTCCACCGCCCGTGGAAGATGGAAAAGGAGGCGTTCTCGAAGGCGTTCGACACCGCGCCGAGCACGACGAGGCCCGGGAGGATGAACTGGATGTAGGGGACGCCGCCGATGTCGCTGATGCGGTCCCCGAGAATGACGCCGAAGACGCTGAAGTAGAGGATGTTCGTGATGAACGGCGGGAGGAACGTGTTGTACGGCCGCCGCACGAACCGCAGAATCTCCCGCCGCGTCAGGGACTGCAGCCCCCGCGAGACGACGCTCAAAGGGTCACCTCCGGGGACTCGGCATCGCCGTCATCCCCGGTGTCAGGGTCCACGGAGCCGCCGCTGCCGTCCGTCGCGTCGCCGCCCGTGCGGGTGATGTCGACGAACACGTCCTCGAGACTGGTCCGGGAGACGTCCACGTCGTGGACGCGGTGGCCGGCGGCCTCGAGTTGCCTGACTGCGATCGGAACGGCTTCGCTCCCGCTGTTCGCTCGGAGCGTCACCGTCGAGCCGTCGACGGCGACGCTGTCGATGCCGTCTGCGGAGATGGCCGGCGTTCCCGTGGGGGCCGCGTCGAGCGTGAGCGTGACGAGGTCGGTGCCGCGTTCGGTGAGGTCGTCGGGCGTCGCGACGGTGACTTTCCGGCCGGAGTCGATGATGGCGACCTGGTCGCAGAGGCGTTCGGCCTCTTCGATGTAGTGGGTGGTGAGCAGGATGGTGGTGCCGTCGTCGTTGAGGTCGCGGATGACGTCCCAGAGGTCGTGGCGCAGTTCCACGTCGACGCCGGCGGTGGGTTCGTCGAGGATGAGGAGGTCGGGGTCGGTGACCATCGCTCGCGCGAGCATGAACCGCCGCTTCATCCCGCCGGAGAGCCAGTCGAAGCGCGTCTCGGCCTTCCCGCCGAGGCCGACCGTCTCCAGCGCTTCGGCGGCACGGTCGGCGGCTTCATCCTCGCCGACGCCGTGGTAGCCGGCCTTGTGCATGAGGACTTCCCGGATGGGGAAGAAGCGGTCGACGTTGAACTCCTGTGGCGCGAGGCCGATGGCGTCCCGGGCGTCCCGGTAGTCGGCCTCGACGTCGTGGCCGAAGACTTCGGCTGTTCCACTGGTCTTCCGGACGAGGCCGACGAGCGTGTTGATGAACGTCGTCTTCCCCGCGCCGTTGGGCCCGAGCAGTCCGAAGAACGAGCCCTGGGGGACGGACAGCGAGAGGCCGTCGAGCGCCCGGACGTCCCCGTACTCCTTGACGAGGTCGTCGGTGCGGATGGCTGGCGGCATTTGACTGTTCGGAGGCACGTGACTCGGTTAAGGGTGCTGAATGCGGCCGTACTCGGTGTGTTGACTGCGCTCGAGGTCGGGGAACGTAAGGGTCGCCTACCCCGTGTTCTGCATGCCCGCGGCGACGCCCATCACGGTGAGGCGGAGCGCGCGTTCGGCGGCGTCGCTGCGATGGTTGCGGCCGAGCAGCTCGACCTGCAGGAAGTTCAGGGGGTCGACGTAGGGGTTGCGGCGGTCCAGGCTCTCGCGGAGCCACCCGCGGTCGACGAGGTCGTCGCGGCCCGTGACGCCGAGGACGGCGTCGACGGCGCGCTCGTACTCGCCCTCGATGCGCGGGTAGAAGCGCTCGCGGAGGTCGTCGGGCGCGAGGTCGGCGTACTCGGCGGCGATCTCCGGTTCGCTCCGCGCGAGCGCGAGCGCCGCGTTGTCGATGGTCGTGCTGAAGAAGGGCCACTTGTCGTACATCGTCCGGAGCAGCTCGTCGTCGTCGACGGCCGTTAGGCCGGTGCCGAGGCCGTACCACCCCGGGAGGATGCAGCGGGTCTGCGTCCACGAGAACACCCACGGGATGGCTCGCAGGTCCTCGACGGCGCGGTCGCCGGACCGGGACGCGGGCCGAGAACCGAGGTTGAGGTCGCCGACGACGTCGATGGGAGTGACGGTCTCGAAGTACGAGACGAAACCGTCGGTGTCGAGCAGGTCGCGGTACGCCTCGTGGGCTGCGCCGGCCATCGTTTCCATCGCGTCCACCCACTCCGCGGGGACGTCCTGGTCGGGTTCGGTCACGGTGGCGTGTCTCGCGCGAATCTGGGCGTTCACCATCTGTTCGAGTTCCCGCTGCGCGATCCGGGGGTTGCCGTACGTCTCCGCGATGGACTCGCCCTGCTGCGTGAACTTCACGTCCCCGGTCACAGTCGATTTGGGGAGCGCGAGCAGGGCTTCGTTCATCGGGCCACCGCCCCGGGAGATGGAGCCGCCGCGCCCGTGGAAGAACCGGACGTCGACGCCGTGGTCGTCGCAGATGGCTGCGAGGCGGCGCTGCGCGCGGTCGAGTTGCCAGTTCGCCGCGAGGAAGCCGTTCTCCTTGTTGGAGTCCGAGTAGCCGAGCATCACTTCCTGGGTGCCCCCGCGGGCGTCGACGAGCGCGCCGTAGGCCTCGTTCTCGAACAGCGTTCCGAGGATGTCGCGGGCGTTCGAGAGCGCCGACCGCGTCTCCAACAGCGGGACGACGTCGATGCCGGCGTGGTCCGGGAGGGAGACGACGCCGGCCTGGTCGGCGAGGAAGACGACCTCCAAGACGTGGCTCGGCTGTTCGGTCATGCTGATGCAGTACGCGTCGATGGCCGCCGGACCGTACTCGCGGTGCCAGTCGGCGAGCGCGTCGAACCGCCCGAGTACGCGCGTCGTCTCGTCGTCGAGGCCCGCACCGTCGGTCAGGTCGACGACCGACTCGGATTGCAGGATGGCGTCCGTGAGGAAGGCGACACGGTCGGCCTCGTCCATGCCGTCGTAGTCGACGTCCTCCCTGGCGAGGGCCTCACCGACCGCGTGCGTGTGTTTCTCGCGGTGGTCGCGGAGGTCGAGTGCGGCGAGGTGGAGGCCGAACGTCTCGACGCGGCGGGCCAGCGGGGCGACGTACTCGGCGGCCACCCGGTCGAGGCCCGCGTCCTCGACGGCGTCCTGGAGCGCGCGAACGTCCGCGAGCAGGTCGTCGGCGTGGTCGTAGCCGCCGGGCCGAACGTCGGTCACGCGGTCGACGCGCTCCTGGACGACGGTGACCGCCTGACGGAACGGCTCCGACGGGTAGCGGTCGGCTGCGGCCGCCACGATTCGCGGGGAGTGCTCGGCGGCCGCGGCGAGAAACGCGTCGATTGCCGCGGTGTCGGTGCGCGTGGCGTCCGTCGTGAGGGCGCCGAGCAGGCCCTCGAGGTCGTCGACGTACCGGTCGGTGACGAGGCGGCGCTGGCGCTCGAGCACCTGTTCGGTGGTGTCGACGGTGACGAAGGGGTTGCCGTCGCGGTCCGACCCCGCCCACGACCGGAACGAGAGCACGCTCGGGACCGCCGGCGGGTCGTCGTAGTGCTCGGCGAGGGCGTCGTCGAGTTCCCCGTAGACGTCGGGGACGACGTCGTAGACCGCGTTCGCGAGGTACCACTGGACGTCGCGCGCTTCGTCGAACGGCGTCGGCTGTCGGTCGCGGACCCGGCGGGTGTTCCACAGCGCGTCGATGCTGGCCTCGACGCGCCGCCACTTCCGTTGGCGTTCGCGCGGGGTGAGGCGACGCTGGTCCAGGCCGGCGAGCAGGTCGCGGACGCGGTTCAGGTGCGCTTTGACGGTCTTCCGGCGGGCTTCCGTGGGGTGGGCGGTGAA
>NZ_WUUU01000018.1 GCF_009831555.1 Halobacterium bonnevillei | reverse complement strand
GCGACGTCGCCGACGCCGTGATGGCGTCCGACGTCCGAGCGAAGACGGTCGTGAATCGCGCGTCGAAGGTCAAGGGAACGGAGCGCGTCCGCGACTGGGACGTGCTCGCCGGAGACGGCACTGCGGCCACTCAGTCGCTCATCGACGCGGGCGAGAGCCCCGAATGCCCGGACTGCGGGTCGATGACCCTCTACTACAGCGAGGGCTGCAAGACCTGCGAGTCCTGCGGCTGGAGCGAGTGCTGACGCCGCGCACCGCATAGCAACGAGCACGCGTCCGCTGTTCTCGGAGCCTCGCCGCGTTTTCTTCTTGACTCCCGCTACGGCCGCGGGTACGCCAGTTTCCGCTACGGCCGCGGGTACGCCAGTTTCCGCTACGGCCGCGGGTACGCCAGTTTCCGCTACGGCCGCGGGTACGCCAGTTTCCGCTACTGCCGCGGGTACGCCAGTTTCCGCTACACTCGCTGGGTGACCCACCCGCTGGCTCCGCGCGGATGCGCGTCGGTCCGCTGCCGCGGCTGGACGGTGCCGTCGGCTTCGATCGCGCGGACCACGACCTCCCGGGTGTCGCTCGCAGTGAACTCGTAGTGCCAGTGGCGCCACGCGTCTCGCGCGAACTCGCGGCGCTGCGTCCCGCTGGCCTCGCGTGCGCCGGGGAGCCGGTCGCTGATTCGCGCGTCGCTCCAGGTCTCCCCGCCGTCTGTGGACACTTCGACGGCGCTGATTCCGCGGGTGCCGGCGTACGCGTGCCCGCCGACGGACACCTGGTCGCCGTCGCGCTCCCTGTGGTGGAGCTTCGCGACGGTGTTCACGGGACCGGTGCCGTGCCACCCGCGCTTCTCCCAGTAGCCCTCGACCGCCTCGGTGGTGAGTTCGAGTTCAGTCAGCCACTTCACGTTGATCTCGCCCCAGTGGCCGGGCACGAGCAGGCGGACCGGCGCGCCGTGGCCGCGCGGCAACGCCGTCCCGTTCATCCGGAACGCCAGCAGCGCGTCCTCGAGGGCGGCCTGCGGGAACTCGTTGTAGTAGTCGTCGGCGCCGTGGGCGACCACGCAGCAGTCCGCTGGCGCGCCCGCGTCGTCCAGGATGGCCTGGACCGGGACGCCGGTCCACAGCGCCGTGTCCATCTTGTAGCCGTTCCGGGGGTCGCCGACGCAGCGCAGCGTCACGAACCGGTGTTCGGTTCCGAACGACCGGAGCGCGTCGAGGTCCTCGGCCATCGACTCCGTCGGCCCCTCAGTCGCGACCAGCACCGGCTTGTCCACGCGCTCGGCGAGGCCGTCGAGGGCCTCCTGCGGGAAGCCGAGTGCGTCCTCGAACAGCTCGTACAGCAGGACGACGTCGACGTTTCCGTCCTCGGCGACGGCTTCCACCACGTCGCCGAACGCGGGCATCGGCCGCCCCGTGTCGACCGGATTCTCGGCGTACGTGATTCCCGGGAGGATGTCGGCGACCCGGTCTTGTGTGTCCGATTCGAGTTCGGGGAGGGTCGCGCCCGCTCGCTGGAGACGGTCGGCGATGATGATGCCGGGGCCAGCTTGCGCGGTGACGACGCCGACGTTCGTGCCGCCTGGCTCCGGTGACTGCGCGAGCGCGTGGCCCGCGTCGAACAGTTCCGTGGTCGATTCGACTGTCGGGACGCCGTACTGCTGGAACCCCGCGGTGTAGAGCGCGTGGTCGCCGGTGAGGGCGCCCGTGTGGGACTCCGCGAAGTCCCCGACGTCGGACTGCCCGACCTTGTACGCGACGACCGGCGTGTCGGACTCGCTGCACGCTTCGAGGAGCGCGCGGCCGTCGTCGGTTCCTTCGACGTGGAGCACGATGGCGTCGGTCTGCGGGTCCGAGTCGAAGTACGGGATGGCCTCCTCGAAGCCGACGTTCGCGCGGTTCCCCAGGCCGACCATCGTCGCGATGCCGCGGCCTTCCCGGTGCGCGCTGAACGCGAGCTGGTGGGCGACCCCGCCGCTCTGGGCGAGAATCGTCACGCCGCCGGGCTGGAGGTGCTCGACGCCGCCCGCGAACGACGCCATGAGGTTCGACGCGGGCGCGATGAAGCCGCTCGTGTTCGGGCCGAGCAACGCGAGGTCGTACTCCTCGGCCGCCGCTGCGACCTGCGCCTGGAGCTGTTCGCCCTCCTCGCCGGCCTCGGCGAACCCGCCGGCGTAGATGACCGCGCCGCCGACCCCGGCCTCGCCGCATTCCTCGACGACCCCGGGGACGACCTGTGGGGGTACGGCGAGCAGCGCGAGGTCGACGCGCTCCTCGATGTCTGTCACGGAGTCCACGAACGGTTGCCCGAACACGGACCCCTCGCCGGACGGGTTCACGGGGTAGACGTCGCCCGCGAACTCGACGGCGTTCGCCATCGCCTCGTACCCGAGTTTCCCCTCGGTCGCGGAGGCGCCGACGACTGCGATACGGTCCGGACGGAACAGGCGCTGCAAGTTCACGCCTCGCACTACACCCAATACGACTAAAACCGTTTTCCCCGCGTCAATCCCTCTCACAGAACGCCCGGCCGGATATCCGCACGACCGACTCGTCCCGATACCGCCCTACTCGGGGCGGACTGGCCCACTCTCGACGACGTGGGACGTGGCAGCGTACTCGGCTGCGAGGTCCGCGTAGTAGTCACCAGTCTCAGTCCACCTGGAGTCCGGGAGGTCGCGGACTGGTTCAGCCGGCGTGCCCATCGCCAGGACGTTGGCTGGGATATCGGTGCCGTCGGTCACCGTGCTGTTCGCGCCAACCACGCTCTCGGCCCCGACGGTCGCGCCCGCTTCCATCACCGCGGCTTCGTGGAGCGTCGCGTTGTCCTGGACGTTCGCGCGCTCGCCCAGGACGATCTCGCCGTGGTCGCCGCGGAGGACTGCACCCGGCCAGACGCTCGCCTCGGGGCCGATGGTCACGTTCCCGATGACGGTCGCCTGCTCGTCGACGAACGCCGAGTCGGCGATGTCCGGGGTGGTGCCGTCGTAGCTCCGAATCATCTCTACGGGGACGACGTGCCGGACTGGTACAACGTTTGGGATGCCTCGAGCCAGCCGCCTCCGGCCGTGACCTGATTCGTGGGAGACTCCGACGCTCGCGGGGTACGCGACTGTTTGGACTGCACCGAAGGCTACATTTATGCGCGTGGCTCGGCAATCGGGACCAAGATGGCAGTCCTGGAAGGCGAGCACCTCACGAAGAACTTCGGCGGCATCATCGCCGTCGACGACGTCTCGTTCAGCATCGAGCGCGGCGAGACTGTCGGACTCATCGGGCCGAACGGGGCGGGGAAGTCAACGCTCTTCAGGCTCATCTCCGGCGTTCAGGAACCGAACCAGGGACGCGTGTTCCTCGACGGCGAGGACGTCACCGGGCTCTCGCCGCACGAGATCTGCCACCGCGGTCTCGTCCGCACCCACCAGATTGTCCATCCGTTCGAGAACCTCACACTGCTGGAGAACGCCGAAGTCGGCGCGGAGTTCGGCGGGCGCGACGTCGATGACGCCGTGGAGCGCGCCCACGAGGTCCTTGAGTTCGTCGGTCTCCACGATATGGCACACACCACGCCGGACGAACTCAGTGTCGGCGCTCTCAAGCGACTCGAGATCGCACGCGCGCTCGCGACGGACCCGGAGGTGCTCCTGTTCGACGAGGTGGCGGGCGGCCTCGACACCGAGGAGACCGAGGACATCGTCGACCTCATCGGCGACATCGCCGACACCGGGAAGACGGTGTTCCTCATAGACCACGTGATGCGCGCATTGATGTCGGTCAGCGAGCGCGTGTTCGTCCTCGACAACGCCCAACTGATCGCGACCGGGACCCCCGAGGAGATCCAGAACAACCAGCGCGTCATCGAAGCCTACCTGGGCGAGGAGGCCGGCGGCGCGGCGGGCGCGGCCGGCGACTGACCGCCCCTGGGGCTACGCTGGCTTCCCGGCGAAGTTCACGAACCGTTCGAGTTTCTCGCTGGCGTCGCCGGTGACGCTCTCGCCGTGGTAGACGAGGCCGACGTCGAAGTCGTACCCGAGGAGGTTCCCGAGGGAGTCGTCGGCCTGCTGGAGGTCCGCCGAGAAGAACGCCGGCGGCAGCACGAAGTGTCCCTCGGGCAGGCCGCGCGCGTCCGCGCCGAACACCGCGTCACCCATGACCGCGACGCCGCTGTCCTCGTCCACGAGGGAGTGGTGGTTCGGCGTGTGTCCGGGCGTGTGGACCGCTGTGAACTGCCCGACAGCGTCGCCGTCGCCGAAGCGGTAGTCGGGGTCGTGGCCGTCGACCTCGACCCCGTCTGGAATCCAGGTTTCGAGGTCGTAGCGCTCGGTCAACGCCTGGATGGCGCCGATGTGGTCGGGGTCACCGTGGGTGACCACGAGACGCTCCGGCTCGACGTCGAGTTCTGCCAGGCGGTCGGCGAGCGCGTCCGCGGTGTCCTCGAGACCGGTGTCGACGAGCGTCGGCGTGTCGCCGTCGAAGAGGAACGTCCGGTAGCGGCCGCCGTTGGCCTCCGCGAGCGTCAGGTCGTAGACGTCGGTCGCGATCTCGGTTGGCATCGGTCACCACTGGGGCGCGCAGCACCAAATTCGTTTCCGACGCCCTGGCCGGTTCCGGAAGACACATGTGAACTGTTTGCGTGGAATCACGCGAACGGTGTCAACACGTGTCCGGTGAACCGACCGACGCGACCGCCCTCCCGCGCGACCTCGACCCCGCCTGGGTGTCGCTCCCCGTCGGCGTCGCGGCGGCAGCGGGTATCCTCGCGTACGCGCCGGTCGCCGCGGAGATGGCCGCAATGCTCGCCATCACGGCGTTCTGCATCAGCCTCTGGATCGGCTCGCCGGTCTCCCCGTG
The DNA here is from genome assembly GCF_009831555.1 of Halobacterium bonnevillei. Taxonomy (GTDB): domain Archaea; phylum Halobacteriota; class Halobacteria; order Halobacteriales; family Halobacteriaceae; genus Halobacterium; species Halobacterium bonnevillei. The sequence goes on along the minus strand of NZ_WUUU01000018.1, from coordinate 25,627 downwards.
GTTCACTGGCCTGCTCGGCATCGGCCTCATCGGCGTCGCGTTCTCCTCCGACCTCGCGCTGACGGGCTTCCAGTCGGCCGCGACGTGGCTCATCGTGCTCGGCATCTTCCTCGGCGAGGCGACGCGACAGAGCGGCCTCGCGGCGACTGTCGAACGCGTCGCGCTCCGCGTCCTCCCGGAGGACGCCACGGCGAACGCCGCCGTCGCCTACCGCCACCTCCTCGTCGTGCTGTCGGCCGCCGCGCTCGGATTCGTCGTCCTCGTGCCGTCGTCGCTCGTCCGCGTGCTCATCCTCGGCCCGATCCTGATTTCGATCGGCCAGCTGTTCACCGACCGCCGGCCGCGCGTCGGGTTGTTCCTCGGGCCGCTGTTCGTCACGTACTACGCCGGCACCGGCATTCTCACCGGGTCGCTGGCGAACATCATCATCACCGGGCTCTTCGAAGCGAACGCCGGCCTCTCCATCGGCTGGGTGGAGTGGGCTGTCTGGCTCGGTCCCGTCATGGGCGTGGGCCGCGCCGTCGTCATCACAGTTATCGCGTACGCCCTCTACCGGCCGCGGGACGCCGACGCCATCGACGCATCGAACGGCGCCGACCTCTCAGTCGAGGCGTCCGCGGAAGCCCGACGCATGATGGCGTTCCTGCTCGTCGGCGTCGCCATCTGGGCGACGGACTCGATCCACGGCCTCCACCCGCTGTACGGCGCGCTCGTCGTCACGGTGCTGGCGTTCGCGCCCCGCATCGGCGTCGTGGGCCCGGACGCAGCGTCGAACGCGGACTTCTCCATCGTGTTCTTCCTGGGCGCCATCTTCGCCATCGCGGAAGGCCTCCAGCAGACGGGGTTCACCGAGGTCGCCGCGACCGCCTTGCTGTCGGGATTCCCGGAGGGCGGGTCCCTCCCGATTGCACTCGGGTTCTTCGTCATCGCCGCCATCGCACTCACCTTCGTCATGGAGGGCCTGGCCGTCGCGAGCGTGCTCACGCCCGTGCTCGTGACGTTCAGCCAGAGCGCCGGCCTCCCCCTCGAACCGGTCGCCATGATCGAAGCCGTCGCCCTCAACACGTACTTCTTCCCGTACCAGTCGGCGGTCCTCGTCGCGATTCTCGGCCTCGACGCCGTCGACTCGCGGGAACTCATCGTGATGGCCACCGTCTGTTCGCTGGCGACGCTGCTCGTCCTCCTGCCGATTCAGATCGCCGTCTTCGCGTTCTGGTTCTGACGTCGCGGAGAACAGGCGCACACCCCTGGCGTCGTCGACCGCGTTCTACTCGAAGTGCTCGGCGATGACCGTCTCGCGCTCCACCGTCCCGGTGTCCGTCCGCGGGAGCGGGTCCTCGCGAACGACGTACTCGCGGGGCCGCTTGTAGTTCGCCAGCGAGTCGTGCATGCGACAGAACTTGTCCAGTTCCTCGCCCGACACCGGCTGGTCGGCGACGACGACCGCGGTGACCTTGTTCCCCCACTCCTCGTCGTCCTGGCCGAACACCATGCTCTCGGAGACCAGCGGGTGGCCGTCGATGGTCCGTTCGACCTCGGCGGGATAGATGTTCTCCCCGCCGCTGATGAACATGTTGTCCACGCGGTCCGTGACGTAGAGGAAGCCGTCCTCGTCGACTTCTGCGACGTCCCGGGTCCGGAGCCACTCGCCGAAGAACGTCTTCGCCTCGGCTTCCGGGTTGTCGATGTAGCCGTCAGGGACGCCGGGGCCGCGCGCGATGATCTCGCCCTGCTCGCCGCGGTCGACTTCCGCCTCCGGGTCGGGGTGTTCGTCAATCGGCGCCGTCTCCACGACGCGGACCTCCCAGGAGAACGACTCCTTGCCGACGGTGCCCGGGTGCTCGTCCTGGACCGACGGGTGCGCGAACGTGAAGTTCGGGCCGCCCTCTGTCATCCCGTACGTGTTGTAGAGGCTCTCGGAGAGGTACTTCGACGTCCGCTCGACGAGGGTCTCCGTGACCACGGAGCCGCCGGTCCGGATGTAGGACAGCGAGCCCGTGTCGTAGGGGTCGTCGGCGTTGGCCTGGACGTCGTTCAGCAGCGAGAGCTGTGTCGGCACGGCGAGCAGGCCGGTGGCGTCGTACTCGTCGACGTAGGACAGTACTTCCTCGGGGTCGAAGTCGCTGTGGAGGAACGTCGTCGCGCCCGCGAGCCAGTGGGGGTACAGCCAGGCGTCCGACGTGACCATGTGGTACCACGGCGTCGTCACGATGGCGACGTCCGTCTGGTCGATGCCGTGTTCCATGACGCCCTGGTACGCGCCCACCCACATCTGTTCGCCGTCGAACGCCACCGCCTTCGGGCGCGAGGTGGTGCCGCTCGTGTAGAAGACGTTGGTCTTGCCGTCTGCCGGCAGGTCGTCGGCGAGTTCGGCGTCGGCGGCCTCCAGCGCGGCGTCGTACGACACGACGTCGTCGCGGTCGACGGTCGCGTCACCGACGTGGAACCCCACGTCGACGTCGCTCACCTCGAGCACGTCGACGGCGGTGTCGGCGTTCGCGTCGTCGAACACCAGCGCGTTCGCGTCCGCGGTGGACAGCATCTCCGCGAGCTCCCCGGGTTTCCCCCGGAACGGAAGCTGGACGGTGGGTGTGCCGCGCTTGTGGCCGGCGATCATCGCCTCTGCGGCCGCGGGGCTGTTCAGTGCGAGCACGGCAAGCGGGGCGTCGCCGACGCGGTCGGTGACCGCGTTCGACAGCGCTGTGCTCCGCCGGTCGAACTCGCCGTACGTGAACGAGCGGCCGTCGTCGGTGACGATGGCGGTGTCGTCCCGGTGGACGCGGACTGTCCGCTCGAAGGCTTCCAAGTAGTACATGCGTTACTGGGTTGTGTGAGCTAAGCCCACACCCAGTATTAACAGTGTCGGTCCTCGCGGGTTCTGGCGCCGCTGTGTAGCGATTGCCGCATCCTCGCCCGGTTCTGTGCCGGTCCGGCGCGCTCGCTGTGCAGTTCGCCGAACGCCCGACCGTCAGGCGTACGCGAGGTTGAGTTCGACGTCGTTCGTGGACGCGATCAGCGCGTCCAGAATCTCCGTTTTGCAGCGCTCCTCGCTGACGCGGTGGGCGGGGCCGGCGACCGCAATCGACCCCTGGATCTCGTCCTCGTACAGCAGCGGCACGGCGATGGCGTGGATGCCCTCGAGGTCCTCCCCGAGGTTCAGCGCGTACCCCTGTTCGCGGACAGCGTCCAGTTCCGCGGCGAGCTCCTCGCGGTCCGAGATGGTATTCGCGGTCCGGGCGGAGAGCCCGTGGCGCTCGACGACGCTGTCGACGCGGTCCGCGTCGTAGTGCGCGAGAATCGCCTTCCCGCCCGACGTGCAGTGCATGTAGTCCCACGACCCCAGTATCGTGTTCACGTCGACCGACGTCTCCCCGGCGCGGCCGTAGAGGTACAGCACGCGGCCCTGCTGGGGGACGAGCAGCCACACCATCTCGCCGGTCTGCTCGACGAGGCTGTCGACCACCGGTCGCGCGGCCCGGTAGACGTCCATGTCGTTGCGGACCTCCTGGCCGTAACTGAACAGTTCGAGGCCGAGCCGGTACTCGTCGCCGGACTTCGCGACGAACCCGTGTTCGCGCATCGACGAGAGGTGGTTGTGGACGGTGCTCTTCGCGACGTCGAGTTCGTCGGCGAGTTCGGTGACGCCCGCGCCGCCCGCCCCCCGGAGCGCGTCCAGGACGGCGAACAGCGTCTCGTCGGACTTCACCCCCGTTCGTTTCCCGGGTTCGTTCGGCATACGTCGGTGTTCGCACGGAGCTACTAAACGTTTCACGTAGCCCGTCTGCCGGGGTTGGGGGCTCTCGCCTACTCCCAGCCGGCGTAGGGTATCCCGTCCCACTCCGGGCCGCGACCGATCCACTGGTGGTCGGTGGCGCCGCCGATCTCGTCGGCGGTCCACTCGATGGGCTCCCAGTCGGGTTCGAAGTTGAGGTAGCCGGGGCCCGCGAAGAACTCGACGCGCAGGCCGCTGGCGGGGTCGGAGACGTAGAGGAAGTCCGCGCGCGTGATCGCGTGGCGGCCGGGGCCGCCGTCGGGCGCGATGCCGTGTTCGGCGAGGATGTCGGCGGCTTCCCAGAGGTCCTGGAAGCTGTCAAGGTGGTAGGAGACGTGGTGGAATGCGGGGTCGGTGCCCGCCGGCTCGCGGTGGATGGCGATGTCGTGCGGGAGCGGAGTGACGGACAGCCACCAGCCCCAGTACTCGCCGTCCTCGGCGCGGAACCGCTCGTTCACCTGGAAGCCGAGCGTGTCCTGGAGCCACGCCGCGTGCTCCGGGGAGACGCCGTCCTGGACGTGACAGTGGTCGATGCGCCGCGGCGCGATGCGATTGGCCTCGGCCTCGCTGTAGTTGCGGTTGTGGAGTTTCGAACGCTTCCCCTCGGGGGCCTGCGGTTTCTCGACGTCGTAGTAGAACTCGTACTGGTGGCCGAATCGCTGTACCCGGACGGCCTCACCCTGCCCGCGTTCCTCGCCGGCGTCGACCCGCGTCACGTCGGCGCCCTCGGACTCGAACTGTGCGGCGAGTTCGTCGACAGCCTCGGGCGTCCGCGTGCGGAACGCGACGTGGTCGATACCGCTGCCGCCCTCCGTGAGGCTGAGCGTGTGGTGCTCCCAGTCCCGCATTCCGCGGAGGTACGCGGTGTCGTCGACGCGCTCGGTGACTTTGAACCCGAGGACGTCCTCGAAGAACCACAGCGACTCCTCGAGGTCGGGCGTGTACGCGGCGATGTGTCCGAGTTTGGCGATGGGGGAGTTCGGCGCGGTCATCGGTGGACTCGCCATCCTCGGGCGGAGCGCGTCCCTCGTACGGTGCTCTCGTCTGTAGCGTCGACAGTGGCGACCATGAGTAGTGTGTACGGCACACAAAGGAACCTGTCGAACCTTAAATGATACCCTCTGTCAGGTCGGGGGACGGAGACAACAGGGGGAGACGGTAGGTGGAGGCGGCAGGAGGAGACGGTAGGTGGAGGCGGCAGGAGGAGACGGTAGGTGGAGGCGCTAGGGGACCCAGCTGCGAGATGGGGTCGGTCAGTCGACGAGTCGCTGGAGATTCCCGCCGAGGATGCCCGCACGCGCGTCGTCGTCGGCGCGCATCCGGTCGACGGCGTCCAGCCCGGACTCGATCCAGGCGCGCCCGCGGCCCGGTCCGAACGGGTAGTCCGTGCCGAAGACGACGTTCTCGTCGCCGAAGAAGCTGTGCGCGCAGTCGTGGGCGGGGACCGACCCGCTGACCGCGGTGTCGACGTGGAACTCCCGGAAGTAGTCGCTGACCGGCTGGTCAAGGTCGGGGAGGTCGGTGTCCGCGTAGTTCTCCGGGTAGTCCAGGCGGGTCTGGTAGAACGAGTCGATGCGCCCGCCGTAGAACGGCACCATGCCGCCGCCGTGGTGGGCGAGCAGGTCGAAGTCGTACTCCTGGACGACCCCGCCGAACACCAGGCGGGACAGGGCCAGCGTCGTGTCGAAGGGCCACCCGAACAGGCGGTGTTCCATGTACTCGCTCGCGTAGGGCGTCCACTCGTACAACTGGGGGTGCATCCACAGCGGGGCGTCGTGGCGCTCCGCGCGCTCGAAGAGCCCGTGGAACCGCGGCCGGTCCAGGGGCTCGCCCTCGATGTTCGAGAAGATCTGGACGCCGGCCATGTCCAGGTCGTCGACGCAGCGGTCGAACTCCGCGAGGAACGCGTCGCTCGCGCGCGGGACGGTCCCGACCGGGATGAACCGGTCGGGGTGCTCGTCCGCGACGCTGCGGAGTTCGTCGTTCGCCAGGCGCGTCAGTTCGAGGGCCGTCTCGTTGTCCATCCCGCGCCACAGTGGCGGGAGTGCGAGCGTCAACACCTGCTTGTCGACCCCGAACTCGTCCATGTGGTCGAGGCGGCGCTCGACGTTCCAGAGGAACGACGGGTCGCCGCTCAACCCCTGGAAGTCGTACTCCTCGAGCAGCGTCTCGTAGAATTCCTCCGTGAGAACGTGCGTGTACGCGTCGATGACAGTCATCTTCGAAGTGGTGTGACCATCGACCACGCGGACAATAAACCTTGAGTTCGGCACAGGAACGCCGTCGAAGCTTCGACGCATCCGAAAAGGCAAGGAGGGTGACCCCGCAAGGGTGAGCCAATAGATGGCATCCAACGAACGCGGCGCGCCGCGAGACGGGGACGCGCTCCACGCGGTCGACGACCGGTCGGACTACGACTACGTCAGCGACGACGTCGAACGGCCGGCTCTGGTCGAAGACCTGCGTGGGCTCGTCGACGGCGAGGTCCGGTTCGACACGTACACGCGTCAGCTGTACGCGACTGACGCCTCGGCCTACGAGATGACGCCCATCGGTGTCGTGTTCCCGACGAGTACGGCGGACGTCGCTGCCGTCGTCGAGTACTGTGCCGAACGCGAGATCCCGGTCATGCCCCGGGGCGGCGGCACGAGTCTCGCCGGCCAGGCGGTCAACGAGGCCGTCGTGCTGGACTTCATGCGGCACATGGACGAGGTGGTCGACCTCCGGCCCGACGAGCGCGAGGCCCACGCCCAGGCCGGTGCGGTCCTCGAGGAACTCAATCAGGAACTCGCGCCCCACGGCCTGAAGTTCGCGCCCGACCCCGCAGCGGGCAACCGGAGCGCGATCGGCGGCGCCATCGGCAACAACTCCACCGGCGCACACTCTCTCAAGTACGGGAAGACGGACGCGTACGTCGAGGAGTGCGAGGTCGTGCTCGCCGACGGCACCGTCGCGACGCTCGGCGAGATGGACGTCGCGGACCTCCGCGAGCAGGCGGACGCCGACGCCGACGACCTGTTGGCGCGGATCTACGCGGGCGTGCTCGAGATTATCGACGACCACAGCGAGGACGTCGAGTCGCGGTTCCCGGACCTCAAGCGCAACGTCTCCGGGTACAACCTCGACCGTCTCGTCGACGAAGCGCAGACCGGGACCGTGAACCTCGCGCGCCTGCTCGCTGGCAGCGAGGGGACGCTGGCCATCGTCACGGCGGCCACCGTTTCACTCGAACCCGTCCCGGAGACGAAGTCCGTGACGCTGCTGACCTACGAGAGCGTCGTGGACGCCGTCTCCGACGTCACACACGTCCTCGAACACGACCCGGCGGCGGTCGAACTCATCGACGACACGCTCATCGACCTCGCCAGCGACACCGCGGAGTTCGAGGACGTGGTCGCGTTACTGCCCGAGAAGACGAGGGCGGCGCTGCTCGTGGAGTTCTACGCCGACAGCGACGCGGACGGCCGCGAGAAGACTGCCGACCTGGTCGCTGACCGCGTCGACCACGGCGACGAGAACAGGCGGCCGGAGGACAGGTACGCGTTCGACGCGCTGGAAGCCCACGACGACGACGAGCGCGCGACGTACTGGAAACTCCGGAAGTCCGGCCTCCCGATTCTCCTGGGTCGGACCAGCGACGCGAAACACATCTCGTTCATCGAGGACGCGGCCGTCCCGCCGGAACACCTCCCGGAGTTCGTCACGCGCTTCCAGGAGATTCTCGCGGACAACGACACGTTCGCGTCGTTCTACGCCCACGCTGGCCCGGGCGTCCTGCACGTGCGCCCGCTCGTGAACACGAAGTCCGAAACCGACCTGGACGCGATGGCGGACATCGCGGACCGCGTCACGGACATGGTTGTGGAGTTCGGCGGGAGCGTCTCCGGCGAGCACGGCGACGGGCGCGCACGCACCCAGTGGAACCGGAAGCTGTACGGCGACGACCTCTGGCAGGCGTTCCGCGACCTCAAGACGGCGTTCGACCCGGACTGGCTGCTGAACCCCGGGCAGGTCTGCGGGGACGTCTCGATGACCGAGAACCTCCGCTTCGACCCCGAGTACGAGTTCGACGCCGGGTTCGATTCGACCCTGAACTGGGACAACGAGAACGGCTTCCAGGGGATGGCGGAGCTCTGCCACGGCTGTGGCGGCTGTCGCACCAGCCAGGACACCGGCGGCGGCGTCATGTGTCCGACCTACCGCGCGGCCGACGAGGAGATCACGTCCACGCGGGGCCGCGCGAACATGCTCCGGCAGGCGATGAGCGGCGACCTGCCGGACGACCCGACCGGCGACGAGTTCGTCGACGAGGTGCTGGACCTCTGCATCGGTTGCAAGGGCTGCGCGAAAGACTGCCCCAGCGAGGTGGACATGGCGAAGATGAAGGCGGAAGTCGTCCACGAGCGCCACCAGCGCGAGGGCGCGAGCCTCCGCGACAAACTGTTCGCGAATGTGGACGCGCTCGCGACCTTCGGGAGCGCGACGGCGCCAATCGCTAACCGCCTGCCAGCCCTCCCGGGCGCCCGGACGCTCATGGAGAAGACGGTCGGCATCGCGAAGGAGCGCACGCTCCCGACGTTCGAGCGCGAGACCCTCCAGGACTGGTTCGAGGCCCGAGGCGGCGCACGCGTTCCTGCGTCGGAGGCGACGCGTCGCGCGGTTTTCTTCCCGGATACCTACACGAACTACAGCCACCCGGAGATCGGGAAGGCTGCAGTGCGCGTCCTCGAAGCCGCGGGCGTCCACGTCGACCTCGCGGACCGCACCGACAGCGGTCGGCCGGCGCACTCGAAGGGATTCCTCGACAAGGCGCGGGAGACCGCGGACGCGAACGTCGCTGCCCTCGAGCCCAGAGTCGCCGACGGCTGGGACGTCGTGCTCGTCGAACCATCGGACGCCGTGATGTTCCAGTCGGACTACCTCGACCTCCTGTCCGGGGACGCTGTCGAAACGGTCGCCGCGAACACGTACGGCGTCTGCGAGTACCTGGACGCCTTCGACCTGGACGAACTCGCTGACTTCGACGCCCCCGCGCGGGAGCTGTCCTACCACGGCCACTGCCACCAGACGGCGACGAAGAAAGACCACCACGCCGTCGGCGTGCTCCGCCGCGCGGGCTACGCCGTCGACGCGGTGGACTCGACGTGCTGCGGGATGGCCGGGTCTTCGGCTACGAGGCCGAACACCACGCGATGAGCGAGGCCATCGGCGACATCCTGGTCGGGCAACTCGACGACAGCCCGGGCGAACTCGCGGTCGCACCCGGCGCGTCGTGTCGCACCCAACTCGAGGACATGCTCGACGAGGACGCTCGCGACGCGGGGGACATCTTCCCCGAGGACCGGGAGAGCCCGCCGACCCCGGTAGAGATGCTGGCGGCAGCCCTGGCGGACTGAACGGCCTGCAGGCGGAGCCGCAGTCGCGGCGGGCTACGATTCGTTCTCGGCGAGGTACTCGCGGCCCTCCTCTGATTCGCGCAGCATCTCGTCGAACACCTCGGCGTCGGTCTGGAACTTGTGGACCTGGTGGAGGACGGTGTTGTGGAACCCCGAGATGAACTCCCCGAACTCCTTGAAGAAGTTGTGGATCCAGCGCTGCATGCGGTCGTTCGTCCGGAACTGGGTGATGAACTGCCAGTGGTACTCCGAGTCCGCGTTGAAGAACATGAGGACGTGTGGGTCGTCGCGCAGCGCCCAGTAGCAGTCCTCCCACTGCTCGGCGAAGTTCGGATAGTAGAAGGAGACCCGGAAGAGGTAGTGGTTGAAGATGCTCTGGTCGGGGATGACGGTCTCCCGGTAGAGGCCGTCCTCGGCCATCTCGCGGAGTATTTCGCTGATTCGGTTGTGGGAGAGTTCGATGCCGTAGTCCTCGGCGAGGATGTCAGCCAGTTCGCGCGTCGACGCGGTCGGGTTCGCCACCCTGACTTTCAGGATGACGATGTTCCGGGGGGAGACGACGTCGTCGTTCCCGTACGGTTGCATAGCCCTGAGTCAGTGGGGCGGCGCTAAATTCCTACTGGTTGCGAGGCCAACACACGAGGACGCGAATCGTGGATGCCCCGACCCGGAGTGACGCCCTCAGAACGGGTAGTCGCGGGGCTCGTGCTGGACGCTGATCCACTTCTGCTCGGTCACTTCCCGGAGGAACGACTCGCTGTTGTAGCCGCCGACGCCGGACGCGTTCGTGCCACTGAAGGGCACGTGGGCTTCGTCGTTGACGGGCTGGTCGTTGATGTGGACCATTCCGGTGTCCATGCGGTCGGCGATGTCCTTCGCGGTGCCCAGGTCGCCGGCGTGGACGGACCCCGAGAGCCCGTACTCGGTGTCGTTGGCGATTTCGACCGCCTCGTCGACGTCCGAGAACGGGATCACGGGCGCGATGGGGCCGAAGTGCTCGAAGCACGCCGCGGACATGTCGTTGGTGACGTCGGAGAGGACAGTCGGCGCGACGACCAGCGAGTCGTCGGCGTCGTCCACGTCGACGGTCTCACCGCCGGTCTCGAGGGTCGCGCCCGCGTCGACCGTCTCCTCGACGAACTCGAGCATCTGGTCGCGCTGGGACTCGTCGATGATCGGGCCGACGACGGTGTCGTCGTCGTGAGCGCTCCCGACCGGCAGCGATTCGGCGCGCTCCGTGAGGCGCTGGACGTACTCGTCGTAGACGTCCTCGTGGACGACGTGGCGGTTGATGGAGATGCAGACCTGGCCCTGGTGGACGAACGACCCGAACACTGCGGCGTCGAGCGCCGCGTCCAGGTCCGCGTCCGCAGTCACGACGTGGGCGTTGTTCCCCCCGAGTTCCATCGCGGGCGTGGCGAGGTTCTCCGCGGCCGCACCGGCGACCTGCCGGCCGACTGGCGTCGACCCCGTGAACGCGACCGCGTCGCTCTCCGGGTGGCTGGCGACCCGGTCACCGATGTCGGACCCGTGGCCAGTCACGACGTTCAGCACGCCGTCCGGCAGCCCGGCGTCCTCGAACAGTTCGGCGATTAGGAGGCCGCCGACGATGGGGGTGTTCGACGCCGGCTTGAGGACGACGCTGTTGCCCGCCGCGATCGCGGGCGCGACCGCCCGCAGCGTGAGATTCAGCGGGAAGTTCCACGGCGTAATCACGGTGACGACGCCCTTCGGTTCGCGCTCGACGATGTTCTCCTTGCCGGGGATGTTCGACTGGGCGTGTTCGCCCTTCATCCGCCGCGGGAGCGTGGCGGCCTCCGCGACCTGGTCGGACGCGATCTGGACCGACGTCTCGCCCATGATGCGGGAGCCGCCCGCCTCGTGAGCGAGCAGGTCGACGATTTCCGCCGACCGCTCCTGCATGCCGTGCAGCACGCCCTGGAGTACTTCCTCGCGTGCCGCCGGCGGGTGGTGTGCCCACTCAGTCTGTGCTGCGGCAGCGGCCTCGTACGCTGCGTCGACGTCCGCTTCGATCGCCGCGGGAACCTCCGCGATGACCTCCCGGGTGGAGGGGTCCTCGACGGCGAACGTCTCGCCGTTCTCGGCGCCGACCCACGCTCCGTCGATGTACTGTTCGATGTACTCACTCGCGACTGTGTGCTGGACTGCCATGACGTGTAAAACTACGCGACGAACGAGATAAAACTACGGCCACCGGCAGCGAGAGTCGGTGGTTACGTGCGTGTTACCGGCTGTTTTCGGGCAAATTGTTGCTTGCGACCGCCGCCGATGGGACTGGAACCCGGAACCGGTTGGACGGCGAGGACGTGTGCTGACCGCGTCTTCACTCGATGGGGAACTGGAGGTCCGCGGCGGAATCGGTCTGCGGATAGACGAGGCGCTGTTCGCCGTTCCACCACTGCGCGCTCGCCGCAGACAGCTGGCCCTGCTCGGGCATTCCGTACTCGTCGAAGCCGAAGTCGCCGATGACGGTGTTGAACTCCTCGTCGTCGAGCGTCGACCGGATGCCCTCGGGGGCGACCTCGTCCGCTCCGGCGATGGCCTGTTCCGTCGTCTGCGCGAGATTGTAGCCGACGCCGACCATCACGCGCGGGGTGCCGCCGTGTGCCTCGTCGTACGCGTTCAGGAGCTCTTCGTTCCCGTTCCCGGTCATCCCTGGCGCCCATCCCGGGCACATCGTGACGTAGTTGCCGGCCTCGTTCAGCGCGGACCACCACGCCTGCGGGTCGGAGGCGCGAACGAACTCGACGAATTCGGGCATGTAGCCGCTCTCGCGGAGCTGCGTCATGGCCGTGATGCCGTCCGGAGGCTGTGGGCACGCGACCAGTGCTTCGACGCCCGCGCTGTCGGACTGCGAGATGAGCGTCGAGAAGTCCTGGTTGCCGGCGTTGTAACTCTCCCGCATCACGACGTCGTAGCCGGCCTCCGAGAGCTTCGTGTCCCATGCTTCGGCCATCTCTTCGCCCCACCCGGAGTTCTCCTCCCAGATGCCGACGCGCTGCGGCCGTTCGCTCTCGGGAATCAGTTCGAGCAGTCCGCGGGTGGCACGAGTCACGTCCCGGGTCTTCGGGAACGGCGTGTACGTCCACTCCTTCGAGCCGTCCCGCAGTGGCTTCTCGAAACACGTCGCGACGGCGAGGAACGGAATCCCCTGTTCCTCGGCGTACGCGCTGCCCGCCATGACGAGCGGACTGGAGAAGCTCCCCCAGATCACGTCCACGTCGTGGTTGCTGGTGATCTCCTGGAGTTGCTGGCGGAGCAGCGTCGGGTCGCTCTCGTCGTCCCGGACGACCAGTTCGACCTCCTGGCCGTCGATGCCGCCGTTCTCGTTGATCATCTCGACGCCGAGTTCGTACCCGCGAAGCATCTCGTTGCCGACCGACGACAGCCGCCCCGTCTCCGGTACGGCCGCCCCGATGACGACCGTGTCCGACCCGCCGTCTCCGCCGCCGAATGCGGTACAGCCGGAGAGTCCGGTCAGACTGATTGCGCTCGCCGCGCCAGTTGCTTTCAGGTACGACCGCCTGGTGCGGCCTGTGTCAGATGTGTCCATGCCACTACCGAATACGAACTTGATGTTAAACTTTTCCGTTATAATTGGGGAAGTTGTGTGCGAAATATCCCGCTCCGGTTACCAGCATTAGCTCCACCGTCCGTCCGCTTGAGCGGTGACACCACACGACTTGCAACCGCCACCGGCGTCGACGGTGGTCTCCTGCAGGAGCACTGCGTGTAACTCCCGCTCGGGGCTACACAAACCAATAGTACTGAATATTGTGTCTGTTGATATATCCCCGAATCCCGGGCGTTCGATTGATCTCGGCCTCGTGGATTCTCGGTGCGTTCAGGTTTTCCTTGCGTCCAGGTTTTCGACCCGTCCCGATACGTCGTGGGTGTCCTCTCAGAACCGGACTGTCGCGAGCCGGACTGACGAGGCATTTGTCGGCGGTGTTGGGTCCACTCTATCGTGAAGCGGGTTCCTCAGGTGTGTCGCGTCGATGGCGTGTCGACAAACCGTCACGCGCAACTGTCCCGGACCATATGGGTCGGCCACCAGGAATCGCCCCGAACCAACGCGGACGCGTGGACGCATATTCAATCTGAGTGGACCGAAAACGCACCTGTAGACTGATATGAAGTGGGCGCGAACGAGATGGTGGCAGACTATCGACTATCGGCTGTGTCAGCCCACGCGATAGACCGCAAGTTTCACGCCGAACGGCTGCCGGATGCCGGTCGCGACGAACACGCTATCGGACAGCCAGTCGAGGGACGGGTCCGCCGTCTCGAACTCCGGCACGGACCTGAAGTAGACGTCCTCGGGATCTACCTCCTCGCCGTCCCGGAGTCGGCGGCTGTCTTCGGGGTCGGTGACTCTGATGCCCCGATTCTCCACGTAGACGCGGGCGCCGCCGTCCGTCTCGAAGGCGTACTTCGCGACGAGCTCGGTCGGTCGCTCCTCGCGGAACAACTGGTAATCTGCGCCGCCAGGGAGGACGTGTCCGTTCAATCGCCCCGAGACGGTCCCGTCGGTAATCTGGATGATGCGGCGCTCCCCGTCGCCGGTGTCGCCGACGACCAGAGGGTCCGCAACCTCGATGTCGAGGTCCAGGACGTGCTCCAGCGACGGCGTGAGGTGTTCGGTCTCGTGTTCGTCGATTGTTCCTGCCATACCTCCCGTATTCCCCGGTATCGGTAAATAAGTAGTGCCGAAGCGGCTGGTAGCGGCGCAGTCCCGGTTCCCGAGGACCAGGGTGTAGGCTTTTGTATCTCCCCTGCAAACCAGGCTTCATGGCAGTTGTCGCAGCAGTCGACGGCGAGCAGATCCCGGACCGGGTCGCAGCTGTCGGCGCAGACCTTGCGACGCAGTACGGGGAGGAACTCATTGTCGTGCACGTGATGCCGCAGGACACCTACGAGTCCCGCGCAGATACCGATCAGACGTCCCGCGTCGGATACCTCACGGGGACCGGGACGAACTACGGGTCGACGAACGAGACGTCGTACTCAATCGACGAGGCGCGCCGGGACGCTGCGGGCGTTGCTCGCGACGTCCTCGAACAGACCGTCGACGACCTCCCGGAGTCGGTCTCCTTCGTCGGACGCGTGGGCGAAACGGTCGGCGAAGTCCTCGAGGTCGCCGACGAACACGACCCGTCCTACCTGGTCATCGGTGGTCGGAAGCGCACGCCGGTCGGGAAGGCGGTCTTCGGGAGTGCGACGCAGTCGTTCCTCCTGAACGCGACGGCGCCCGTCGTCACGGTGATGACCGAGGAGTGACCGGGTCTCGGCCGACCACCGGACTCACAGGTGACCGGTAGACATAAGCCCGACCTCGGCCCAATTGTGGCCAATGCGAACGGACACCATAGACGAGTTCGCGGCCTCCCTCGACGGCGCCGACGTCGCGTGCACGCGCACCGAGGTCGCCGACCTCACCGCCGTACTGGACGACGTCGTCGACGACCCCGCCGTCGGTGCACCGCTCGGTATCGACGGCGTCTCGCTGGACGACACGACGGTGCAGACGCCGCCGACTCCGCAGTTGCTGTCGGACGCTGCCACCGGCGTCACGCGCGTCCACGGCGGCATCGTCGAGTACGGGAGCTTCGTCATCCAGGCCGACGAGGCCGGGACTGAGCCGGTGAGCCTCTATCCCCGCGAACACGTCGGCGTGGTGTGCGCCAGCGACCTCCACGCCGACGTCCACGCGGCCGTCGACTGGCTCGGCGACGAGTTCGATGCGGGACGCGACACGGCGGTTCTCGCGACCGGTCCGAGCGCGACTGCCGACATGGGAGAACTGGTAACGGGGGTGCACGGCCCGCAGACTGTCCACGCGGTGGTCGTGACCGACCGATGAGCCGGCGTGAGAAAGCCCAGCACATCCGCCACCTCCTCGACACGGAAGGCGACGCCGTCTTCGAGAACACGACGCACGTCAACGACGGCCGGCTGGAGGCCAACGCCACGCGCGACGACATCGAGGACCTCCGAACGGCCGCACGACGCATCAAGGAGGACGCCATCGAGCAACTCCCCGACCTCATCGAAACCGTCCGCGAGCAGGTCGAAGCCAACGGCGGCGAGGTGTATCTCGCCGATGACGCGGCGGACGCCAACCAGTACATCACGGCGGTCGCCGAGTCGAAGGACGCCGACCTCCTCGCGAAGTCGAAGTCGATGACCAGCGAGGAGATCGAGGTCAACGACGCCCTCGAGGCCGCGGGCGTCGACGTCTGCGAGACGGACCTCGGGGAGTTCGTCCTGCAGGTCGCGGACGAAGCGCCCTCCCACCTCGTCGGCCCCGCGTTCCACAAGTCCACGGCCGACATCGCGACCCTGTTCAACGCCCACTTCGACACCGGAAAACCCCTGGACACGGCCGAAGACCTCACGCAGTTCGCCCGCGACCACGTCGGCGACCAGATCCGAGCGGCGGACGTCGGGATGACGGGCGCGAACTTCGTGTTCGCGGAGTCCGGCACGCTCGCGCTCGTGACCAACGAGGGGAACGCCCGGAAGTGCGCGGTGACGCCCGATACACACGTCGCCATCGCCGGCGTCGAGAAGCTGATTCCGAGTCTCGACGACTTCCCGCCGTTCGCGGAACTCATCGCGCGCGCCGCCGGCGGCCAGGACATCGCGACCTACCTCTCGCTGTTGACGCCGCCCGTCGACTCGCCGGTCGTGGACTTCGAGAACCCGCACGAGCCACTGGACGGCGCCTCCGACGACCGCGAGTTCCACCTCGTGTTGCTGGACAACGGCCGCACGGAGATGCGCGAGGACGACGAACTCCGGGAGACGCTGTACTGCATCCGCTGCGGCGCGTGCGCGAACTCGTGTGCGAACTTCCAGCACGTCGGCGGGCACGCGTTCGGCGGCGAGACGTACACGGGCGGCATCGCGACCGGCTGGGAGGCCGGCGTCCACGGGCTGGACTCGGCGGCGGAGTTCAACGACCTCTGTACGGGGTGCTCGCGGTGTGTGGACGCCTGCCCCGTGAAAATCGACATTCCGTGGATCAACACCGTCGTCCGCGACCGCATCAACCGCGGCGACGACCAGGAGTTCGACTGGCTCGTCGAGGGCCTGACGCCGGACGCGGACCCGGGCGGCCTGGACCTCCAGAAGCGCCTGTTCGGGAACTTCGGAACGCTCGCGAAACTCGGTTCGGCGACCGCGCCGGTCTCGAACTGGCTCGCCGACTGGGGGCCGTCGCGGGCGATCATGGAGCGAGTCGCCGGCGTCGACCGCCGCCGCGACCTCCCCGCGTTCCGCCGCGAGACGCTCGTCGACTGGTTCGAGTCCCGGGACCGCTCGCGACCGCCGGCGACGCCGACCGGGAGGTCGTCCTCTACCCCGACACGTACACGAACTACGTGCTCGTGGACCGCGGGAAGGCCGCCGTCCGGACGCTTGAGGCGCTCGGCGTCGACGTGACCGTCGCCCCGTGCCACGAGAGCGGACGCGCGCCGCTCTCCCAGGGGATGATTGCGACGGCGCGCGAGAACGCCGCGCGCGTCGCCGACAGCCTCGACCCCTACCTCGATTCGGGACGGGACGTCGTCGTCGTCGAACCCTCCGACCTCGCCGCGTTCCGTCGCGAGTACGAGCGCCTGCTCGACGGGAAACGCGCCAGCCGACTGGCCGAGAACAGCTACGAGGTCGTGGAGTACGTCTACGGCCTCCTGGAGAACGGCGGCGACGCCGACGTGCTCGCCGCGGGCGGCGACGTGGCGTACCACAGCCACTGCCAGCAGCGCACGCTCGACGTCGACCAGTACACGGAGGCGGTGTTCGAGCGCCTCGGGTACGACGTCGTGACCTCCGACGTTGAGTGCTGCGGGATGGCCGGCAGCTTCGGCTACAAGTCCGAGTACTACGAGCTCAGCGTGGACGTCGGCGAGACGCTGGCGGGCCAATTCGAGGACGCGGGCGTCGAAGGCCGGGAGCTGGTTGCAAGCGGGGCCTCCTGTCACGAACAACTGGCGTCCCTGCTCCCGCCGGAGAACCGTCATCCAGTGGAGCTCATCGCACCGGAGTGAGCGCTTGGAGCACGGTCGCGGTGAACCCGCTGTTGTGGCGGGGGAGCTCCGGGAACTCCCAGGAGGCAACCTGAACCCGTCGACCCGCCGAAACGTCCGTTGAGCGGGGTGTAGGATTGCCTCTCGGGAAAATTTTTTATACAACTACCGCTACTACAGGAGTGTGACACACCACCACAGTGAGTGTGGGCTGCAGCCACACGGGGACGGCCGCCGTCCCGCGAACGCAGGGACGGCGGCAGCGCCCTCCTCGTCTGACGACCGAGCCGTGACAGACAAACGGGCGTCACCTCAATCCGCCTTTCTCACCGTTCCCTCGACGCATGACTGAACGCACACTCGACGGCCACGTCTCGATTTCCAACCTCGAGAAAGTCTACGACGACGGCGCTGAACGCACGACCGCTATCAAGGACCTCTCGTTCGACATCGAGGGCGGCGAGTTCGCCAGCATCGTCGGCCCGAGCGGCTGTGGAAAGAGCACCCTCCTCTACCTCGTCGCGGGCTTCCTCGACGAGACCTCCGGCTCCATCGAGGTCGACGGCGATCCCATCGACGGCCCGGGCACGGACCGCGGTGTGGTCTTCCAGGACTACGCGCTGTTCCCGTGGCGGACCGTCATGGAGAACGTCACCTACGGCCTCGAAGAACAGGGGTACACGAAGGAGGAACGCCGCTCCCGAGCCCAGAAGTACATCGACATGATGGACCTCAGTGGGTTCGAGGACAACTACCCGAAGGAGCTCTCCGGCGGCATGAAACAGCGCGTCGGGCTCGCTCGCACGCTCGCCTACGACCCGAAGATTCTGTTGATGGACGAGCCGTTCGGCGCGCTCGACCAGCCGCTGCGGGAGTCTCTGCAGGACCAACTCATCGACATCTGGGGCGACCTCGACAAGACCGTCGTGTTCGTCACCCACGACGTCGAGGAGGCGGTCTACCTCTCGGACACCGTGATGGTGATGACCCGTCACCCCGGCACGAAGAAGAACGTCACCAAGGTGGACCTCGACCGCTCGCAGACGCGCGAGGCGATCATCACCAGCAACGAGTTCACCGAGACGAAAAACGACGTCTGGAAGTCCCTCAGGGAGGAAACGCAACCCGAGGTGCAACCGTAACCGTGAGCAACGTGTCCGTCCGCTCGGTCGATGCGGTCCCCGCGCCACTGCTGCGCGCCGGAAAGTTTCTCTTCGACTGGATTCCGCTCGTCATTCTAACCGTCCTCTGGGAGTACGCCAGCGGCACCGCGGTGCCCGCCGAGATCCTCCCGCCGCCGACGCGCGTCGTCGGAGAGATCCAGGAACTGATCGTCTCCGGCGAGGTGTACTCGCACCTGTTCACGTCGCTGTTCCGGATCGGTGTCGGACTCGGACTGAGTATCGCCGTCGGCGTCCTTCTCGGCATCGGCATGGCTCGCCTCGACCCGGTCGAGGACTTCTTCGAGGTCCTGCTCGCGCTGACGTATCCGATTCCGAAGACCGCGCTCGTGCCGCTGGCCATCCTGTGGCTCGGCGTCGGCACCGAGACCGCGGTCCTCATCGTGTTCCTGGCGTGCCTGCTCCCCATCGTGTTGAACGCGTACAACGCCGCCGAGAACGTGGACAAGAACCTGGTGTGGGCGGCGAAGATGATGGGGACTGACGGCCGCCAGCTGTTCCGTAAGGTCGTCATTCCCGCGACAATCCCAGAGATCCTCACGGGCGTCCGGCAGGCGATTCCCATCGCGTTCATCGCGCTCGTGAGCGCGGAACTCATCGCCTCCGACAAGGGCATCGGCTACCTCATCCTCACTGCCGGACAGGTCGGCAACTACCCGACGATGTTCGCGAACATCGTCATCATCTCCGCGGTGGCGTTCTTCGCCGTCCGCGGGTACGAAATCCTCCGTGAACGGGTGTTAGTATGGACGTGAACCTCGAGCGGTTCGACACGTCGACAGTCCTCGACGTCCTGAAGTCGCTGTACTCGCTGATCCTGGTGCTCGTGCTCTGGGAGGTCGTCACGCAGATGGGGTACATCCACTACTACTTCCTGCCCCCGCTGTCGGACGTACTCGCGAGGTTCGTCGAACTCACGCAATCGGGCGAGATGCTGGACAACGCGTACCTCACGCTGAAGCGCGCGTTCCTCGGACTCGCCATCGCGTCCGTGTTCGGCGTGATCGTTGGCATCCTGAGCGCACGGAACCGTGTCGCGACTGGTTCTTCGACCCGA
Organism: Halobacterium bonnevillei; assembly: GCF_009831555.1. Classification (GTDB taxonomy): domain Archaea; phylum Halobacteriota; class Halobacteria; order Halobacteriales; family Halobacteriaceae; genus Halobacterium; species Halobacterium bonnevillei. The sequence continues at coordinate 6,170 of NZ_WUUU01000018.1, read as the reverse complement.
TCATCAAGATCGGGTACCCGGTCCCGATCATCGCGCTCATCCCGGTATTCATGCTGTGGTTCGGCATCGGTGACACCTCGAAGATCATCATGGTCGCAGTCGGCACGTTCTGGCCGATCGCGGTGAACGCCCGGGACGCCGCCAGGCAGGTCGAACAGAACCTCGTGTGGGCGGCGCGCATGATGGGGACCAGTGACTGGAAACTGCTCTGGCGAGTCATCATGCCGGCGGCCGCGCCCGGCATCGTCACCGGATTACAGATCGCACTGCCGCTGTCGCTGATCATCACGTTCGTCTTCGAGATGGTCGCCGGCGGCGGCGGTCTCGGCGCCCTCGAAATCCAGGGCGTGCGGTCGTTCCAGTCGACGCAGACGTACGCGGCGATCATCGCGATTATGCTCGTCGGGCTCGCGCTGGACCGTTCGCTGCGCGTGGTCCGTGGCTATCTGCTGCGCTGGACGTAGCCGTCGCGGGTTTCACGGCACCCCGTTCTCGTGGAGTTATCGACGACCGTACTCCCCGGCGGAGCGACTGGGTTAGTGATACACGACGCGTAGCTTCCAGTGGTGGCTATCGGTGCCAGAATTTCCGCGATGCAACGATCCGGGGACCGGACCGGCTGTGCCAGAACGGACCCTAAACGTGGTCCGTCAAATGAGCGGACAGATTGCGTCAGTTGATCGAGGGGACGTAGTCGTTGGTCGCGTACTCGGAGACGTCGAAGGACTCCTCGAGGAAGCCGAGGTCGACGAGTTCGTCGATGGTGCTCTGGAGGCGGTCCATGTCGATGGTGATGTCCTGTCGGTAGTAGTCGTTGTTGTTCAGGAAGAAGCCGTCGACGACCGGCTCCGGGAGTTCGAAGTGTTCGGCTGCCTTCGTCACGACCTCCGAGCGGTTGTCGTAGCAGTACTCCACGAGCTCCGCGAGGTCCTCGCCGAACAGCTCGATCGCGTCGGACTTGTTGTCCAGCGAGTCGTTGGACGCGACCGTGTAGGCGAACGGGTACTCGCTGTCCCAGAGGTCCTGGCTACTGACCACCGGCGTGAACCCTTCGGCGCGCGCGCCGACCGCGAACAGCGCCGGATAGATTGCGACGTCGATGCGCCCGTCGTTGAGCGCGGACGTGATTGACGGGAACGGCAGTTCGACGATCTCGGCGCCGTTCTCCGGGTCGATGTCGGCCGAACGGAGTGCCTTCGCGATCACTGCGTGCGTCCCGGTCCCCTGCGCGTTGACGCCGATCTTCGCGCCCTCGAGGTCCGCGGGCGCTTCGATGCCGGTGTCCGGGTGCGCGTACAGGGTGAACCCGTACCAGTCCGGGTGGGCGTCCCAGAAGTCCGTCGAGATCATCGAGATGTTGCCGGGGACCGCCTCCTCGCTGACCGCGGACCCGTAGCTCACGGTGGTGAGCAGGGCCATGTCGACCTCGCCTGCGGCCATCGAGTTCAGCGAGTCCGGCGTGCTCTCGTTGCGCGTGACGCTGAGTTCGTACTCCTCGCCGACGTTCGTCAGTTCGTTGCGCAGGTCCTCGATGTCGAACAGCGACCCGAGATTCTCGACCGGGACGGTGAACGCGAGGCTGAGGTCGGAGACGCCGCCGCCCCCGCCGCCGAGGCAGCCGGTGACGCCGGTGAGTCCGACAGCCGCGGCAGCTGTACCCGATTTGAGAAACGTCCGCCTGTTGGTGCTCTGTTGCGGCATTGTACCATGACCCACACTCGACCCACAAAAAGTTACCTATCCAAGTTATTTTCGACAAGAACTGTTAGGTACGAATCCTCGCTGAGGTTCTACCGTTCAGTTTCCAGCCGCTATCGCCGCGCCGTGGGCGGGTTCGAGACACGACAGCGCCGCGCGGACAGCGGCAGCGGGGAACCGGTTAGCCTTCGTTTACGTACACGACCCCGTCGTCGACGACGACGTCGTACATCGGGAGGACGTAGCCGTCGTCCCCGATGTGTTCGCCCGTCTGCACGTCGAACGACCAGCCGTGCCACGGACACGACACGATGCACTGGTCGTCGTCGTAGTGCTGTTCGACACGCTCGCCCGGGCCGCTCCACTCGCCGACGAGGCGGGGTTCGACCATCCCCTCGCAGACTGGGCCGCCGTCGTGAGGGCACTCGTTGCGGAGCGCGTAGAACTCCCCGCCGGCCTTGATGACGCCAACCTCCACCCGGCCGACCTGCACGATTTCGGCGTCGCCGTTCTCGAACCCCGCCGCTGGCCCGACTTCGACGCGTCCGTCGGCGCTCACAGGTCGAACACCTCCAGGGCGTTCCGGCCGAGAATGTCCTTCCTGTCCTCGTCGTCGATCATCGGGAGGTCAGTGATGACGCTCGGGCTGTCGAAGTCCCAGTGTGGGTAATCAGAGGCGTACAGGAGTCGGTCGGTTCCGATCATGTCGAAGCACAGTTCGAGGAGGTCGGGGCGTGCGGACACCTCCAGTGGCTGCGTGCCGAAGTAGAAGTCCGTGATGTACTCTCCGGGGCGCTTCTCCAGCAATGGGGCTTCCTCCGACCGTTTGAGGTACTCCTCGTCGAGTCGACTGACGAGCCCCGGGATGTAGGTGACGCCGGACTCCATGAACACGATGTCCAGGTCCGGGAACTTCTCGGGGACGCCCTGGCTCGCGACGCTGACGATCTGGGACATGTTCGACTCCAGGAAACCCAGCGTGTGCGTCTCGATCATATCCTGGTAGCCGGCGCGCACGTATTCGTCCAGGCCAGAGCCGCCAGTGTGGTAGACAACCGGATACCCCATCTCCTCGCAGCGCTCGTAGATCGGGTCGTACTTGCGGTTGCCCAGGGGCGGACTGGCGCCCGCAGTGACGAACACGACGCCCGTGATGGCTTCCTCGTCTTCCACGCGATCGAGAACGTCCATCGAGGCGTCGATGTCGTGGTACGGCATCGGCGCGAGGCCGTAGATACCTTCGTCGGGGTCCAGGACCTCCTCCAGCATGTAGTCGAGGTACCCTTTGACGAACGACTCCACGCGCCGGTCGTCGGCGGTCACACCGCCCATCGCGAGGATGAGGTGCGAAATCTGGAGGGAGACGTCGATGTCGAGTTCGTCCATCCCCGCGACCACGTCCTCCTTGGTGTCGCCGCCGTCCGGGTACTCAGAGAACTCTCGCTGGATCTTCCCGTAGTTCGCGCGACTCCCCGTCGAGGCGGGGAAGAACGCGGCGAGGTTCTGCTTGACGCCCGTGTCGCCGAACCCGCTCTTCTGGTACTTCGTCTTCCAGGGTTCGGGCATGTACGGTGCAATTTGCGTGAACGTGTCGGCGTAGTGCCAGTCGCAGTCGACGACAGTGTGCTCCTTGGGGTCAATCATCCCCGCACCACAGTGGCATGTTCCACCATACACCACAGGTGGGGAGGCCCTACAATAAACTTTTACTCGAGCCCCGTTGCGCGCCAGGCCACTTTGGGCCGGTCGTCTGAACACTCCTGCGGCACAGGACGTCGAGGAGGCCGCCCGTGACGGAGTCGCTGGCGCCACCCCCGCATTTATTTACCCGCCTCTCCTTGCGATAGTCGTCGAATGAGCGAGAACGAACCAACGGAACATCCAGCCAACGCCACGGTGAGTGCTGGCGAACCCCGGTTCCTGACGCAGGACGACCTCTCGGTCGACACCCACCAGGTCGTCGCACCGGACGGGTCCTACGACGCCGACGAGGTCCCCGACCTGGACGACGAGCAGTTCCAGGACCTCTACCGGTGGATGCTGACCGACCGCGTGTTCAGCAAGCGCATGGTGAACATCCAGCGGCGCGGGGAACTCGGGACCTTCGGGTCGACCAGGGGCCAGGAAGCCAGCATCATCGGCAGCGCGTACACCCTCCAGCCCGACGACTGGCTGTACGTCGGCCGCGCGTGGACGCCGATGTTCATGCGCGGCGTCCCGATGAAGGACATGATCATGTTCTGGCGCGGCATCGAGGAAGGACAGCAGTCGTTCGCCGAACACAACTGCCAGATCGCGATCTCGATCGGGTCGCACCTCCCGCTGGTCGCCGGCCTCGCGTGGGGCATGGACCTCAGCGGCGACGACGCAATCGCCACCGCGTACCTCGGCGACGGCGCGACCTCCACGGGCGCAGCCCACGAGGCGATTAACTTCGCGGGCGCGCTCGAGGTGCCCGCGCTGTTCTACTGCCAGAACAACCAGTACGCCATCTCGCTGTCCGCCGAGGAGCAGACCGGCGCGAACACGCTCGCCCAGAAAGCGCTCGCCTACGGCATGGACGCCATCCGCGTCGACGGTCAGGACGTCCTCGCCGTCTACGAGGCAGTGAACGAGGCGCGCAAGCGCGTCCGGAACGGCGAACCAGTGTTCGTCGAATCCGTCACGTACCGGATGGACGCCCACACGACCAGCGACGACCCCACGCGCTACCGCAGCGACGAGGAGGTCGATGCCTGGGAGGACGCCGACCCCCTGGAGCGGTACCGCGAGTTCCTGCGAGCCGAAGGGCTGTGGGACGACATCGACCACGACGCCATCGAAGCCGAGATCGACGCGGAGTTCGACGCGGCCCTCGAGGAAGCCAACGCGTTCGAGGAACGCGGCGTCGAGGAGATCTTCGCGCACGTCTACGCGGAGCTGCCCCCGGACCTCCAGCGCCAGTCAGAGGAGTTCAGCGACCTCCTCGAGCGCCGTCCGGAGCTGTACGACTACATCGAACAGCGGCCCAAGGGGTGACCATGCAGGCAACTATCGTCGAAGCAGTCAAGGACGCACTACACACGGAGATGGCCGCCGACGACGACGTCGTCGTGTTCGGCGAGGACGTCGCCGAGAGCGGCGGCGTGTTCCGCGCCACGGACGGCCTCCTCGAGGAGTTCGGCGAGGACCGCGTCGTCGACACGCCGCTGTCGGAGATCGCCATCGTCGGCGCCGCGACGGGGCTGGCGATGTACGGCTACCGGCCGGTCGCGGAGATCCAGTTCTCCGGGTTCCTGCCGCCGGCGTTCGACCAGCTCGTCACGAACGCGAGCCGCATCCGCTGGCGGACCCGCGGCGCGCTCTCCGCGCCGATGGTCGTCCGGATGCCGTACGGCGCCGGCGTGCGCGCGCTCGAGCACCACTCCGAGAGCATGGAGGGCGCGTACGCCCACATCCCCGGCCTGAAGGTCGTCGCGCCGAGCACGCCCCACGACACGAAGGGGCTGTTGCTCGCGTCGATTCGCGACCCCGACCCGGTGCTGTTCATGGAGCCCAAGCGCATCTACCGGTCGTTCCGCGACGACGTCCCCGAGGAGGACTACGAGGTCCCGCTCGGCGAGGCAGCCGTCCGCCGGGAAGGCTCGGACCTCACCGTCGTCAGCTGGGGGTCGATGATGCCGCCGACCCTGGACGCCGCCGACGAGGCCGACGCGGACGTCGAGGTAATCGACCTCCGAACCATCTCGCCGATGGACACCGAGACGGTCGTGGAGTCCGTGAAGAAGACCGGTCGCGCCGTCGTCGTCCACGAGGGCCCGCGCAGTCACGGCGTCGGCGGGGACATCGTCGCCCACATCAACGACGAGGCGCTGATGTACCTCGAAGCACCCGTCGAGCGCGTCACCGGTTTCGACACGCCGGTGCCGCTGCTCTCGATGGAGGACTACTACTTCCCGCACCCGCCGCGCATCCTCGACGCCATCGAGGACGCGCTGTCGGTGTAGGCCGCCTCGATTTTCACCCTTCGGCCGCTGCTGTCCTTCGTGCGGCGGGTCAATCGCTGTTCCTGACGGAAATACGAGCGCTACGGAAATACTGAAAGGGCCGGCCGACGCGTACCGTGTATGGCCAAGCAGCAGTTCGAACTCCCAGACCTAGGTGAGGGTATCGCGGAAGGGGAACTGGTCTCGTGGCTCGTCGCGGAGGGCGACGACGTCACGGCCGACCAGACGCTCGCGGACGTCGAGACGGACAAGGCAGTCGTCGAGGTGCCGTCCCCCTACGACGGCACCGTGACGGAACTCCACGCCGACGAGGGCGAAGTGGTCGACGTCGACTCGGTCATCGTCACCTTCGACGTGCCCGACGCCGAGGCCGACGACGAAACGGCCGCCGAGTCCGCCGACGCCAGCGCAGAACCATCCGCCGAACAGGCCGCCGAGCCGGCCGTCGATGAAGCGCCGACGGACGCCGATGATGACGCCGGCAGC